>CAZXKG010000011.1:0-42937 GCA_964641695.1 uncultured Conexibacter sp.
CGCCAACCGCCTGCTCGGCGAGAAGATCCCCTACCCGATCCACCTCGGGATCACCGAGGCGGGGACCAAGTGGTCGGGTTCGCTGAAGTCGGCCGTCGGACTCGGCACGCTGCTCGCCGACGGCGTCGGGGACACGATCCGGATCAGCCTCTCGACCTTCCACGCCGAGGAGGAGGTGAAGGTCGGCTGGGAGATCCTCAAGGCGCTGCAGCTGCGCGAGCGCGGCCCCGTCCTGATCGCCTGCCCGACCTGCGGGCGCCTGCAGTTCGACATGGACACGGTGGTGACCGAGATCGAGCAGCGCCTGGAGGGCTACACCGAGCCGATCGAGGTTGCGGTGCTCGGCTGCGCGGTGAACGGGATCGGCGAGGCTTCGCACGCCGACTTCGGGATCACCGGCGCCAAGGACGAGGGCCTGATCTTCGCCCACGGCAAGCCGCTGCGGAAGATCCCCCAGGAGCAGCTCGTTGACACGCTGTTCGAGGAGATCGACAAGTCGCTCGGCCGCGAGGGCAAGATCGAGGTCGACGCGAACGAAGCCGCTGAGGGTGCCGAGTGGCTGCGCAAGATCGAGGAGGAGAACGCCGGCGATCTGACCCCCGAGAAGATCGCGGCGATGGAGAAGGCCGCCGCCGAGAGCAACGAGGACATCACCGCCCCCGGTAGCGGCGGCGAGCCCTACCTGAAGCCCGTCAAGTCCGGCGGCAACGGCAGCAAGGTTGAGCTCGACGAGGAAGCCTCGCCAACCGCGGGTCGCAGGTTCACTCGGGCCTAGAGCGGCGAGGCGCCGATCGCCTCGGCGCGCAGGACGAGGTCGAGGTCGAACCGAGCGTCGGGGTCGTCGAGAGCGTCCCCGAGGAGGTCGCGAAGGCGCGAGAGGCGGTAGCGGACCGTCTGGGGGTGGACGTGGAGCTCGTCCGCCGTCTCGCGGATCCGGCCCTGGTGGCGTAGCGAGGCGCGCAGGGTCTCGAGGAGGCGGGCACGGCTCGCGGGGGTCTCGCCATCCAGCGGGCCGAGGCGACGTGCCGCGAGGCGGGCGATTCGGGGCGCCGACTCGAGGAGCACGATCTCAGCCAGCACGTCCTCGGTGAGCAGCAGGCCGTCACCTTCGAGCGCCTCCGCACCGCGCAGCGCGTGGACGGCGCGAGCGTCCTCCCAGGAGCGCCCGGCGTCCGTCCATGGGGCGACGAGGCCCAGGGTCGCGGGGAGACCGCCGACGGCGCCGCGGAGCTCGTCGATCGCGCCGCCGTCCGGTCCAGGAAGGAGCAGGCAGCCGAACCCGTCGACGCTGCCGCTCATCGTTCCGGCGGGCAGCGAGCGGGCGAGGGGCCCGAGCTGCTCGGCGGCGCAGACGAGGGCGGCGACAGTGGCCGGCGCTCGCCAGTCCGCCTCGGCCGCGAGCCGCTCGAGGTCGGCGAGCGGTGGCGGGTCGGGGAGAAGCAGGGAGCTGAGCAGTCGGTCGCGTCTGATCCGAGCTTGATCCTGCCGCGCCGCCTGCTCGGCCGCGTATCCCTCCGCCGACTCGGCGGAGAGCTCGTCGATGTAGGCGAAGATCGCGTCGGCGAGGGCATAGATCACCTCGGGCGGCAAACCCGCTCTCTCGGCGGTGCCGCTGAGCCGGCGCCAGGCGACGCGGGCGCCGGCGCGGTAGGCGGCCAGCAGCGAGTCGAGGCTGCGCCCTTGCCGCAGCTCTCCGCGGCCGAGCTGGACGTAGATCTCCCGGCCGGCGCCTCTGCCCGCGCGGGGGTCGCGGATCGTCGTTACGAACTGGCTCAGGGCCTCTTCGACGCCGCGGCGTACGCCGCGGCCGAACGATCCCTCCAGCGGCCTCGCGTACTCGGGGACCTCGACCGCGATCACGTCGATCATCTCGGCCGCAAGAGCGGGGAGGACGGGCTCGATCGCATCGGCGAGGGCAACGGGAAGGCCCCATCCAAGAGGAGGGTTGGCGATGGATTCATTCATAAATCACAAGATCTTGCCGTTAGATCGTTGTCCATGGGCCAAGAACTATGCCATTAAGTTATCTAGCCTGCATGACATGAGCACGACCGCGCAAGCTCCCGCAGCCGCCACTCCGCGATCTCGGGCCCCGGAGCCCGAACGGCGTGGCATGACCCCGCTCGAGAAGTACTCGAACCTCGGCGCGGTCGTCCTTCCGTTCGTCGCGACGATCGCCGCGATCGTCCTCTTCTGGAACGAGATCGTCACCGGCGCCGACCTGATCATCTTCGGCGTGATGTACCTGCTGACGGCGATCGGCGTCACCGTCGGCTATCACCGTCTGCTCACCCACAGGGCGTTCCAGACCTACAAGTCGATCGAGTACGCGCTCGCGATCCTCGGCTCGATGTCCGTGCAGGGCTCGGTCATCTCCTGGGTCGCCGACCACCGTAAGCACCACGCCCACACCGACGTCGAGGGCGACCCGCACTCGCCGCACGTCGGGCAGGAGCGCGGACTGGAAGGCGTCCTCCGCGGCCTCTGGCACGCTCACGCGGGTTGGCTGATGGTCGAACACGGCCGGGCGGACTGGAAGAAGTACGCCCCGGACCTCTACGAGGACAGGGGGATGCGCTGGATCAACCGCCACTTCATCGCGATCGTCGTCGCCGGGCTGATCATCCCGACGGTCGCCGGTTTCGCGGTCACCGGCACCCTCCAGGGCGCCGCGCTCGGGCTGCTCTGGGGTGGGTTCGTGCGGATCTTCTTCGTCCACCACGTCACCTGGAGCGTCAACTCCGTCTGCCACTTCCTCGGTAGCCGTCGCTTCGATGTCGACGACAAGTCGACGAACGTCTTCTGGCTGTCGATCCCCTCCCTGGGTGAGTCGTGGCACCACAACCATCACGCCTTCCCGCGCTCGGCCACCCACGGCCTGCGCTGGTACGAGGTCGACCCGAGCTCGATGATCATCAAGACGATGGCGAAGCTGGGCCTCGCCTGGAACGTGGTGCAGATCAGCGACGAGCGCCAGCAAGAGCGTTTGGCGTCTGGATAACCGCCGACGAAATGCTCCGGCTTCGCCGTCCGCTTCCGTCGGTTGCCCAACGACGTTGGAAGCAGGGGCGCTGCTTGGGTCGTTGGGTGGGTGGTACTTGGCCGTGAGCGCCTGAGGGCGTGTCCACCGCGGTGGGATCCGCGGGAGGGGACTTCGGCAGGCGCGGCCGATTCTCGTAGAGTCCCCGCATGCCCCCGGTGGAGGACAGCTCGGTTTCGATCCAGGTCGTCGGGGTGACCGATCTCGAGGTGCTGCTGCCGCTGATGCGGGGCTACTGCGACTTCTACGAGGTCTCACCGCGGGACGATCGGCTGATCGCTCTCTCGCGAGCCTTGATCGGCGACCCGACCGAGGGCTCGCAGCTCCTCGCCCGCGCCGCCGACGGCACACCGCTGGGGTTCGCCACGGTGTTCTGGACCTGGCAGACCCTCGATGCGGCGCGCGTCGGCGTCCTCAACGACCTCTTCGTCGTCCCGGCGGCTCGGGGTCAGGGAGTGGGGCGGATGCTGATCGAGCACTGCCGCGGGATGTGCCGTAAACGCGGCGCGGCGAAGCTCTACTGGGACACGGCCCCCGACAACGAGACCGCACAGCGCCTGTATGACAGCCTCGACACCGAGTCCGGGCTCTGGAAGAGCTACAAGATGGAGGCTTGGTGACCCGCCTGTCCAACTACATGCTGCCGACGCTGAAGGAGGCGCCGGCCGACGCCGAGGCGATCTCCCACAAGCTGATGGTCAGGGCGGGCCTGATCCGGCAGCTCGGCTCGGGCCTGTGGACCTGGATGCCGGCGGGGTTCCGAAGCGTCCGGCGGGTCGAGGCGATCCTGCGCGAGGAGATGGAGGCGATCGGCTGCCACGAGATGCTGATGCCCCTCCTGCAGCCTGCCGCCCCCTGGAAGAAGACGGGCCGCTACGAGATCGAGGAGCTCTTCAAGCTGCGCGACCGCAAGGACTCGGAGATGGTCCTGGCGATGACGCACGAGGAGGCGATCACGACGCACGTCTCCCATGACGTCCGCTCTTACCGCGAGCTGCCGCTGATGCTCTTCCACATGCAGACCAAGGAGCGCGACGAGCCGCGCCCCCGCGCGGGCGTGCTGCGGACTCGCGAGTTCACGATGAAGGACGGCTACTCCTTCGACCGCGACGAGGAGGGGCTGGAGCGCTCCTACGAGCTTCAGGCCGGCGCCTACGAGCGGATCTTCGACCGGTCCGGGATCCGCTGGTACGCGGTCGAGTCCGACGTCGGGATGATGGGCGGCTCGGGGGCGCACGAGTACATGGCTCCCTGCGCGGCCGGCGAGGACGAGGTCGCGCTGGCGCCCGGGTACGCCGCCAACGTCGAGGTCGCGAGCGCCAACGCCCAGGCCGTCGAGCTTCCCGACCCCCGGCCCGCGCCCGAGCGCGTCGAGACCCCGGGCCTGACCACGGTCGAGGCGGTCGCCTCCCAGCTCGGCGTCGCCCCGGGCGCGCTGATCAAGGCGATGCCCGTGGTGAGCGCCGAGCGCGGCCTGCTGATGGCTCTGGTTCGCGGCGATCATCGCCTCAACGAGATCAAGCTCGCCAACCATCTCGGCGGGCCCGTTCGCCAAGCGAGTGCCGAGGAGATCCAGGGTCGGATCGGCCCGGTCGGCTTCATCGGCCCGGTCGGCCTTCCCGCGGGCGTGCCGATCCTCAAGGACCGGGCGATCTCCGGCGCCGGCCTCGTCACCGGGGCGAACGAGACCGACGCCCATCTGGTCGGCGTCGAGCCGGGCAGGGACTTCCCCTTCGAGGAGTGCGACATCCGCACCGTCGAGGCGGGGGACACCACCGGTGCCGGCGGGAGGATCGAGATCGAGTCGGCGATCGAGGTCGGGAACATCTTCAAGCTCGGCACCCGCTACTCGGAGGCGCTCGGGGCCGGCTACCTCGACGAGCAGGGCAAGGAGCAGCCGATCGTGATGGGCTGCTACGGCATCGGACCGGCCCGCATCGTCGCCGCAGCCATCGAGCAGCGGGCGGACGAGAAGGGCATCAGCTTCCCGCGCGCGATCGCCCCCTGGGACGTTCACCTCGTCGCCCTCGGCAAGGCCGGCGAGGAGACCGCCGACGCGGCCGCCGACCTCTACCAACGGCTGCTCGCCGAGGGCATCGATACCGTCCTCGACGATCGCGACTCCGCCGGAACCGGCGAGAAGCTCACCGACGCCGAGCTGCTCGGGTGCCCCCTGAGGCTCACCCTCGGCAAGCGCGGCCTCGCCGAGGGCGTGGTCGAGTCGCAGGTGCGCGGCACCGGCGCGGAGGAGCGGGTCGAGCTCGAGGGCGCGACCGAGCGCATCCGCGAGATCCTCGCGGAGATCGACTGACCGGATGCCCGGCCCGGGGCTTGGTTCATCCAGACGAGGGCTCAGCCGCAAGCGGCTGCTGGGGATCGACCGCTCGGGGCCGGAACCGCCGCAGACGCGTGCCGGGGAACCGCTGCGGCCGTTCACGATCCCGAACCTGATCGGCTACGTGAGGCTCGCCGCGATCCCGGTCTTCTGCGTGCTCGCCTTCGATTCCGGAGACGGCCGCGACGCCCTGGCCTCCGTGATCTTCCTCGCGATCGCGCTCGGCGATCTCCTCGACGGCTTCATCGCCCGCGCCACCGGCCAGTACAGCCGCCTGGGGGCGCTTCTCGATCCGGTCGTGGACCGCCTGACGATCCTCGCCGGCGCCGCCGTCTGCTGGCATTTCGAGCTGCTCCCACGAGTTGCGATCGGCCTGCTCGTCGCCCGCGAGATCGCGACCCTGCTGCTTGCCCGTTACGGCCTCAAGCATGGGGCGGACCTCGAGATCACCTGGACCGGCAGGATCGGGGCCTTCCTGATCATGGGGGGGATCTTCTGGTCGATGGTGCTCGACTGGACGATCATCGAGGTCGGCTTCTGCGCCGGTGTCGCCCTCTCGATCCTGGCGACGGCCAACTACGTGCGCGCGGCTCGCGAATCGGTGCAGTCCGCGTCTCAACCTTCAAGTTCTGATTGACCCTTCGGGTATGGTCCATATAATCGCTTCGAGCCTGCTGATCGAGCGGTGCTGATCACAACGCGGCCGCCGTGACGGACGTGAGAAAGCCTGGGTGAGTGATGGAAGAGACGTTTCCCGACATCGGCGCGATGAGCGACGAGGAGCTCAAGGAGCTGATCGAGGCGCTGACCGCTGAGGAGCGGGAGGTCTCTTACCGGCGGCGGATGCTGCACGGTCGCATCGACATCCTCCGGGCGGAGCTGGTCAACCGGCTGCGGACGTCGCACGAGTCCGGCGATGCTCTGATCACGGGCGACGACGTCGAGAAGCTCTCCGACATCCTCGCCGGACGCGTGACCGGCGAGGGGTCGGTCTAGGAGGGACTTATGGCGCTCCACTGCCACGAGTGCGGCTTCGTCAACGACGAAGGAGCCAACTACTGCCAGAAGTGCGGCGCGTTCCTGGGCAGGCCCGAGGGCAGCGACGACCCGGCGACCCTGACCTACACGATCGGCGAGACCGGCGACTTCCAGCCGATCGACATCGAGGAGCTGGTCGAGGCCGAGGGCGCGGCCCTGGTGATCCGCAGCGGCGGGGGGCGCTCGGGGGAGAGCTTCCCGATCGACAGCGACCGGATGAGCATCGGACGCACCCCGGACGCACCCGTCTTCCTCGACGACGTCACGGTCTCCCGTAACCACGCCCTGCTCGTCCGCCGTCGCGACGGCCTCTACATCGACGATCTCGGCTCGCTCAACGGAACCTACGTCAACCGCCATCGGATCGAGTCTCACCTGCTCGTCGACGGCGACGAGATCCAGATCGGCAAGTTCAAGCTGAGCTACCTGGAGCGCTGAGCGATGGAGACAGCCACAGCAGGCGGGCGTGGCGCCGAGGGCGCCGCCCGCCACGACGACGGTGCTTCGCCCTCGTCGGAGGCGAGCCGCTCCGGACGGGACTCACGGCCGCGCAAGGCGCTGACGATCGGAGCCGTCTGCAAGGTCCTCGGCCAGGAGTTCGACGACATCTCGATCTCCAAGATCCGCTACCTGGAGGACCAGAAGCTGCTCAGCCCGCGGCGGACCCGCGGCGGCTACCGGCTCTACAGCCAGGCCGACGTCGAGCAGCTGCGCACGATCCTGAAGATGCAGCGGGACGAGTTCCTCCCCCTGCGCGTGATCCGGCAGGAGCTGGCGGCGGGGAAGATCGGCGGCGACCGAGAGCGCGACGGGCGCACCCGCTCCTCGCGACGGGCGATGACCCTGGAGGAGCCCGGGGAGTGGATCGTCCACGACGACCTGCTCGAGCAGACCGGGGCCGGCGCCGAGCTCGTTCGCGAGCTCGAGGAGTACGGGCTGCTGCAGCCGATCCAGCGCGGCGGCGGCAAGCACTACGACGAGACCGACGTCGAGATCGTGCGCGCGGCGGCCGAGCTGGCGAGCTTCGGGGTCCAGGGGCGCAACCTTCGCGTCTTCCGGACCTCGGCCGATCGCGAGGCGGCGTTGCTGGAGCAGCTGATGGCACCGTCGCTGCGCTCACGAAGCGCCGCCCGGCGGGAGGAAGCGCTGGAGAGCCTCGAGGGCCTCGCCGCGACCTGCACCCAGCTCAAGCACCTCCTTCTCGTCCGGGACCTGCGCCGGCTGCGTGGGTGAGCCGGTCCGAGGAGGGGGCTCAGATGCCCACGATCAGGAGGACGAGGACGGTCGCGGCCGAGCCGGCTGACGTCTGGTCGCTCCTCGCCGACCCGCACAACCTGCCGAGGTTCTGGCCTGAGACCTCGCGCGTCGAGGCCGTCGAGGGGGAGCCGGGGGAGCCGGGCCTGCGGTTCACCCAGGTCCTGACCACCAGCAAGGGGAAATCGGTTCGCGCCGACTACCACTGCGAGGAGGCGACTCGGGGGAGCAGGATCGTCTGGAGCCAGGAGCTGGAGGGAACGCCGTTCGAGGGGTTCATGAACAGCTCCAGCCTCGAGTTCGGGATCGCCGCGGACGGGGTCGGTGCGACGAAGATCTCGATCGCCGCCCATCGTGGCCTCAGGGGCCTCTCCCGCCTGGGGGCGCCGATGATGCGCAGGGCCACCGGGGAACTGCTGGAGAGGGCGCTGGAGGGCATCGACTCGGTCGTCAGGCGCAGCTCACATGCCCACCGCTGAGCCCGTGGGCATCCATCGCGACACCGCCTACGACAGATGGGGGGCGGAGGGGAGGACGCCCGTGCTCTCCGCCGAGCTGCTCGCGTTGCTGGAGGAGCGGGTGGGCATCGGTGAGCCGTCGCCCAGCGTCCCGATCGGAGCGGTCGAGCTACCGCCCGCCGCCGAGCTCCCGGCGGACGTGATCGCCGCCGCCGGCGGAGCTGCCCGCTTCAGCGCGGAGCCCGAGGACCGGATCCGCCATGCCCGGGGGAAGAGCTACGCCGATCTGATCGAGTTGCGCTCGGGGAAGCTCGCCGATGCCCCCGACGCGGTCCTCGCCCCGCCCGACGCGGCCGCGGTCGAAGCCCTGCTCTCGGCCTGCGAGAAGCACCGGATCGCCGTAGTCCCCTTCGGCGGCGGCACCAGCGTGGTCGGCGGAGTCGCGCCGATCCGCGGCGGCCACGAACGCCTGATCAGTCTCGACCTCTCCGCTCTCAGGGGCCTCGCGATCGACCACCGATCGATGACCGCTGCTCTCGGCCCCGGGCTGCGGGGACCCGACGCGGAGGCGGGGCTCGGATCCGCGGGCCTGACGCTCGGGCACTTCCCGCAGTCCTTCGAGTACGCGACGGTCGGCGGCTTCGCGGCGACGAGGTCGGCGGGGCAGGCGTCGACCGGGTACGGCCGCTTCGACGAGCTCGTGACCGCGGTCCGCATGGTCGGCCCGAGGGGAACGCTCGCGACCCTGCAGACGCCGCACACCGCGGCGGGCCCATCGCTGCGAGAGCTGATCCTGGGCTCGGAGGGCGTCCTCGGCGTGATCACGGACGTGACCGTGAGGGTGCGGGCGACTCCCGAGGGACGGGCCTACGAGGCCTGGATCGCCCCGAGCTTCGGCGGGGGCATCGAGATCGCCCGGGCGATGGCTCAGTCCGGGACCGCCCCTGACGTCTTCCGACTCTCCGATCGCGACGAGACCGAGGTCTCGCTCGCGACCGCGGGCCTCGACGGCCTCAAGCGCTGGGGGCTCTCCAGGTACCTGTCGCTGCGCCGTCGCGGCGATGGCTGCATGCTGATCGTCGGCTGGGAGGGGGAAGCCGAGGCCGTCCGTCGTCGTCGTTCCCTCGGCCGCGTCGCCCTCCGTCGCGGGGGAGCGGTCCCGATCGGGCGAGGTGCCGGACGATCCTGGCAGCGATCCCGCTTCGAGGGCCCGTACCTCCGCGACGCGCTGATCGACCACGGGATCCTGGTCGAGACGCTCGAGACCTCGCACACCTACGCCCGCGCCGGCGAGCTGTACGCGGCGGTCAGAGCTGCGCTCGCCGCCGAGATCGAGGCCGCGAGCCCGTCCCGGCGAGGCGTCGTCATGTGCCACGTCTCGCACGTCTACCGCGACGGGGTCTCGCTCTACTTCACCTTCGTCACCCAGGCGCGCTCCGAAGCCGAGATCCGACAATGCCGAGAGCTGAAGCGCGTGGCGAGCGAGGCGATCGTCGGCTGCGGCGGGACGATCACCCACCATCACGCGGTCGGGCGCGACCACGCCTCCTACATGCGAGCCGAGGTCGGCGAGCTCGGAGTCGACGCGCTGCGCGCCGTCAAGGACCGGCTGGATCCCACCGGGATCATGAACCCCGGCAAGCTGATCCCCTGAGCCCCCGGCTCAGCCGCCGGCGTCGGCGCCCTGCTCGCTCTCGGCGGCGCCTCCACCCTGACGTCCGCCCCCCTTCCCCTTGCCGTCTCGCACGAGGGGGATGTCGCCGCTCGCCAGGTCGGTGCCGACGAAGGGGAGGATCGGAGACTGCTGCTCGGTCGCCGTGCGCACCTGCTTGCGCAGATCCGACACCGGCGTCTGCGAGATGCGGACCGCCGAGGCCTGGCTGCCGAAGGTCACGGCGACGTCGGTCGGGATCGCGAGCCGGTTCTCGAACGCGCCGTTCTCGTCGGGCACCAGCGGCGCGCTGACCGGGTACCCGGCCTGCTGTCCGAGGATCAGCCAAAGCAGGTAGGCCGTGCCCTTCGGTGGGGTCGGGTCGAGACCCTGGACCTCGAGGTCGATCACGAGCTGCTGGTCGTCGATCAGCCGGAACTCCGCCTTGCCCGCGACGCCGCTGCCGTCGACGGGGCGAAGGTCGACGCTGGTGATCTGACGCTGAGCGGATTCCTCGGCCGACTGCCCGGCGGCGTCCGCGCCGGCTTCGGGGTCGGCATCCGCGCCGCCGAACACCCCGGCGACCGCCAGGATCGCGATCACCGCGACCAGGCCGATCCCCGCCAGCGCCGCGAACAGCCACGAACGAGGTGAGGAGACGAGCTTCGCCCCGGGACCGGGGGCGCTCTGCGGCGATGGTTCGTCAGCCAGGCCCGTCGTCGGGTTCGCGTCGGCGCCGATCGGGAGTGCCGCCTTGCGCGTCCGCCCGCGCGGCTCCGGCAGCTTCACCGGCTTGGCATCGGGCGCGAGCAGCGTCAGGGCCGTCTGGATCCGCTCGGCGAGCGCAAGCGCCTCGGCGTCGCCCTGCAGATGGCGGATAGCGTCGGCGCGGCCGATCGGGTCCGCCTTGCCGAGCAGGAAGTCGGTCAGTGGAAGCTCGGCGTCGGGATCGCCGCCGCCGATCTGCTCGAGCGCCGCGCGGGCGCGCTCGCGAACCTCGTCCACGGGAACCCCCAGCAGTCCCGAGATGTCGTCGTAGCTCTGCCCCCGCTCGTAGAGAAGCTGAAGCAGAGCGCGTTGATCCCCTTGCAGTGTGCCCGCCATCGGTCGCAGAGCCTACGCGACCGGGGAGGCGGCAGCGCCGTTCGCCATCTCAGCGGTGCTCTAGGCTGACTTGGTGCAAGACGAAGCAAAGCCCGCCGCCCGCGGCGGCCTCGACGACGTCCTCGGCTTCGAGGGCTTCTCCTTCGACGGGGAGGCGACTGCGACGGGGAACATGGAGATCACCGAGAAGGTCAAGCAGCCCTTCGGGATCGTCCACGGAGGCGCCTATGCGGCACTTGCCGAGTCGATCACCTCACGGGCGACGTTCATGGCCGTCGCGCCCGACCTCGGCGCGGTCGGGCAGGCGAACGAGTCGCTCTTCTTCCGACCCGCCACCAAGGGCACGATCCGGGCGACGGCGACGGCGATGCATCGCGGCCGCACGAGCTGGGTCTGGGACGTTCGCATGGTCGACGACGACGACAACCTCTGCGCCGCATCCCGGGTGATCATCGCGGTGCGCCCCTTCCGCTTCGACTGAGCAAACCGCCGCGGCGTCCTCCGCCGGCACGACCGGGACGTCGGCTCACGCAGACCCGCCCGCGCCTCCGTCCGGGCGACCGCGGTTGGCCAGCGTCACCGGGAAGCAGGGCGCAGCCGGATAGTCAGGCTGCTGGGCGCTCAGCCTTTCCAGTGGTTGGTGATGGGCAGGCGGCGATCGCGGCCGAACGACTTCGTGCTGATCTTCACGCCTGGTGGGGCCTGGCGGCGCTTGTACTCGGCTCGGTCCACCAGGTCGGCAACGCGTCTGGCCACGTCCTCGGGAATGCCGGCGTCGACGAGCCCCGCGCGGCTACCGTCGCGCTCGATGTAGATCTCCAGCGCGGCGTCGAGCACCTCGTACGGCGGTAGGGAGTCGGAGTCGCGCTGGTCCGGTCGCAGCTCCGCAGAGGGCGGTCGTTCGATCACCGAGGCTGGGATCAGCTCTCCGCCGGCGCGCCGGTTGCGATCCTCGACGAGGTCGTAGACGAGCGTCTTCGGCACATCCTTGATCACCGCGAAGCCGCCCGCCATGTCGCCGTAGAGCGTCGTGTAGCCCACCGACATCTCCGACTTGTTGCCGGTGCTCAAGGGCAGCCAGCCGAACTTGTTGGAGAGCGCCATCACCAGGTTGCCGCGAATCCGGGCTTGCAGGTTCTCCTCGGTCAGGTCGGGGTCACGACCCGCGAACGGTCCCGCCAGCGCCAGCCCGTAGGCCTCCATCAGCCCGCCGATCCCGAGCTCGACCACGGGGCAGCCGAGGTTGGCCGCGATCAGGCGGGCGTCAGATTGCGTCTCGTCGCTGGAGTGAGGCGAGGGCATGATCACCGACGTGACCGCCTCGGCGCCGATCGCGTCGGCCGCGATCTCCGCGACCAGGGCCGAGTCGATCCCGCCGGATAGGCCGAGGACGGCGTGCGTGAACCCGTTCTTCGCCATGTAGTCGCGCAGGCCGAGCGTCAGCGCCGCGTACACCTCCTCGAGCGGATCCAGGCGCGAGGACAGCGGCGGCGAGGACAGCGGTTTGGGGATCGGCGACCTGCCGGGGCGATCGCCCGGCGGCTGGCCGACCTCGGCGACGACCGGGGCCCGAGCACGACCGCCGCCGGCCGGTTGCCCCCCGCCGTCCCGCGACGGTCCCAGGGGGAGCTCCAGGTCGCGAACCAGCAGATCGGTGTCGAACTGAGCGCCGCGCGCGATCGGCGCCCCGTCGGGGCCGACGATCAGGCTCTCACCGTCGAAGACCAGCTCGTCCTGCCCGCCGACCATGTTGCAGAGCGCGACCGTGACCGCGTTCTCCCGCGCGCAGGCGGCGACGATCGACTCGCGCTCGTTCCCCTTCGCGCGGTGATAGGGAGAGGCGGAGGCGTTGACGATCAGAGACGCTCCCGAGCGCGTCTCGTCGGCGGCCGGCGCACCGGGCTGCCAGATGTCCTCGCAGACCGTGAGCCCGACCCGGACTCCGCGTACGTCGATCGTCTCGCCGAGTGCCCCGGGCTCGAAGTAGCGGCGCTCGTCGAAGACCCCGTAGTTGGGGAGGTGGACCTTGGCGTATGTGGCGGCTATCCGCCCGCCGGAGAGGACGGCAAGCGAGTTGTGGAGCGCGGTCTCCTGCAGCGGGCAGCCGACGAGCGCGACGAGCGCGGCGGGGACCTCGCGAGCCAGCTCGTCGAGGGCCTCGGCGCAGGCGGCCAGGAAATCGCCGCGCAGCAGGAGGTCCTCAGGCGGGTAGCCGCTGATCGCGAGCTCGGGCAGCAGGACGATGTCGGCATCCGCCTCGACCGCCGCCGCGATCGCCTCGCGGGCGAGCGCCGCGTTCCCGTCGATGTCCCCCACTCGGGGGTTGAGCTGGGCGAGGGCTAGCCGTAGGCTTGTCTGGGGGGGGCTCACGGGGAAATGCGAATTATCACCTGCGACGCACGACCGGTCGCGTTGCCGCGGATCGCGGCGGGCATCGGTTGCCAGAACACCGTGCAACCGACCGCAAAGGGATGCCCCAGACGATGCCGCAGAACCGACCCCGCCCACGGCGAGCACCGCTCGTCCTCGCGCTCGCGGCCTGCCTGCTCGTCCTGACGGCGGCACCGTCCCCGGCGGAATCGACGGGGGTAACGGCGACCTCCGCGGCGAGAAGTGACCCCGCGGCGCTGGCCGCGCTTCAGCGGGCGAAGCTCGCGCTCCATCCGCCACTGACGCTGGGAACCGCACCCACGCTCGCGGCCTCCCATCCGACCCTCGCCCTGCGTGATCTCGCGCTGCTGCTGCCGCAGCTCCGCGGTTCCGACCGCCGGGAGGGGAGGAAGCTCCTGGAGCGTCCGCAGCCCGGGGCCGGATCGGCCGAGCCGCTGTTCGCGCGAGAGGCCGGCGAGTCCCCGGTCTGCGATCCGACGTTCTGCCTGCATTGGAGCGACTGGGGACGGGACGCGCCCGCATCGCCGCGGTTCGTCGACAGCGTCCTCGGGGCGTTGCGCCGCAGCATCGCCGTCGAGAACGGCGAGCTCGGCTGGCGAGGCGCGAAGCCCGACGGTCGCCGGGGCTCGAAGGGCGAGGTCGGGGCCGACGGCCAGGTCGACGTCTACATCATGGAGCTGGGCCGATCGCTCTACGGCTACGCCGCACCCGATCCCGGCCAGCGGGGAGTGCGGCGGTTCGGCTACTTGGTCCTCGACAACGACTACGCCGGCTTCCGCGGGTCCCCCCTGCAGGCCATGCAGGCGACGGTGGCTCACGAGTACAACCACATCCTCCAGTTCGGCTACGACTCCTTTCAGGATCTCTGGCTGTTCGAGGCTACGGCGGTCTGGATGGAGGAGAAGGTCTACCCGGCGCTCGACGACTACATCGGCTACCTGCGCCAGTTCGCGAGCAGCACCCAGGTGCCGATGACGGGGGAGGGGATGAAGATCTACGGGCTGGGGGTCTGGAACCACTGGCTGGCCCGCCGCCACGGCGACGAGCTGATCCGACGCGTATGGGAGCTCTCGCCGGAGAGCGGGCATTTCGCCGTCGGGGCATACGGACGGGCGCTCACGCAGGCGGACGGGTCCTCGTTCTCTCGCGAGTTCGCCGGCTTCGCCGCCGCGGGCGCTGAGTGGTCGGCCGCGCAAGCGTTCCCGGACGCCGCCCGCTATCCCTCGATCGTGCGGCGCCGGACGCTGCGACGTGCCGGGCAGGGAGGCAGGATCCACCTCGACAACACCGCGTACGCGCTGATCGACGTCAACACGCGACGACGCAACCTGAAGCTCGCCGTGAGAACCCGTCGCGGCGTGCAGGGCGCGGTCGCCCTGGTCGGTCGCGACGGCACGGTCTCGGGCGGAGCGGTGAAGAAGTCGGTCAAGTACCTGCCGCGCGGGGGTCGCGGGACGGTGCGCCTCTCCGGCGCCCGGAGGTTCGACCGGATCACCGCCGTGATCGTCAACGCCGACGGACGCAGCGCCGGTTGGGGCAGGGGCGGGCAGCGTCTGTACCGCTCCGACGGCTCGCGCTTCCGCTACCGGCTCGTGCGCTGAGTCCCGTCCTCCGTCCCGGCGCGAGGTGCGCTCGGGCGCACCTCCACGAATAGGGTTGCGCCGTGCTCACGGTCGACACCGCCGACTTCCTGATCGTCGTCTCGGCGTCCGCGCTCGCGGCGGTGCTGGTCGGCTTCGCCGGCAAGCGCGTGATCGCCCCCGTCGTCGTCGTCGAGCTCCTGCTCGGGATCCTGATCGGGCCCGGCGTCCTCGGGATCGCCGACGTCGACTCCTTCATCACCTTCTTCTCGAACCTCGGACTCGGGATGCTCTTCTTCTTCGCCGGCTACGAGATCGACTTCCAGCGGATCAAGGGGGCGTCGCTGAAGCTCGCGATCGTCGGTTGGCTGCTGTCGCTGGTGATCGCCTACTCGATCGGCGGCATCCTCGCCGCGACCGGCGTGATCCTCTCGGTCGTGTTCGTCGGCTCGGCAACCGCCACGACCGCGATCGGAACCCTGATCCCGATCATGAACGACGCCGGTGAGCTCAAGACCAGGTTCGGCACCTTCCTGCTCGCAGCGGGGGCGGTGGGCGAGTTCGGTCCCATCCTCCTGATCACCTTCGCCTTCTCGACCGTCACCCCGCTGACCAGCGGCCTGCTGGTGATGCTCTTCATCGGCGCGGCGCTGGTCGCCGCCCTCGTCGCCGTCCGCTCGGTGGGAGCGGGCTGGGAGACCTTCGAGCGAGCCCTGGAGACGAGCTCGCAGCTGCCGGTCCGGGCAGCGGTCGTCCTCATCTTCACGCTCGCCTACCTCGCGGCCGAACTGGGCCTCGACCTGCTTCTCGGTGGCTTCGTCGCCGGGATCATCGTCAGGCTCGCGTTGCGCGGCCGGGAGGTGCAGATCCTCGAATCGAAGCTGACCGCGCTCGGCTACGGCTTCCTGATCCCGTTCTTCTTCGTCGTCAGCGGCATGAACTTCGACATCGACGCCTTGACCAGCGATCCGGGCAAGGCCATCCTGGTGCCGTCCTTCCTGCTCATCTTCCTGCTCGTCCGCGGGATCCCGGCACTCACCCTCTACCGCGGGGTGATGGCCGGGCGCGACCGCTTCGCCCTGGCGCTGCTCAGCTCCACCCAGCTGCCCCTGGTCGTCGCGATCACCACGATCGCGATCGAGCAGGGTCACATGGTCTCGTCGACCGCCGCCTCGCTCGTCGCCGCCGCGGTCTTGTCCACCGCCATCTTCCCCCTGGTCGCGCTGCGCTTGCGGCGGGATCCTCCCGCGGGCGGAGCCTGACCGGCCGGAGGCGGCGGGTTCAGCCGTCGCATCTCACGCAGCTCCTCGGCGAGGTGCCCGGCGAGGTCGTCGAGCCCGGCCATCGCTTCGTGGTCGCCGACCAGCCCGAAGTTGACGCTTCCGTCGTAGCTGAGCACCCCGACGCAGACCGCCTGCCGCTTCGCCAGCGGGACCATCGGGTAGATCTCGAGCATCCGCCTGCCCAGCACGTAGAGCGGGAACTGGGGCCCCGGGACGTTGGTGACGATCAGGTTGAAGAACCTCTGACGGGCCTGTAAACGGGCCGCCTGCGAGACGATCGTCGGCGGCGCGAAGTCGGTGAGCCCGGCGAGCATGTTCGCGCCGACCGCCTGCCGGGAGCCCTTCAGATCGCCGGTCTCGTGCTTGATCAAGCGCAGTCGATCGATCGGGTCCTCGGAGAAGATCGGCAGCGTCACGGTCACCGCGGAGATCTGGTTGCCGAGCTCACCGCGGCCGGACTGGCCGCGAACGCTGATCGGGACCATCGCCTGCAGAGTGAGGGACTCGGTCGACTCGCCGATCGAGCGCAGGTAGCGCCCGAGCGCGCCAGAGACGACCGTCAGCACCACGTCGTTGACGGTCCCCCCGTAAACGTCCTTGAACCGCCGGAGGTCGCCCAGGTCCGCGCTCACGCAGGCGAAGCGCCTCTGCCCGCCGATCTCGACGTTGAGTGGGGTGGAGGGTGCCGACAGCCCCGAGCCGGCGACGGCCCCCGCCGACGCGATCGCATCGAGCGCTCCGACCAGCACGCGCTTGGGGGTGCGCAGCAACGCGCGGGCGGCGCGGATCCCCTCGGCCGGCTGGACGGCGCGCTCCGCCAGCGCGCTCGCGAGCACGTCGAGATCGCTCGGCTCCGGCTTCGGCACCCAGGCGGGGGGCGGGGGAGCGGGCTCGGGATTGCGCTCCAGGTCGAAGAGGACCGTTGTTATGTCAACCCCGGAGATGCCGTCGACGAGACAGTGATGGGACTTGCCCACGACCGCGAACCGGTTCTCGGAGAGGTCCTCGACGAGCCAGAGCTCCCAGAGCGGCTTCGAGCGATCCAGGCCCTGGGAGAAGACCCTCGCCGCGAAGGTCTGAAGCTGAGGGTCGTCGCCCGGAGCCGGGAGCGCGGTGTGGCGGACGTGGTAGTCGAGGTTGAAGTGCGGGTCGTCGACCCAGATCGGGCGGCCCTGCTGGAAGGGAACGTCCCTGAGCTTCTGCCGGAACCGGGGGACGAGGTGCAGGCGCGAGCGGATCAACTCGCGGAACTCCTCGTAGCTGGGGCATGGGCCCGCGAGCACCATCGTCGAGGCGACGTGCATGTGGGCGCCGTCCCGCTCGAGGTGCAGGAAGGAGGCGTCGAGTCCACTCAACCGGTTGATCCCCATGCAGGCATCTTCTCATCCGTGTAAAGAGCATGAGCGGACCCACAGACGCGACGCGTCCCTGCCTTCACCGGCCCCATGCTGCGAGCGCGCATCCCAGCAGCTCGCGCTCAGACCAGCGCGAGCTGCTGGGGGCCGCCCGGGTCCTCGCCGGCCGGGAGGGGATCCCCCTTCTCGGGATGGTCGAGGTTCGACACGCCGACCCCCAGGAGCCGAACAGGGCCATCGCGCTCGAACGCCTCGAAGAGGGCGATCGCGGCCTCGACGATGCTCGTCGCCTCGAACGTCGAGCCGCTCAGCGTCCGGGAGCGGGTGAAGGTCCGAAAGGGCGCCAGCCGGATCTTCAGGGTGACGGTCCTTCCCGGCAGATCCTGCTCTCGCAGGTGGTCGGCGACCGCTCGCCCGAGATCGGCGATCACCTCACGCATCACCTCAGGGCGCTCCTCGTCGGCGTGGAAGGTGCGCTCGCGGCTCTCCGACTTGCGCTCGCGCTCGGCGACCACGGCGGAGCTGCCGTGTCCGTTGGCGCGCCGCAGCAGCCCGACGGCTTGGTTGGGTCCCATCACCACCTTGAGACGGTCCTCGGGGGCGCCGGCGAGGTCGGCGACCGTCTCGATCCCGGCCGCGCGCAGGCGCTCCTCGGTCTTCGGCCCGACCCCGGGGATCGTCCGCGCCGGCTTCCCGCCCACGACCTCGAGGAACCTCGACCTCGGCAACGCGCAGATGCCGTCGGGCTTGTTCAGGTCGGAGGCGATCTTGGCGATCAGCCGGTTCGGCGCCAGGCCGATCGAGCAGGTCAAGCCGGTGGCCCGCCGCACCTCGTGCCTGATCTGCCGTGCTCGTGCCTTCGGGGCCGGTGAGTCGCTCAGATCGAGGTACGCCTCGTCGAGCCCCGCCTGCTCGATCACCGCGCTGAACCCGGCGAGGATCGCCATCACCTCCTCCGACCTGGCCCGGTACTTGTCCCTGCTGGTCGGCAGGACCACCAGCTCGCGACACAGGCGCCGGGCGCTCACCATCGGCATCCCCGAGCGGATGCCAAAGCGCCTCGCCTCGTAGGTCGCCGTCATCACGACGCCGCGGAAGTCGGGGTCGGTCGGCCCGATCACGACCGGCAGTCCGCGGAGGTCGGGCCGGTCGATCAGCTCGACGGACGCGAAGAAGGCGTCCATGTCGATGTGCGCGATCACTCGCTCCCAGCTCGTAGGGTCGCCGTACAGACGTTCGCCCGGCATCGGTCGATCGTAGTCGAGGCCGATGACGTCCCCGCGGCCCTGCGAACGACTGCTACGTTGTCCGCAGTGAGCGCTGAGGCAAAGAACCTGGGGGCGATCTCGGCGGCGATCGACAAGCACAACGCCGAGTGCCCGTTCCCGGCCGCCGAAGTCAGGATGAACCCCTTCGAGGCCGAGCGGCTCGGCTGGGAGGACATCCGCGGCCTGCCGATCGTGCCCGACGCCGCGATCAGCACCGGCAGGTTCCGGATCGTCTGCTCGCAGGATCTCGACGGTGCCGGGATCGAGGAGACCGAGGCCGTCGGCACCCCGATCGAGGTGGGTGTCGGGGCGCCGGCCGGGCCGGATCCCGCGGTGGTGCCGTCACCCTTCCGCAGCGACGACTGAGCTCAGGCTCAGACCTCGTTGAAGAAGTTGATCCCGAGGTCGTTGAGCGCCTGCTGGGCCTCGATGTTGAGCCTCGTCAGCTCCCCGGTGAAGACGAGGACGCCCATCACGATCAGGACTGCGCCGCCCGCGGCCATGATCGCCGCGTAGTGGCGCTTGACCCAGCCGAACGCGCTGGTCATCCGCGCGAACGCGATCGCGGTCAGCAGGAACGGGATCGCCAGGCCGGCTGAGTAGACGGCGAGCATCAGGCCACCCTCCAGGGCCGAGTTCGAGGTACCGGCCAAGGTCAGGATCGCGGCCAGGGTGGGTCCGATACACGGCGTCCAGGCGATCGCGAAGGCCGCCCCGGCGATCAGCGGACCGCCGCTGCCGGCGCGCTCGATCAGAGCATCCACCCGCCACTCCCGGTTCAGCCGGACGACGAAGAGCTGAGCGACGAACAGCACGCCCATCGCGATGATCAGGACGCCGGCGACCTTCTCCAGCGTCTCCTGGTTCTGTCGCAGCGTCTGGGTCAGGCCGAAGGCCGTGATGCCGAGCAGCACGAAGATCGCCGAGAAGCTGGCGATGAAGGTCAGCGCGGGGGGGAGGACCGTGCGCCAGCCCGCCCGCTCGAGCTCCGCGGGGGAGACGCCGGTCACCGCCGACAGGTAGCCGGGGACCAGCGGCAGCACGCAGGGGGAGAAGAACGAGATCGCGCCGGCGAACAGCGCCGTCAGCAGGCCGACTCCGCCGATCTCGGGCATCGGCTCAGAGGATGGTGGCGAGGCGGCGACGATGCTCGCGCGCCAGCTCGCTGCTCGGGCCGAGCTCGGTGAAGATCGCGACCATCACCCGTCGCAGCCGGTCCTTGTGCTCGCCGTCGGCTTCGCCGATCTGGACCTGCAGCAGATCGAGCGCGCCCTCGTGATCTCCCTCGGCCCAGCGGTCCAGAGCGTCGGTGGCCTGATCGTCCTCGCGAAGCTCGAGCGCGGCGAGCAGCCCGGAGGCCTCGAAGTCGTCCCCGAGCGGCTCGAGCAGTGCCTTCGCCTCGCCGCGGTCGTCGGCGGCCACCGACGCGCTGAGAATGCGAGCGAGCTTGAGGGCGGCGGTGGCCTGGCCGGGGTCGAGCGCCAGCGCCTTGCGGAGGGAGTCGACATCCGACTCGCCCGCCAGGCGATCCGCCTCGGAAGGGACGAGCCCGTCGAAGAACTCGGCCACCTTCGCCGGTGGGATGGCGCCGGTGAACTCAGCGACGACGGCGCCGTTGCTGAACGCCTTGACCGCCGGGATGCCCTGCACCTGGAACGACCCGGCGAGGGCCTGGTTGGCGTCGACGTCCACCTTCGCCAGGTCGACCTCCCCCTCGCGACGCCCGGCCTCGGCCTCGAGCGCGGGGCCGAGCTGCCGGCAGGGGCCGCACCAGCTCGCCCAGAAGTCGACGACGACCGGAACCTCGTGG
The DNA here is from genome assembly GCA_964641695.1 of uncultured Conexibacter sp. Classification (GTDB taxonomy): domain Bacteria; phylum Actinomycetota; class Thermoleophilia; order Solirubrobacterales; family 70-9; genus RHKX01. The sequence continues at coordinate 20,568 of CAZXKG010000011.1, forward strand.
GACCGCTCGACGACGTTGGTGGCGAAATCCGCTTCGTTGACGTCTCGAATCATGCGCCTGCAAGCTTAGCCCTGTGCCCGGTTCCGCCCGGGCGGGAGTCGGCTAGCCTGGGGATGTGGATTCCCAGGTGTCTCTGCGGGGCAAGCTCCTGATCGCCTCTCCGGCGCTCGACGATCCGAACTTCAGCCGCACGGTCGTGCTGATCACCGAGCACGGGGACGACGGCGCGATGGGGATCGTCCTCAACCGCCCGGCGGACGCCGAGGTCTCGGAGGTGATCCCCGAGCTGACCACGATCGCGACGGAGGAGCCGGTGTTCTTCGGCGGCCCGGTGGAGCCCGAGGCGCTGGTCGTGCTCGGCGAGTTCAACGACGTCGACAAGGCCGCATGGATCGTCGTCGCCGACGTCGGGCTCGTCTCCGCGGCGACCGATCTCGACGAGCTTCCCGACGCCGTCAGGCGCGGGCGGGTCTACGCGGGGTTCTCCGGCTGGGGGCCGGGCCAGCTCGAAGCCGAGCTCGAGGACGAAGCCTGGATCGTCGAGCCGCCGATCCCGCCGGAGCTGTTCCCGGAGGATCCCGCCACCCTCTGGAGCGACGTCCTCGAGCGCAAGGGAGGCCAGTACGCGCTGGTCGCCCGGATGCCTGACGACCCGAGCATGAACTAGCGCTTGAGCTTGACCTTGATCCGCTCGTGGAAGCGGTGGGATCCCCGATCGACGATTGTTATGTCAACCCGGGCGACAACCTTCTTGCGCTTGCGGACGGCGGCCATGATCTTGCGGACGGCACGCTCGGACTTCGGCCGCAGCGTGAACTGCTTGACGCGCTGACCGGGGATCGCGACCTTCGACTTCTTCAGCGGGAAGCGGCCGAGCCCGCGGACGTCGATCCGACCGCTCGCCGCGATCGTCACGTCCTCGCCGGCGCCCGCGTCGACCTTCACCTTCACCCGACCGCCGCGTTGTCTCTGCACCCGCTTGGCCTTGGCCTTGGCGCGGATCAACCGGGTGTCGACGACGAAGTCGCGGCGGGCCACTCGGCCGTTGATCCCGTCGCCGCTGCCGGCCCGGACCTGAAGCTGGTGATATCCCTCGCGCAGGCGCTTGGCTCGAAACGGGGACTCGCACGGCTCGAAGCCGGCGAAGTCGAACGAGCACATGAAGGTCGAGCCCGGCGTGTTGCTGCTGAACCTGATCTTGGCGTTGCGGCGACTGATCGTGTCCCGCGGGCCGGAATCGATCCGCGCCTTGGGGAAGCGCAGCTCGACGGCGCCGATGTCGGTGGCGTCGGAGCCGCGGGCGTTGTCGACGTGACGGATGCCCGTGGTGCGGTTGAAGCCGCGCTGGTCCTCGCTCAGCCCGTTGGCGATGCCGGCGTCGAGGGTGGGGCTGGTCGAGGTCGGCCGCTGGGTCATGGTCGTCCCCTCGTTGAGCTCCAGCGGCCGCAGGCGCGGATCGACTCCGATCCGGTTGGTGCCGGCCGGATCCGCCAGCAGGTTCGCGGCGGAGGCGTCCTCCAGCAGGCTGAACCCCGCCCGGAAGGAGCCGCTCGCGGCGGCTCCGTCGGCGATGTCCGCGCCCGCGGAGGCGGTGTTGTCGCCGACCACCGAGCTCGAGAGGGCGATCGTGCCCGATCCGGGGAACGGCACGGCGCTGCGGTAGATGCCGCCGCCGGCGCCCGCGGCGACGTTCGAGGCGATCGTCGAGTTGGTGATCGCGATTGGCCGCGAGGAGGCGTTGCGAGCGTGGATCCCGCCGCCGTCGCCGCCCGCCGAGTTCCCCGAGATCGTGCTGTTGGAGATCGAGATCGAGCCGGTTGCCGGGCCCCCGACGGCGATCCCGCCGCCGTCGCCGTCTGCCTGGCTGCCGGCGATCGTCGAGCCGACCACCGAGAGGCCCGCGGTCGTCTCGCCGATATACAGGGCGCCGCCGTCGCCGTCGGCGTGGCTGTCGACGACGGCGAGCCCGGTCAGGGTCAGCGAAGCGCCCTCGACCGAGAGCGCGCCGCCCGAGCCGGCCGAGCTGCCTGCGGCGATCGTCAGCTCGGCCAGGGACACCGCAGCGCCGGCTGCGGTGTCGATGCCGAAGGCCCGCGAGTCGGCGTCGCTCTGATCGCCGCTGTGGTCCGCGTCGGCGCTGATCGTCAGCGAGCTCGCGCCGGGTCCCACGACCGTCAGCGGCTGGGTGATCGGCAGCTCGCCCTCGGTCAGGACGATCGTTCCGCGGACCGACTCCGAGAAGTGGATCGTGTCGTCGCTGGAGAGGGCGTTGGCAGCGCTAACGGCGTCCCTGAGCGTGCAGGAGGAATCGCAGACGCCGTCGCCGCCGTCGCCGCCGACCGTCACCGTCAAGTCGGCGGCCGAGGCCCGCGAGGCCGCCACCAGGACGATCAGCAGGCAGACGGCCGCCGCCGCGGCTGAGCCGGTGAGTCGGCGAGGTGTCGTTGCGGATCGAGCCGTCTGCATCTGAGCTGTCGCGAGCACGTCTGCGGCGATCGGACGCGACCTCCGACAGTGCTCAACGAATACAACGCGCGGCAGCGGAGAAGTTGCGCGGCAGTAACCAAAGCCGCTCAGATCCCGCCAAGATGCCCCCGGGCGTGGCCTTCCCAGGGGCCGTGGTTTACATAACATCCATTATCGTGCGTTGTCAGGGTCGGATCTAACCCATACAAGCCGTTTCTAGGGCCCCTGTATTTCTGGGGCCCCTGTATTACGTAGCGGCGCCGAGGCGGTGCGCGACGAGCTCGCCCAGCTCTCGAGCGCCCAGCGCGAGGCGATCGAGACGATGGATCTCGCCCAGGCGCCCCAGGGATCGCTTCCGCTCCCTGACGACGCTCAGGCCCGGGATCACGCTGCGAGCCGCTGGAAGTCGTAATCGAACGACCGGACGACCGCGTCGGCGCGCGAGCCTGCGACCGCGATCTGGATGGCGTCCTCGAGCACCGGTCAAACTGGACGAAATGCCCATGCGCCGGGCCGCACGCTTGCCACCATCCGCACCTGAAGGTAGGTTCAGCGCATGGAAGCAGCAACACCCCCGCCCCCGCCCCCGGCTCCACCGGCCCCCCAGCCGGCCGGCCGCCAACCGATCTCCGTCGGACAGGTCCTCAGCGACGCCTTCAGCCTCTACGGCGCCAACATCGGCGTTCTCATCGGCGTCGGCGTCGTCATCTACCTGATCTCCGGGATCCTGCAAGGAATCCTCGGCGAGCCCAACGAGTGGTACCTCTCGCTGATCGCCTCGATCGTGAGCATCATCGCGACGGCGATCTACACCGGATTCGTCGTCAAGGTCGTCCAGGACGCCCGTGACGGGATCCGTGACGCCACCGTCGGCGATCTGGTCTCCGCAGCGATGCCCGCAGTAGGCCCGCTGATCATCATGTCGATCCTCTTCGGGATCGCCGTCGTCATCGGGTTCGTCCTCCTGATCATCCCCGGCCTGGTCCTGCTTACGCTGTGGGCGGTGACGGCTCCGTCGATCGTGGTCGAAGGCCGTGGCCCGATCGAGGCGTTCGGACGCAGCTATCAGCTGGTCAAGGGGCAGGCGTGGACCGTCTTCGGGATCATCGTCTGCGTCTTCCTGATCCTCGTCGTCTCCTACATCATCATGGGCGTGATCGGTGGAGCGATCGGCGGAGTGATCGGGTTCATCATCGTCGCCGTCATCGTGCAGGCGCTGTTCATGCCGGTTTACGCCCTCGTCTCCAGCGTGCTCTTCTTCGAGCTCGGTGGCGGCGAGAACGCCCCGGCAGCAGCCGTAGAGCCCGGCGCCGCCTACTAGAGGGTCCGGGCCTGCGACCTCCGGGTCGCCGGGCCGAGAACGCCGATGCGCCGCGACTTCGATCCAGCCGAAGTCGCGGCGCTCGACGTTTACCGCCTGCTCACCTCGCTGGTCGTCCCCCGCCCGATCGCCTGGGTCTCGACGAGCTCGGGGACGGGGGTCGACAACGTGGCCCCGCACTCGCTGTTCACGATCGCCTCGTCTGATCCCGCGGTCGTGCAGTTCACCTCCGTTGGCCGTAAAGACTCGCTCAGGAACGTGCTCGAGACGGGTGAGTTCGTCGTCAACCTGGCGCCGGAGTCGTTGCTTAGCGCGATCAACGAGAGCGCCACGGACTTCTCGCAGGGCGAGGACGAGTTCGATCTGGTGGGGATCGAGCGCGAACCGAGCGCCCGCGTTCGCCCTCCCCGCGTTGCCGGCTCGCCTGCCTGCATCGAGTGCAAGCTCCACCAGACGGTCGAGGTCGGCAACTCGGTCATCGTCCTCGGGGCCGTCGTCCACATCGCGGTCGCGGAGGACGTGCTCGTCGAGGGGCGCCCCGCGATCGAGAAGCTCGCGCCCCTGGCTCGTCTCGGCGGCCGTCAGTGGAGCACGATCGGAGAGGTGCTCGAAGTCTCCAGGATCAAGCGCGTCGATTGGCGCCCCCCAAAGACCGACTGAGGCCCTCAGCGGCGGCGGCCGAAGAGGCGCCCGAACACGCCGGCGCCCGCATCGACGCTGCTGCCGGCGAGGGGGCTCCGGGACTTCACGGGTGCGTAGCTGTCGAGCTCGCCGGCCGCGATCGTCAAGGTCACCCCTCGCTCGCAGGTGCGCTGCACCTCGGGACCGTCGACGAAGCGGATCGACCCGTCCCGGGCCTCGATCTCGAACCCGTCGAGGATGTGCTCGGCGACGTTGTCCTGGACCTTGCGAACCGTGCCCACGACCTCCCCATCCGCGGCTATGACCGGCGTGCCTCGCTTCACCGCCGTGTAATGGACGGCTATGCCCAGGTCGTGCTCGTCACTCATCGCGCTGAGGATAGCCCGGCTCGCCCAATGCCGTCCCTACGCGCCGCCGGGAACGCCGATCCGCTCGCAGAACGAGGCGATCTCGCGCGAGAGCTTGCCGCCCTGCCAGGCCAGCGGGCTCTCCCCCTCCCCCTCGCTGATCAGCTCGGCGCCGGGGATGGCCTCCGCGTACGCCGCTGCCGTCGCATAGGGATGGCCTGGATCCGCCTCGTCGTGGCTGGCGACGACCAGCGTCGGGACGTCGAGCGCGGAGAGCTCCTCGAGGGAGTCGATGGGCTGCGAGCGCGGAAGCTCCCGCAACGCCCGTGCGACGGCGCCGAGATCCCGATGCCTGCGCATGCGCTCCCCGGCGATGCGCAGCACGACGTCACGCCAAGCCGGGTCCAGCCCGTCGTCCAGCGCAGCCAGGAAACCGTCGATCCCGCTCTCGCTCAGACCTCGCCCCAACGAGTCCCAGTGCTCCAGGGCGCGGTCGCTCGGCGGCTCCCCGGTTGCGACCGGGCCGATCACGACCAGGCCCGCGAACCGATCGGGGGCATCGAGCGCCTGTCGGAGGAGCGTGTGGGCTCCCATCGAGTGACCCGCCGCCACAACGCGAGCGGTGGGTCCGAACCGGTCGTCGAGAACCTTGGAGAGATCGGCGGAGAGCGCGTCGTAGGTGTAGGTCCCCTCCCCCGTGCCCTCGCTCTCACCGTGCCCGCGCGCGTCGTAGCGGGTGAGCTCGTAGCCGCCGCGAGCGAGGGCGCGCGACCCGTGAACGACGAGGTCGCGATGCGCCGTCAGGCCGTGGAGCAGGACGATGGGCGGCCCCGATCCCTCCGTCACCCCCCGCAGCCGGTGTCCGCTCTCCCCCTCCAGCTCGACCTGCGCGGGGTCCGCGCTCACGTGACGGACGAGCGCGCCTGTGCCAGCGCACCCGCCAGCTCACCCACGTCCTCGTAGCCGAGCCCCACCAGGGCAACCTTCCGGTAGCGGGTCACTCCCTCGGGATCGACGATGAAGATCGCCCGGCGCACCAGCCTGCCACCACCCGCGAGCACCCCGTAGGCAGCGGCCGCGGCCTTCTCGGTGTCGGCCGCCAGTGGGACGGTCAAGCCGTACTCGTCGGTGAACTTCCGGTGGGACTCGAGATCCTGAGGCGAGATCCCGACGACCACCGCATCGAGGCCCTCGAGCTGCTCCCGGCCGTCCCGGTAGTTGCAGAACTGCTTCGTGCAGACGGACGTGAAGTCGCCGGGGTAGAAGGCGATCACCACCCACTTCCCGCGCTGGGCGGAGAGCTCGAACCGTCCCTCCCCGGTCCAGTCGAGGGGGCCGATCTCCGGGGCACGATCTCCTACGTCGAGCTTCGCCATCTCGTACTCCTCTCAGGCGCCTCAGGCACCGACAGGGGTCGCCGTCTCGATCACGACCGGGCGGGTGGGCGCTCCGTCGCCGCCGGGAACGCCCAGGTCCGATATCGCCTGCACGACATCCATGCCCTCCGTCACCTCACCGACGAGCGCGTAGTCGGGCGGAAGGCCGGCATCGGCCGTAGTCACGACGTAGAACTGACTTCCCGATCGGCCCGGGGGCTCGGCCCCCGTCTTGGCCATCGCGACGATTCCCTCGGTGTAGGCGAGGCCTCCGGGCGGCTTCTCGTCGATCGAGTAACCCGGGCCTCCGGTTCCGGCGGTCGCCGGATCGCTGCCCCCAGGATCCCCGCCCTGGATCACGAACCCGGGGACCACCCGATGGAAGACGGTGTCGTCGTAGAACCCGTTCTCCGCCAGGTACTCGAAGGAAGCGGCCGTCTTCGGCGCGCGATCGTCGAAGGTGACGGTGAACGAGCCGCAGCTGGTCTCGAAGCGGACTCCTGTGCCCGTCGGCGCGGCCGCCTTCGGCTTGGCGAGCTTCGCGTCGGCACCGCTCTTCGGCGCGGGCGCCTCGACCTCCGCGCAAGGGCTGTCCGCGGTTGCCTCTCCGTCCGGCTCGTCATCGCCTCCGCAGGCGGTCAGGGCCACGGCCAGCACGAGCAGAACGAGGATAGGAGCGATTCGCTTGAGCACGGCGGCAGCCTAACGGGTGCCCGGGTTGCGATCATGAGCGGGTGGCCCGCGAAGCTCCGAGCCAGCAGCAGATCGAGGCGCCGGTGCCGTCGGCGCGCCGCGTTCGCCTGATCGGACGGACGCTGACCCGAGCGGTGACGATCGTGCCCTGGGCCTGGCCGGTTCTCCGCGGACCGATGCGGCGGTTCTTCGACGAGCGCGCGGCGGGCTGGGACGAGCGCACGCAAGCTCCCGGCCCCGCACACCTCGCCCCGCTGGCCGCCGCCGTGACGAAGCTTCCCGCCCATCCCGAGCGCATCCTCGACCTCGGCACCGGCACCGGCGTCGGGGCGCTCTTCCTCGCACGCGAGTTCCCGAGCGCGTCGGTGCGCGGGATCGACGTCTCGGAGGAGATGATCCGGCGGGCGAAGGCGAAGGTCGGGCTGGACCCCGAGGGCCGGGTCGCCTTCCGCATCGGCGACTCGGCAGACCTCCCTTACGACGACGAGCACTTCGACCTGGTGACGCTGCTCAACATGCCCCCGTTCTTCGGCGAGATCTCCCGCGTCCTCAGGCCCGGCGGACACGCGATCGTCGCCGCCAGCAGCGGCGAGCGCACCCCCTTCTTCACCCCCGAGGCGGTGCTCGCCCGCGGTTTCCGCAAGCAGGGCATGGTCGACCAGAGCAGCGGCCGCATCGGCATCGGCACCTACTTCATCGCGGGCAAGGCGGGTTGATGGCGGCGAGCGAGGGCGAGGGCAGGCGCTACGCGCTGCTCGTCAACCCGTCGGCCGGCTCCGGCCGAGGCCTGCGCCGCATGCCTGCGATCCGCGCCGCGCTCGACCGGCGAGGCATGAGGCACCGCGAGGTCATCACCCGCGACGTCGATCATGCCTGCGAGACGGCGCTGGTCGCGGCCGGGGGCGGCGAGATCCCGGTGGTCGTCAGCGGCGACGGCCTGATCGGGAGGGTGGGCGGGGCGCTGGCCGACACCGCCTTCCCGATGGGGATCCTCCCGGGCGGTCGCGGGAACGACCTCGCCCGCGTGCTCAGGATCCCGACCGACCCCGAGCGGGCCGTCGCAGTCCTGGCGCGCGACGAGCGTCGGCGGATCGACGTCGGCGTGGCCAACGGGCGGCGGTTCCTCGGGATCGCGAGCTGCGGCTTCGACTCCGTGGTCAACCGCCGCGCCAACGAGACCAGGATCGTGCGTGGCTCGCTCGTCTACGCGTACGCGGCCCTGCGCACGTTGGCGAGCTGGCATCCCGCCGAGTTCGAGATCGTCGTCGACGGCGAACGCCACACGTGCCGGGGCTACTCCGTCGCCGCCGCCAACTCGAGGGCTTACGGTGGCGGGATGATGCTCGCCCCCGACGCGCTCCTCGACGACGGCGAGCTCGACGTGATCAGCACCGCGGAGGCCTCGAAGATCGAGTTCCTGACCGGCTTTCCGAAGGTCTTCAAGGGCACCCACATCGGCCACAGCGGAGTCGAGCACCGACGCGGTGCGGTCGTCGAGATCAGCGCCGACCGCCCGTTCGAGGTCTACGCCGACGGCGATCGTCTCACCGACCTTCCCGCTCGGATCGAGCTGCTGCCGAAAGCGCTCGAGCTGATCGCCCCTCCCGGGGGAGCGGCGGCACCGTGACGGCATCGCGCGAGGCGGGCGGGATGTTCCGGCTGAAGCTGGCGGCGGCCCGGGCGATCGGGAAGCTGAGCAGACGCAGCGGCCGCGGCGGCGGCACCACCCTTCCGGGAAGGGTCCTGCTTCGCACCGCTCCCGACGCGATCGCGCGGCTCGCCGGCGCCCTCGATCGCTCGCGGACCGTGGTCAGCGCGACGAACGGCAAGACCACGACCGCGGGGATGCTCGCCGCCGCGATGGCGGCGGACGGCAGGCACCCGGTTCACAACCGGGCGGGCTCCAACATGGCGTGGGGCGTCGCCACGGCCCTGCTCGAACAGCAGGGCGAAGAGGGTCTCTTCGAGGTCGACGAGGCTTGGCTGCCGGCCGTCGTCGCCGAGCTCGAGCCGACGATCCTGGTGCTCGGGAACCTCTTCCGTGACCAGCTCGATCGCTACGGCGAGCTCGAGCGGCTGGCCGACGAATGGGCGGCGATGATCGCGGCGGGACCGTCCTCCCCCACCCTCGTCCTCAACGCCGACGACCCCCTCGTAGCCGACCTCGGTCGCGAGCGCGATCCCGATCGGCGCGAGCGAGTCCTCTACTTCGGGATCGAGGACCGTGAGCAGGCGCTCCCGGAGCTTCAGCATGCCTTCGACGCCAAGCACTGCCGCCGCTGCGGCGCTCCCTACCGCTATGAGCGCGCCTTCGTCGGTCACCTCGGCCACTACGCCTGCCCGAACTGCGGAGCCGATCGCCCCGACCCCGACGTCACCGCGACCGAGATCGAGCTTCGGGGGATCACCGGCTCTTCGTTCACGGTCAACCATCCCGGCGGCCGGATGCGGATCGAGCTGCCGATGCCCGGGCTCTACAACGTCTACAACGCGCTCGCGGCGATCTCGGCTGCCCTGGCGCTCGACGTGCCCCCTGAGCGGATCGAGATGGGGCTGGCCGAGGTCAAGGCCGCCTTCGGACGGGTCGAGACGATCGTGACCGGTGCCGGGAGCCTCTCGATCATGCTGATCAAGAACCCGGCAGGCGCCAACGAGGTGCTGCGAACGCTGGCCCTGGAGGCCGATCGCTCGGGGGAGAAACTCGATCTCTGGATCGCCCTCAACGACCGGATCGCCGACGGTCGCGACGTCTCCTGGATCTGGGACGCGGACTTCGAGCTGCTCTGCGAGCGCGTGCGGAGGATCTGCTGCTCCGGGACCAGACCCGCGGAGATGGCCTTGCGACTTCAGTACGCGGGATGGGATCCGCGCCGAATCGAGATCGTCGAGGGCATCGAGTCCTCGCTCGATGCCGCCCTGGCCGGGGCCGAGGGACGGCTGTTCGCCCTGCCCACCTACACCGCGCTGATCGAGCTTCGCACGATGCTCGCCAGGCGCGGTCTGGCCAAGGAGTTCTGGGAGTGAAGGGGGTCGCGACGACAGCCGACGAGCACTGCATCTGGCATGACGTCGAGCACGCCGCCTACGCGGCGGACCTCGCGATCTACGAGCGGATGGCACGGCGCGCGGGTGGCCCGATCGTCGATCTCGGCGCCGGGACCGGCCGCGTCAGCCTTCACCTCGCCGCCCGCGGCCACCGCGTGATCGCGGTGGAATCGGACGCGCGCCTCGCCACGGAGCTGGAGGCCAGGGCGAGACGTCAGGGGCTCCCCGTGGACGTCGTCTGCGCCGACGCCCGTGAGCTCGAGGTCAGCGAGGGGGTCCCGCTGATCGTCGCCCCGATGCAGTTCCTCCACATCGTCGGCGGCCGCGATGGCCGGCGCAGGGTACTCGAGCGGGTCGAGCGGGTGATCGCCACCGACGGACGGTTCGCTACCGCGATCCTCCGGGAGGATCTCCCGCTTGGCCGCTGGCGCCCCGAGCCGATCCCGGACGTCCGGGAGATCGACGGCTGGGTCCACTCCAGCCTGGCGAGTGAGATCGAGGTTCGCGAGCGGGACATCGCCCTGCGGCGGATCCGGCAGCTCGTATCCCCCACCGGTCAGCTCGAGGAGACCACCGACGAGATCGTGCTCGACCGCTTCTCGGCCGCCGACCTCGATCGCGAGGCCCTCGAGGCCGGGCTGCGCACCGTCTCGGCGGAGCCGGTCCCTCGCAGCGCCGAGCACGAGGACTCGGTGATCGTGACCATGTCGAAGCCACCGGCAGGCGATGATGTCTGAGATCCCACCGCTGCGCCTGCTCGCCCTCTACCCCGAGCGGATGAACATCTACGCCGATCGCGGCAACGTGCTCTTCCTGCAGCGCCGGTGTCAGTGGCGCGGAATCGACTTCGAGTACGCCGCGGCCGGAACCGGCGCCGGCTTCGATCCCGACGCCCACGACCTGATCTACGTCGGGGGCGGGCAGGATCGCGACCAGATGGCGGTAGCCGAGGACATGCTCGAAAGCAAGCGCGAGGCACTCGAGGAAGCGGTCGCCACCGACGCGGTCGTGCTCGCGGTCTGCGGCGGCTACCAGCTGCTCGGCCACGGATACGAGATAGACGGGCGGACGGTCGAGGGGCTCGGCCTCGTCGACCTGCGCACCGTGCGCGAGCCGGGCGAGCGCCTGATCGGCAACATCGCGGTCGAGGTCGATCTCGGCGCCGGCCCGCGGACCCTGGCGGGCTTCGAGAACCACGGCGGCCGGACCTACCTCGGCGCCTCCGCCGACGCGCTCGGCCGAGTCCTGCATGGGCATGGCAACAACGGCGCGGACGGCGGCGAGGGAGTGCGACGGAGGAACCTGATCGGCACCTACATGCACGGCCCCCTGCTGCCGAAGAACGCCTGGCTCGCGGATGAGCTGATCGCCCGTGCGATCGAGCGCCGCAGCGGCGAGCGGCCCGTCCTCAGCCCGTTGGACGATGAGTTCGCCGAGCGTGCCCACCGGGCCGCCGTCGGGGCCGCCCGGGACGGCTGAACCCGTCCCCCCGATGTAGGGCCGACCATTCCTTGCTCGGCCTACATCGGGGAGTCAGGTCAACTACGCGGCTGCCCGATCAGGTCTGATCCGCGCACATCGCCGTCGCGGTCAGCGACCAGTTGCTGGCGGTGGGCGTGATCTCCGCCGCCTGGACGACCCAGCCGTTGAGGAACGCGGAGCTCAGGGTGACGGTCACCTCGTTGTTCCCGGGTCCGCCGACGATGAACCCGCCGCCCGTGAGCCGGCCGCTCGTTCCGCATCCGACCGACACCGTCTTCGTGTTACTGCTGTCCAGGGCGCTGGTGTCACCGCCGACGTAGTTCGTCTCCCCGAACTTGGTGTTCGCGCTCGACTGGGCGCTGTCGGCGCTCGACTGGGCGGCATCCGCCGCGGCCTTCGCCGACGCCGCATCCGTGACCGCCTGGTCCGCCGTGGTCTGGGCGGCCGCGGCCGCGGCCTGCGCTCCGTCGGCCGTCGACTGCGCGGCGGCCGCGGCCCCTTGGGCGCTCTTGGCCGCCTTGTTCGCCTTGTTCGCCTTCTTCAGCGCCTTCTTCGCCGTCTTCTTGGCACTGGCGAAGGTGTCGGCGACGGGATTGGACGGCCCGCCGAACGCGGGCACGGCGACGGTGATGGCAAGCACAGCGGTCGCCGCCAGTAGTACGTAGCGAGTTCTCATCCTGAGTCTCCCTCTTGATCGCGGTGACTCGCCACCTGGACGGGATCACCAGTTCTCGAGAACGTGAGTATCAGAGCACAGGCCTCGGTCGACCGCAAGTACCGCGCGGGCGGCGGCTCATCCGGGCGCCAGCCGTATGTTCGAGCAGCGCTCCAAGTTCATGCCTTCGACCCATCGGTCCACCTCGGCCGCAGCCACGTTGGTGGCGGCGATCGCTGCTTGGGCATCGGCCGTCTGCCCACTTGCGATGGCTGTATCGAGATCGAGGATGGCCGCACGCAGATCCCCGAGTGAGCTGTCGAGGCCCTCCGCACCGCTGATGCTCCGCATCTGATCATCTGAATCCGTCTGAGCCGATCGGAGCTGCACTCGCAGCGATCGTATGGACCGCATCAAGGGGGCGGTGCTCCTGTCGATCACCTTGCCAGCCGTATCGTCGCGGAGCCGCCGCTTGGTCTCGACGCACTTGCGGTCGAGGGCGAGCAGCGCACGGTCAACCCCCTTCTCGGGTGAGTCGGCGTCGGGGGTGTCGAGGGCGATGAACGCCGCGATCGCGACCAGGATGAAGGCGACCGTTCCCAGGCTCAGAAGGCGTTCGCGCCGATTCCTGCCGATCACATCCGCGGGCCGCATGACGGGTGACCGTAACCGAAGGCTGTCGTCACCCGGGCCGCGCCCGGGAAGCAGCTCGGCGGCTGAGCCGACCCTTCAGACTCCGCTGGAGCCGAAGCCGCCGTCGCCGCGCACGCTCTCGTCGAGCAGCTCCACCACGGCGGGAGTCGCCGTCGCGAAGGGCACGAGCAGAAGTTGGGCGATCCGATCGCCATGCTCGATCGCGAACGCCGATTCCCGATCGGTGTTGAGGAGCAGGATCCTGACCTCGCCGCGGTAGCCGGAATCGATCAGCCCGGGGGCGTTGACGAGGGCGATGCCGTGCTTGGCGGCGAGGCCGGAGCGCGGAAGCACGAGACCGGCGTGTCCAGAGGGGATCGCGATCGCGATCCCCGTGCCGATCATCGCTCGCTCGCCGGGGCCGATCGTGGCCGGCTCCGACGCCCTCAGGTCGAGGCCGGCGTCGCCGGCATGGGCGCGCGTCGGCAACGCCGCGCCGGGTTCGAGAAGGCGGACCGGGAGCTTCACGCCGACGTCGGGGAGCGATCCTGGCCGGCGACGACATAGGCGTCGAACCGGTGTCTCTGCGAACGGGGGACCCGGGCGCTCACCCGCACCCCCTCCGACCCGTCCTCGCGCTCGAGGGGTCCGGCGATCGAATGAAGCTCGCTGAGCAGGGCGCCGTCGCCGTAAGGGATCAGCAGCTCCATCGGCTCCAGGGTGCTCGCGAAAGCCTCCTCGATCGCATCGAGCAGCTCGCCCACGCCCTCGCCGTCGGCGGCCGAGACCCCGACGGCGCCTCGCGTACCGACGAGCAGCCGTTGCCGCTCCTCCTCGCCGAGCAGATCGATCTTGTTGTAGGCGATCACCCGCGGCGTCTCTCCGGCGCCGATCTCGGCCAGCACGTCCTCGACCGCCGCCATCGCGAGCGCCCGCGAAGGGGCGGGCTCGGAAGCGTCGACGACGTGGACGACGAGGTCGGCCAGAGTCGTCTCCTCGAGCGTCGCCTTGAACGCGTCGACCAGCTGATGGGGAAGCTTGCGGATGAAGCCGACCGTGTCGGTCAGCAGGTAGCGACGGCCCTCGTGCTCGAACGCCCGGGTCGTCGGGTCGAGGGTGTGGAAGAGCCGGTCGCCGACGCTCACCCCCGCTCCGGTGATCGCGTTCAGCAACGTCGACTTGCCCGCGTTCGTGTAGCCGGCCAGGGCAACGGTCGGCAGCGCGGCGCGCCGGCGCTCAGCCCTCTGCGTCTCCCGGTTGCGCTCGACCACGCGGAGCTCCCTGCGCAGGGCAGCGATCCGATCTCGCGCCAGGCGCCGGTCGGTCTCGATCTGGGACTCACCCGGCCCCCTGGTCCCGATCCCGCCATCCATGCGGCCCGCGCCGAGGCGCTCCAAGTGGGTCCACAGCCCCCGCATCCGCGCCAGGTTGTACTCCAGCTGGGCGAGCTCGACCTGGAGCTTGCCGGATGCGCTGTGGGCGTGGTCGGCGAAGATGTCGAGGATCACCGCGGTGCGGTCGATCACGGGGACGCCGAGCTCGCTCTCCAGGTTCCGCTCCTGACGCGGTGCGAGCTCGTCGTCGCAGGCGACGAGGTTCGCGTCGCGACGCTTGATCTCCGCGGCGAGCTCGATCAGCTTGCCGCGACCGAAGTAGCGGTCGGGATCGGGCTCCGCGCGCTGCTGGGCCATCGTCCCCGCCGTGGCGACGCCCGCCGTTCGCAGGAGCTCGCGCAGCTCGCCCAGCTCGGGATCCTCGCCGGGCGTCCCGCGCACGACCCCGATCGCCAACGCGCGCTGACGAGCGCGGGGATTCGCCTCCCCCGGCTCGCGCCGGGCCATCCCGTTTCCACTTGCAGCCTGGCCACTCACTCGATCAACAGCAGTGTAGGCGCCCGCGCGACGTTCCTGACGCTCCCGGAGCGCCGTGAGCGTCGTCCTCGTCGGCTCACGGCCCGATGGCCGCTTCGCCTCCTGCGTTCTAGCTCACGGCGCTCCGGGAGCGTCAGCGGACCTCGCGGATCCGCTCGACCGCCTCGGTGATCCTCTCGTCCGGGGTCGTCAGCGAGATCCGGAAGAAGCCCTCCCCGCTTGGTCCGTACATCGAGCCCGGGGAGATGACGACGGCCGCCTCCTCGAGCACGTGCTCGCAGAACGACGTGGAGGTGTAACCCTCCGGCACCGGCGCCCAGACGTAGATCGTTCCCTTCGGGGGCTCCACGTCGACCCCGATCGCACGCAGCGCGCCGACCACGAGATCACGCCGGCGCGCGTAGACCCCGTTCATCTCGCCGAGCGCCTCCGGCGGACCCTCGAGCGCCGCGACGGCAGCGAGCTGGACGGCTTCGTAGAGACCAGAGTCGATGTTCGTCTTCAACCGCCAGTAGGCGCTGATCGCCTCGGCGTTGCCGAGGATCGCGGCACAGCGCCAACCGGTCATGTTGTAGCCCTTGGAGAGGCTGAAGACCTCGACGCCCACGTCCTTGGCGCCCGGGGTGGCGAGGAAGCTCGGGGCTACGTAGCCGTCGTAGGTCGTCTCGGAGTAGGCGTTGTCGTGGACGACGAGGATCTCGTGCTCGCGGGCGAGCTCGACGACCCGCTCGAAGAGCCCGTCGGGCACGACCGCCCCGGTCGGGTTGTTCGGGTAGTTGAGGAAGATCAAGCGGGCGCGGCGGAGCATCTCCGGGTCGACCGCGTCGAGATCGGGGGCGAAGCCGAGCTCGGGCACCAGCGGCAAGACCTCGGCGTGGGCCCCGGCGAGCAGCGGGCCTCCGGTGTAGACCGGGTACCCCGGATCGGACGCGAGCGCGACGTCGCCGGGGTCGAGGAAGGCGAAGCTCAGGTTGTAGATGCACTCCTTGGCGCCGATCGCCGGAATCACCTCGCTCTCCGGGTCGATTGCGACGCCGAAGCGGCGATCGTAGAAGCGCGCGAAGGCCTCGCGGAACTCGGCGCGGCCACGGTTGGAGGGGTACTGGTGGGTGCTCGGGTCGGCAACGGCATGCTCCATCGCCGAGACGATGTGCGGATACGTCGGCATGTCCGGATCCCCGATCCCGAGGCTGATCACGTCGATGCCCGCCTGACGCTTCTCGGCGATCTTGCGCTCGAGCTCGGCGAACATGTACGGAGGGATCGCCTCGAGGCGCTTGGAGGGGTCGGTCAGGGCCAACGTAAGTTCCTTTCGGATGGTTGCTTTTCCGCGAACCGAGCAGGCTATTCGACGCCGGCCGCACGGTCCTCCCGTCCAACGGTTTGTTACGTCCGACCCGTTCAACGGGGTGGATGTAACAAACCGTCCCCAGATCTAGATCGCGCCGACCCGTCGCAGCAGCTCGTCGGAGAACTCCCCGCTGAAGACCCGCTCCGCGGTGCCCGTCAGGTGGATCTCGCCGCCGTCCGCGATCTCGACGATCAGCTCGCCGCCGTCGAGCTCGACCGTGATCGGGCTGGCTGCGCCCCGCAGGTGAGCGGCCATCGCCGCCCCGCAGGCTCCGGTCCCCGACGACAGGGTCTCCCCCACCCCACGTTCGAAGATCCGAGCCCGCACCCGGGATCCAGCCGCCCGCCAGAAGCTCACGTTGGTCCGGTTGGGGAAGCGCACGTCCGCCTCGATCGCTGGTCCCACGGCGGGCAGATCGAGCTCCTCGAGCCCATCGGCGACTTCGATCGCGCACTGGGGGTTGCCGATCGAGACGTGCTGGAACTCGATCTCCCCCAGCTCACCCACCTGGACGGTCCCCCGCCCGTCGTCGGGTCCGTCGGGGAAGTCCTTGGAGCTGGTCGTCGCCGTGCCCATGGCGACGCGGGCGCTGTTCGGCCCGGTCAGCGTGGGAGTGATCTCGCCGGCCGCGGTGAGGATCGTGAACGTGTCCGTGTCCGTCCAGCCGGAGCGCCGCAGGTAGAGCACCGCCTCGCGAGCGCCGTTGCCGGAGAGCTCGGCCTCCGATCCGTCGGGGTTGAAGATCCGCAGCTCGGCCACGAACCTCGATGGATCGCCGGACCGCGAGAGCAGCAGGATCCCGTCCGAGTGGCATCCGAAGTGCGGGGCGCAGAGGGCCTCGACGCGAGCTGCGGTCAGCTCGAACGGAAGCTGATCGGCCTCGACGATCAGGTAGTCGTTGCCCAGGGCCTGCCACTTCTCGAACTTCACGGGGCGGAAGTATGTCGCTCAGCCGAGCGAAGCGATGATCCGCGCCGCGACCTCCGCATCGGTCAGCTCCGTACGGTCGATCACCTCGATCCCCTCCATGTTCTGCATCCAGGTCACCTGGCGCCGCCCGTAGCGCCTGTGCGCCGCCTTCACCGCCTCCGCGTCGTCCTCCAGCAGCGCCTCGAACCCGAGAGCGGCGCGAGCGGTCCGCGAGGCGGTGGCCGCTGCCGAGCGGGCCTCGCCTGCCGCGCCGTCGGCGATCATGCCGTCGACCCGACGGTCGATCCTCCTCGCCAGCCACCGTCGCTCGGCGACGATGCCGAAGAGCGACGTCGGATGCCTCAGCTTGGCCGTCCAGAGCTCCTCACCTCGCTCCGGCGGGTCGATTCCGAGGCGCTGGAGCTCGGTGGAGCGCGCGATCCGCTTGCGATCGTTGGGGTGGATCCGCGCCGCGACGTCCGGGTCCAGCTCCGTGTGCAGCGCTTGGGGCCCGCGCTCGTCCAGGTCATCCTCGACCCCCCGTCGGATCGCAGCCGGCACCGGCGGTCGCAGCGACAACTCGGCGAGGGCGGCACGCAGGTAGAGGCCGGTTCCGCCGACCACCATCGGCGTCCCCCCCTCGCTCAGGGTCGAGTCGATCAGGCCACGGGCGAGCTCGGCGAAGCGCCCGGCGCTGAACTCCTCGTCGATGCCGGCTATCCCCACCAGGTGGTGCGGCAGCCGCCGCCGCTCCTCCTCGCCGGGAGCCCCGCTGAGCACCTCGAGGCCGCGGTAGACCTGGATCGCGTCAGCAGAGATCGCGACCGGAAGCTCACCACGCTCGCGAAGCCGGTCGGCCAGCTCGATCGCGATCGAGGTCTTCCCGACCGCAGTCGGGCCGAAGATCGCGATCACGCCCACGGCCGCAACCTGGGTCCTCGCCTAGGCGAAGGCGCGAGACAGCAGGCGCTCCGCCCCCGACAGCGTCTGGGAGGTGGCCGAGAGGATCTCGACGTCGACGATCTCCCCGGCGGCCGCCGTCCCATCGAAGTTCACGGTCTTGTTGTGGGTCGTGCGGCCGCGAAGGCGCGCCGGATCGGTGCGGCTCGGTCCCTCCACGAGCACCTCGAGGGTTCTGCCGACGAACCGCTCGGAGCGGTCCTTGGCGCGTCGCTGGACGACCTCGACCAACCGCTGCATCCGCTCGCGCTTCTGCGGATGCGGGACCATCCCGTCCATCTCGGCGGCAAGCGTTCCTCGCCGCGGGCTGAAGATGAAGGTGAAAGCGCCGTCGTAGCCGACCTCCTCCACGACCTCGAGGGTCTCGGTGAAGTCCTCCTCCGTCTCGCCCGGGAACCCGACGATGATGTCGGTCGTGAGCGCGACGTCGGGGACGCGATCGCGGATCATCGAGACTCGATCCATGTACCGCTCGCGGTTGTAGGTCCGCCTCATCGCCTTCAGGATCCTGCTCGAGCCGGACTGCAGGGGCAGGTGGATGTGGGCGCAGACCGCGTCGCATTCGGCGTGGGCCGCGATCACGTCCTCGCGCATGTCCTTCGGATGAGGACTCGTGTAGCGGATGCGATCGATCCCGTCGATCCCGTCGATCGCCCTCAGCAGCTCGGCGAAGGTCGCCCGATCGGCGCCGCGGAGATCGCGTCCGTAGCTGTTGACGTTCTGTCCGAGCAGGGTTACCTCCCGCACCCCGTCTTCGGCGAGCCGCTCGACCTCCTCGATCAGCTCCGGAGCCGATCGGCTCACCTCTCGGCCCCGGGTCGAGGGAACGATGCAGTACGAGCAGGCGCAGTTGCATCCCTGCGAGATCTGCAGCCACGCCTGGAAGGTCCGCTCCCGGCGGGCCGGAAGGTGTCCGGCGAACTCCTCGAACTCGAAGAACCCCTGCGCGGTGATCGACTCGCTGGTCAGGAACTCGGCAAGCTTGTGAATCTGCCCCGGTCCGAAGGCGACGTCGACGAACGGGAACCGCTCGAAGACCTCGTCCTTGACCGACTGGGCCCAGCAACCGCCGACGCCGACGACGACGTCCGAACGCTCGGACTTGAGTCGCTTCGCCTCGCCGAGATGCGCGATGAAGCGACTGTCGGCCGATTCCCTGATCGAGCAGGTGTTGAAGAGGATCAGGTCCGCCTCCTCGCGACTTCCCGCCTCGCCGTAGCCGATCGAGGAGAGCATCCCCTTCATCCGCTCGGAGTCGTGCGCGTTCATCTGACACCCGAAAGTGGTCACATGAAACCGCTTCTCAGCGGCGTCGCGCGTAGGGAGTCGCCCGGCCATACGAGCGTTCAGGGTAGCGGCGCGGTTCAGACCGCGACGACGGTCAAGCGGCCAGAAGCTCTCTGACGAGCCCCGAAGCGTCGCGAGCTGGGGACGCAGGAGGCGAAGCGGCCCAGGGTGCTGGTCGTTGGGGCCGTGAGCCGACGAGGACGACGCTCACGGCGCTTCGGAGCCGTCAGACTCGCCAGGGATCGTGCCGCCGGCTTCGTCTTCCTGATTCTGGATGTCGGACTGCTCCGACTCCTCGGCGGCGTGCTCGTTCGCGTGTCCGAGGCGGTGGGCCTTCTCCTCCGCGGCGAGCTCGACGCCGAAGTAAGCGGTGCCCACGACGAGGGCAGCGACGAGCGCGAGAGCCCCCTTTACGACTGTGCCCGAGGGGAAGTCCGACTTGCGGATCCCGACGAGAGAGATGCCAAGGGCGACGACGACCAAGGCGCCGGCGAATACGTAGAAGAGGTCGGAAGACATAAGCGCCGGGATCCTATCGCTCCCCGCCGATCGAAAGCCCCCTCGGAGCCCGGTTGGTTCTACTCCGCGAAGGGGCGCAGCAGCGATCGGAATCGCCGTCCTGTGTGCAGCCCTCTGGGCCCCGGTCGGATCTACTCCGCTAAGGCGCTCGAGCGGGACTCTCGGACCACGGTCACGCGGATCCTTCCCGGGTAGTCGAGCTCCTTCTCGATCGCGCTCGCCGTCTTCCGCGCGATCACGGCCGCCTCCTCGTCGTCCACCCTTCCCGGATCGACCATCAGGCGCACCTCACGACCGGCGCGAACCGCGAAGACCTTCGTGACGCCGGGGTGTCGCATCGCGATCTCCTCGAGGTCGCGAAGCCTGCTCACGTAGTGCTCGAGCGCCTCGCCGCGCGCGCCCGGTCGCGCGCCCGAGAGCGAGTCGGCGATCTGCACGATCACGGCTTCGACCGTCTTCGGCTCGACCTCGTTGTGGTGTGCCTCGATCGCGTGGGCGACCGCCTCCGACTCCCCGTGGCGGCGAGCCATCGCCGCTCCCACCTCGGCGTGGGAGCCCTCGACCTCGTGGCTGACGGCCTTGCCCAGGTCGTGCAGAAGCGCAGCGCGCTTGGCGGTCTCGACGGACGCTCCCAGCTCGGCCGCAACGAGCCCGGCGATCTTGGCCGACTCGACCAGGTGGTCGAGCACGTTCTGGCCGTACGAGGTCCTGTAACGAAGCCTGCCGAGCACCTCGAGCAACTCCGGGGCGACGCCATGCACGCCGGCTTCCAGCTCCGCCCTCTCCCCCGCCGCGACGATCTCCTTGTCGACGTCCGCCTTGGCCTTCTCGTAGAACTCCTCGATCGTCACCGGCTGGATCCGACCGTCGGCGATCAGCCGCTCGAGCGTCAGTCGTGCGATCTCCCGGCGCTTCCCGTCGAAGCTGGACAGAACCACCGCGTTCGGCGTCTCGTCGATGATCACGTCGACGCCGGTCAACGCCTCCAGGGCCCGGATGTTGCGCCCCTCGCGGCCGATGATCCGGCCCTTCATCTCCTCACTCGGAAGCTCGACGAGCTTGGTCGTCGTCTCGCTCGCGTGGGTCCCCGCGAGGCGACCCATCGCCACCGAGAGGACGTTGCGGGCGCGGCGGTCGGCCTCGCGCTTCGCCTCCTCGTCGATCTGGATCAGCATCCGTCCCACCTGCCGGCGGGTCTCGTGCTCGACGTCGGCGATCAGCATCTGCTTCGCCTGGGCGACCGTCAGCCCGGAGAGCCTCTCGAGCTCCTTGCGGAGCACCTGCTTCTGCCGCTTCAGCTCCTCGGTCTGGTTCTCCAGGTTCCGCTCGCGATCGGCCTGGGCCTGCTCGCGATGTTCGAGCTCCCGTAACGTCAGTCGTGCCTTCTCGGCGTCGTGGAGGGCGCGCTCCTCGAGACGAGCGATCTCCTCGCGACGAGCCTTGAGGTCATCCTCCGATCCCGCCGGGGAACTGAGCGGCGGCTGGCCGGACTCGGCCGGAGCCGTGGGCTCCACCGTTTCCATCCGTCGTCTGCGTGCCCGCCGTTCCATCGCCCTCCTTCGATGGTAGTCGTTGCTACCCGGCGCCCCCGATGGGAGCCTCAGCTCCGGGCGCCGTCGTCCACTTCTGCCCTGCGCACCGCCTCGTAGGCCAGCTCGTAGGTGAAGCCCCGCCGGGTCAGATACCCAAGCGCCTTCGATCTCCCGATCTCGTCGCTGACGCCCATGCCCCTCCTCAGGAGCTGATCGACCGCCCTGCCCAACTCCTGATCACGCTCCTCACAGGCCGCGCGGGCGACGAGCGCCGCCCCGAGGCCGCGCTCCGACAACGCGGCCTCGATCCGTTCCGACCCCCACCCCGAGAGCACTCGCTTGTCGTCCGCGTAAGCCAGCGCGAAACGCTCGTCGTCGAGCTCGCCCAGCTCGACGAGCTGCGCGACCGCCTCCTCGGAGTCGTCGCGGCCATAGCCCTTCTCGAGCAGCCAATCGAGCATCTCCGCGGTGGTGCGCTCCCGGCGACGCTGCGCCCCGATCGCAGCGCCGACCGCTTCCTCTACCCGGTCGGTGATCCGACTCACTCCCAGGGGTTGCGCCGGCGGGCCTACGCGGCCTTCTGCTCACCCTCCGGCTTGTCCGCCTTGGCGTCCGCCTTGGCCGCCGTCGCATCGCCGTTCGAAGCATCCGGACCCGGAGCGCGCTCGACACCGAGCGCCTCGTAGATCTTCCGCTCGATCTCCTCCGCCATCTGCGGGTTCTCGGAGAGGAACTGCTTGGAGTTGTTCCTGCCCTGACCGAGCCGCGTCTCCCCGTAGGAGAAGAACGATCCGGACTTGGTGACGACGTCGTTCTCGACGCCGAGGTCGAGCAGGCAGCTCTCGTTGGAGATCCCGTCTCCGTACTCGATGTCGAACTCGGCCTGCCTGAACGGCGCCGCGACCTTGTTCTTGACGACCTTGACCCGCACCCGGTTGCCAACCGCCTCGGTGCCGTCCTTCAACGTCTCGATCCGACGCATGTCCAGGCGCTGGGAGGAGTAGAACTTGAGCGCCCGCCCACCCGGCTGGGTCTCCGGGTTGCCGAAGCTGACCCCGATCTTCTCGCGGATCTGGTTCGTGAACAGGCAGACCGTCCGGGCGCGGTTGAGGTTCCCGGCCAGCTTCCGCAACGCCTGCGACATCAGGCGGGCCTGCAGCCCCACCTGGACCTCGCCCATCTGACCTTCGAGCTCCACCCGCGGGGTCAGCGCCGCGACCGAGTCGATCGCGACGAGATCGACCGCTCCGGAGCGCGTCAGCACGTCCACGATCTCCAGGG
>CAZXKG010000012.1:0-5965 GCA_964641695.1 uncultured Conexibacter sp.
ACGACCGACGATCGGCGAAGTCCATCACCGGCTTGCCGCCGATGTCGGAGAGGATGCCGCCGCCCCAGACCGAGTGGGCGACGAGCGGGTAGATCAGCGCGCCGAAGACGATCGCGTAGATCACGTAGGCGCTGAACTTGATCCGCTCCAGGGTGGTGCCCCAGACGATCGCCAGCGAGACGGCGCAGAAGGCGAGACCGAAGAGCATCAGCATCGCGTCCGATCCGGCGACGGTGAACGCCTCGGCGCCGCTGCCGATCGTCTGCCCGAAGTGGAAGAAGAACCCGTCGGTGCCGAAGATCTTGTTCCCGAACCCTGAGATCCCGTAGCCGACCGCCCACCAGGCGATGGTCACGATGCCCAGGTTCACGAGGATCTTGCCGACGCCCGCGCCGGCGTTCTTCTGCCGCGAGAAGCCGATCTCCAGGAACAGGAATCCAGCCTGCATGAAGAAGACGAGCGCGCAGGAGATCGCAACCCACACCATGTCGAGTTCGAGCGACTTGGCCTCCAGTAGCGCCTCAGGTCCCTGCGCGGACGCGATACCCGGGATCACCAAGGCCGCGAGCAACGCGAGTAGGACGGTGAGGCTGAGCCTCTTTGTCATCGAGATTTCTCCTTGCCCGCCGGGCAGAGTCGACCGGCGGTTGTGGTTTGCCAACGCGCAGCAGTTTGCGTTCGCCGGCGCTCTCGATGTTTGTACCGACGTCCAGAATTACCGCCGGACGCTTTGTACGGGAGGGCTCGGGAGCCCTCAGAACCCCATCAACAAGCGGCGTAGGTGGAGGCGACCTCGCCGGACCCGACCATCAGCTCGGCCCGTTCGGCGGCGATCTCGATCTGCGAGGGGTTCCCGCCGAGCTCCTGCCAACGCTCCTTCGCCGTGCGGTGGAGGTCGTCGAGGAACCCGTCGGTGTGCAGGGGATCGTGGTGGAACAGCAGCGTCCTCGCCGCGCCCGCCCGCTTCGCGAACATCAGCGTGTCGGTGATCGGCGAGTGGCCCCAGCCCTCGTGGCCGGGGTACTCGTCGTCGGTGTACTGGCAGTCGTGGATCAGCAGGTCGGCGTCGCGGGCGAGGTTGAAGCCCGAGATCCACTCCGGCTCCAGATCCCCCAGCGACGATCCCAATCCGGGCTCGTGGTCAGGGATGTAGCAGAGGGTCTGATCGCCGTCGGTGATCCTGTAGCCGAGCGTCGGGCCGCGATGGGTGACGGCCTCCGCCCGGATCGTCGCCTCGCCGATCTGCCACTCGCTGTGCGGCGCGTCGAGGAAGGAGACGTCGCACGGCAGCTCACGGACCTCGACCGGCGAGAGCGGCGCCGAGATGTAGCGGGCGATTCGCGCCTCCAGGCTCGCCTCGGGGGAGCTCGGCCCGTAGATGCGGATCTTCGACTCGGCGCGGAAGCACGGCGGGAAGAACATCAGCCCCTGGATGTGGTCCAGGTGGAGGTGGGTGAGCAGGATGTCGATCCGCGCGATGTCGGGCGGCAGGGAGAAGCCGAGCGTGCGGATCCCGGTTCCCGCGTCGAGGATCAGGGTGTGGCCGCTGGAGAGGGTCACCTCCACGCAGGAGGTGTTGCCTCCGTAGCGGTTCATCTCCGGTCCCGGCGCCGGGACCGAGCCCCGCGCCCCCCAGATGCGGACCTTCATCCGCTCACCGCCTCGTGGCGACCGGTGGTGATCTCCTGCGCGCGCCGTTCGTCGAGGGGCCAGAAGATCACCATGGCTCCCGACGCCTGCTTGGCCGAGCCGACGATCGGCATCGCGCTGGCGGCGATCCGGTGCGTCTCGCCGTCCGCGGAGCGGACCGAGAACTCGGCATGGCCGGGAAGGCCGTTGCGCACCGCGCGGGTGAGTGGGATGTCCTCGACGGGCATCGGGTTGCCGTCGTCGGTGAACGGGCCGAATCGCTTGGTCCACTCGTCGAGATCGAGCTGTCCCGTGTCCTCGAAGGGCCGTCCGATCAGGGCGCCGGCGCCCTCGTTGTAGAAGAGCAGGGTGCCGTCACGGGCGACGAGGAAGGCAGGGGTCGTGACGCTCGTCAGCAGGTTCCGGGCGAGGATCAACTCGAGTGGCTTCTGCGATCCGGACATCGGTCGAACCCATTGTTCCACCGATTGCGCCTTTGGTCACAACTTCGAGCGATCGCGCACGCGAAAGACCGCGCCAACCGGGTGCTGGGGTGCACCGGCCGAGGCGAAGCTGTCGAGGAAGGCGTCCTGAACGGCTCGGCGGGCGCGGCGCTCAGCGACCGCTGCGCCGGATCTCGCCGCGCAGGTCCTCGACGTCCTGCTCGAGCGCGGTGATGCGCTGGGCCATCTCCTGATCGGTCGCGTCGAGGTCGTCGATCTCGGCTTGGAGATCGTCGAGCTCCGCGGCTGCGTCCGAGCTCTCGCCGGCCGGGGGAACCGTCCCCTCGGTGCCGGTCTCCGGCAGGCCCGTGACGGGGTCGACCGGGGTGGTCGGGGTCGCCGAGGTGGACTGGAGCGCCGCGATCTGCTCCTCCAGGGCGGCAACCTCGTCCGGGCTCGCCGAGTTGTCGCGGGCGTCGATCGCGAGGATCACGGCGACGACCGAGCACGCCAGGGCGAGCAGGGAGGCGGCGAGCACGATGTAGCTGCGGAGGCCGAGCTTGCGATCGAGCTGGGCGACCCACGATCGCAGCGCCTCGGTCTCGGTCGGCTGGCCGCCCGGTGGGACGGGCGGAAGCCCCGGCCGGCCGGCGGGGGTTCCCGGAGATCCGGGAGGAGGGGGAAGCGGCGGGCCCCCGGCCGGCGCTCCTGGCTGGGGGGCGGCGGGCTGCGGGGTCGCGGGTGACTGGGCAGGCGGCCGCACCTGCGTCTGCTGGGTCGGTGGTGCGGGCTGGGCGGTTGGTGCGGCGGCGGGGGCTACGGGCGGCGGCGCCCCCTGCGGCGGCGCGGAAGGCGCTCCCGGGACGGGTGCCCCGGTGCTCTTGGATCTGCGTCGGCCGAACATCCGGCCCGGCCGTCCTAGCTGGCGTCCGGGCGGGGGTCGGCGACTTCGCCGTCAGCCGGTTCGATCGGCTGACCGGAGTCGACCCATGCCTTCAGCCCCCCGGCGAGGTTGTAGGCGTCGAAGCCGGCCTCGCGGAAGAGTCGAGTGGCCAGGGCGGAGCGGGCGCCGCTGCGGCACTGGAAGACGATCGCGCGATCGCGATCGAGCTCCGGCGCCTTCGCGGGCAGCCCCTCCATCGGCACGTGGATCGCGTCGGCGATCCGTCCGGCCTCCCATTCGTAGTCCTGGCGCACGTCGATCAGCAGCGCCCCCGAGGCGATCTTCTCGGCCGCCTGCTCGGGAGCCAGGTCGGCGTCAGTGACGGTTTCAGTTTCTGTGGCTTCTGTCGTCATCGCTGATCCGCGAGAATAGTGGTTGATGCCACCGGGGGACGTGCCTGCGCCCGTCGGAGGGGCCTGAGTACCCAGTGGCTCGACGACCGATGCCAAGTAGTTCACAACCACTTCTCCGATCCCGTAGTCCGGAGCCGACGGCTCCACGTTCACGTCATTCAAGGAGCACTCAATGCCCGAAGCCGTAATCGTCGACACCCTGCGCACGCCGATCGGCCGCGCCTTCAAGGGGTCGCTTGCCACCCTCCGTCCCGACCAGACGGGCGCGTTCGTGATCGATCAGCTGCTCGAGCGGAACCCGGACGTCGATCCGGCGCTGATCCAGGACGTGATCGCCGGGGTCGGCATGCCGCAGGGCAAGCAGGCCTTCAACCTCGCGCGGATCATGGTGATCCTCTCCGACAAGCTCGGTGAGGAGACGACCGGGGTCACGGTATCCCGCTACTGCGCGTCCTCGCTCGATGCGATCCGCCACGCCTCCAACGCGATCAAGAACGGCGAGGGCGATGCCTACATCGCCGCCGGCGTCGAGTTCGTCTCGAGCTTCAACGAGCGCACCGAGGCGGCGGGCGAGGACGACAAGAACGAGCAGCTCAAGGGCGACGTCGACGGTTACCCGAACGTCTACATCGACATGGGCAAGACCGCGGTCAACGTCGCCGAGAAGTACGGGGTCTCCCGCGATGCGATGGACGACTACGCGCTGCGCTCACAGCACCTCGCCGTCGCCTCCCAGGAGAGCGGGTTCTTCGATCGCGAGATCGTCCCGGTCACCCTCGCCGACGGCACGGTCGTCAGCAAGGACGACGGCCCGCGCCCCGACAAGGGCGACATGCGCGAGAAGCTCGGCGCGCTGGACGAGGCCTTCGGCGGCGGCGGCGTGACCGCAGGTAACTCCTGCCCGCTCAACGACGGCGCGGCCGCGGCCCTGATCATGTCCGACACCAAGGCCAGGGAGCTCGGCCTGAAGCCGCGGGCGCGGATCGTCACCACGGCGACCGCGGGCAACAACCCCGAGTACATGGGAGTCGCCCCGATCGGCGCCGTCCGCAAGGTCCTCGACCGGGCGGGCATGACGATCTCCGACATCGACACGGTCGAGCTCAACGAGGCGTTCGCCGCCCAGGTGATCCCGATCATGGACGAGTGCGGCATCCCGCTCGAGAAGCTCAACACGCACGGCGGCGCGATCGCCCTCGGCCATCCGTTCGGGATGACCGGCGCCCGGATCATGGGGACGCTGCTCAACGTCATGGAGACCGACGACCACGCGGTCGGGATCGAGACGATGTGCGTTGCCGGTGGCCAGGGCGAGGCTATGGTCGTTGAGCGGCTGAACTAGTCGTTCGATCGAATGGCGCCCGGCCCCGGTCGGGTGGAGGCCTGACAGGCGCTCGGCTTCGCCTCGCGGAGTTCCTGTCAGACCTCCACCCGACCGGGGCCTTCGCCGTTCATGGGACGGGTCCACCCGCCGGCCCGACCAAGAAGCCGCGAGGGCGCTCGGCTTCGCCTCGCGGAGTTCCCGGCAGACGCCCACCCCACCCGGGGCTACATCGCATCGGGGCGGTTCTGCCACCGGACGCCTGTGAAGCATCTTGGTGGGCCGGGATATGGTGCGTTCTCGTTACACCAAGCCTGGGAGAGAGATGATGAGCGAGACGACCAAGTACCTGTTGGGTGAGGATCGGATTCCTCGGGTTTGGGTGAACCTGATGGCGGATCTGCCGGGGGAGCCGCTGCCGCCGCTCAGCCCGGCGACCTTGCAACCGGCGGGGCCGGAGGATCTGGCGGCGATCTTCCCGATGTCGTTGATCGAGCAGGAGGTCTCGACCGAGGCGGAGATCGAGATCCCCGACGAGGTGCGGGAGATCTACGCGCTCTGGCGGCCCACCCCGCTGTTCCGGGCGCGGCGGCTGGAGAAGCTGCTCGATACCCCGGCGCACATCTACTACAAGTACGAGGGCGTATCGCCCGCCGGCTCGCACAAGCCGAACTCGGCGGTGCCGCAGGCCTACTACAACCGCGAGGCGGGGATCCGCAAGCTCGTCACCGAGACCGGGGCCGGGCAGTGGGGGAGCTCGATCGCCCTCGCCGCGCAGCTCTTCGGCCTGGAGTGCGAGGTCTACATGGTCGGCGTCTCCTACGACCAGAAGCCGTACCGGCGGGCGATGATCGAGACCTGGGGAGCGACCGTCCACCGCAGCCCCTCCGACCGGACCGAGGCGGGGCGCTCGCAGGCGAGCCATCCCTCGGGGAGCCTCGGCATAGCGATCTCCGAGGCGGTCGAGATCGCAGCATCCTCCGAGGACACCAACTACTCGTTGGGCTCGGTGCTCAACCACGTCTGCCATCACCAGACCGTGATCGGGCAGGAGTGCCTGGAGCAGATGGAGCTGGCGGGGGAGTACCCGGACGTCGTCATCGGCTGCGTCGGCGGCGGCTCGAACTTCGCCGGCATCGCCAATCCGTTCCTGCGCCGCAAGCTGCGCGAGGGCGGGGAGACCAGGTTCGTCGCCGCCGAGCCGAGCGCCTGCCCGACCCTGACCAGGGGCGAGTACCGCTACGACTTCGGCGTCATCCCGACGGTGTCGCCGAAG
>CAZXKG010000012.1:5975-29631 GCA_964641695.1 uncultured Conexibacter sp.
GACTTCGGCGACACCGTCGGGATAACGCCGCTGAGGCCGATGTACACGCTCGGGCACGACTTCGTCCCGCCCTCGATCCACGCCGGCGGCCTCCGCTATCACGGCGACTCGCCGCTGGTCAGCGCCCTGGTCAAGGCGGGCCTGGTCGAGGCGATCGCGATCGCGCAGACGAGCGCCTTCGAGGCGGCGGTGCGCTTCGCCGGGGTCGAGGGGATCATCCCCGCGCCGGAGTCCTCGCACGCGATCCGCGCTGCGATCGACGAGGCCGAGGCCGCCAAGCAGGCGGGCGAGAAGCGGGTGATCCTCTTCAACCTCTCCGGCCACGGCCACTTCGACATGTCGGCGTACGAGGCCTATCACCGCGGTGAGCTCGAGGACCTGGAGTTCCCCGAGGAGGAGATGCGCGAGGCACTGGCCCGGCTGCCGGAGACGCCGGCCATCGCGTAGCGCTCTCGATGCCCCGGCCGGGGTCGGGCGGGGGTCTGCCGGGCGCTCGGCTTCGCCTCGCGGAGCTCCCTTCAGACCTTCACCCGACCCGACCTCCGCGCTCAAGTCCTCCGTGGCGGTCGGCGCCGCCCTCCCTTGGTGGAGTATGGCCGTCGCATGATCTTCAGACGCCACCCGGGCCGCAAGCTGGCGGCGATCTACGTCGGCGGCGTGATCGGCGCCCTGATCCGGGTCGGGCTGGCCGAGGGCTTCCCGCATGGAGCCGACGCCTGGCCGTGGCCGACCTTCGCGGTCAACGTCGTCGGGGCGGCGCTGATCGGTTACTTCTTCGCCTCCTTCCGCGACCATCCGCCCGAGCGGCTGCACCATCCGTTCCTCGCGACCGGGATCTGCGGGACGCTGACCACGTTCTCGACCTTGCAGCTCGAGCTCTTCGCGATGGTCGACGGCGGGCACCTCGGCCTTGCCTGCGCCTACGTGGCGGCGAGCCTCGTCTGCGGCTACGTCGCGGTCGGGCTCGGGATCGGTGCCGAGCGTCGCCTGGCCCGGGAGGCGCACGTATGAGCCCGCTCGGCTGGATGGCGGTCGGGCTCGTCGGGGGGCTCGCGGCCGGGGCTCGCTATCTCCTCGACGCCGAGATCGCCCGCGTGGCCCGCGGTCCGTTCCCGCTCGGCATCCTCGTGGTCAACGTGGCCGGCGCCTTCGTCCTCGGGCTGGTCGCGGGGTCGACGCTCGACGGCGAGGCGCTGACGATCGTCGCCGGCGGCGTGCTCGGCTCCTTCACCACGTTCTCGACGTGGATGCTCGACACGCGTCTTCTCACGACGGCAGCGGGCACCCGTCTCGCCTGGCTCAACATCGCCGTCCCCCTCTTCGCCGGCTTCCTGGCGATCAGCCTCGGACACTGGATCGCGGGATAGGCGCGAGGCGCGCCCGGTCGACATGTATGCCGGTAGCCTGCCCCGCCATGGAGAGCAGCAAGAACTCGAAGATGGTGCTGGTAGGGGCCCTGGTCTTCGTCGTCGCGATCGTCGCGGCGGTGTTGATCGTGCAGAACAGCGGGGGTGACGACGATGGAGGGGGCGACACGGCAGCGCTGACGGACACGTCGATCAAGCCGGTTGTGCCCACCCAGGAAGGCGATCCCCCGACGGAGCTGGTCAGCGAGGACATCGTCACCGGCGACGGCGCGACGGCGAAGGCGGGCGACGAGGTCGAGGTCCAGTACGTGGGCGTCGACTACGTGACCGGCGAGCAGTTCGACGCCTCGTGGGACAGCGGACAGCCGTTCACGTTCCAGCTCGGCGCCGGAGGAGTGATCCCCGGCTGGGACCAGGGGGTCGAGGGCATGAAGGTCGGCGGCCGGCGGATGCTGACGATCCCGCCCGACCTCGCCTACGGCCCCGCGGGCTCACCGCCCGCGATCGGTCCCGACGCGACCCTGGTCTTCGTCATCGACTTGCTCGACGTGAAGAGCTCGAAGGGCAGCGGCAACAAGTAGTCGCCCGGTCACAGCGGCACTGGGCCGGATCTCTCCCACATCTGGGAGGAAACCCGCCCCAGTGTCGCGCGATCACTCCGTGAACAGGTCGTATCCGTACTCGCCGCGCTTGTAGGCGAGGCGGGCGATCGCGACCATGCGCTCGTCGTCGTTCGACTCCAGCCGCGAGAGGTGGGAGCGGACGCGGCGGGCGGCGCGGTTGCAGAAGGTGTCGGCGATGTAGCGCTCCTGTCCTGAGGGCTCGACGCCGTCCTTCTCGAAGATCGCCGTCATCCGGCTGATCACCGCGACCTGGGCGTAGACGTCGGCGATCGCGTCGGCGAGGCGCTCCTGGTCGAGTTGGCGATCGAGCACGTCCTTCTTGTGCTTGCGGATCAGCGATTCGGCCGCGGCCGAGAGCTCCTTGACCTGCTCGGCGACGCTGTCGGCGTGCTTGTCGAGCTCCGGGTGGGCCATCGTGATCCGTTCCGGTCTGATCTCCCGCTTGACCCGGCCGGCGGCGTAGTCGGCGAGCAGGCCGATGGAGCGAATCGGGTCGTTGAGGCCGATCTCCCCGAGGCCCTGCAGCCGCTCCCCGACCGGCTTCATCGCCGAGAGCGCGATGAACGCCCGCATCACGTCGTTGGCCCCCTCGAAGATCGGGAAGATCCGGATGTCGCGCATGATCTTCTCGTAGGGCCTGTCCTTCATGTAGCCCTCGCCGCCCGCGAGTTGAAGCGAGCGGTTGGCGGCGTACCAGAGGAACTCGGTTCCGGCGACCTTGCAGATCGCCGACTCCAGGGAGTAGTCCTCGACTCCCGCGTCGACCAGCCCGCAGGTGAGGTAGGCGGCGGACTCCAGCCCGAACAGGTTGGAGACCATCCAGCCGATCTTCTCCTGGACCAGCTCGAAGTCCGCGAGGCGGCGGTCGAACTGGCGTCGCCCGGTCGTGTGCTCGATCGAGAGGTCGAGCAGCCGCTTGGCGGCGCCGACCGAGCCCGTGCCGAGCCCGATCCGGCCGTTGTTGAGGATCGCCATCGCGATCCGGAATCCGTCGCCGGGCTCGCCGAGCACGTTCTCGGCGGGCACTCGGACATCCTTGAAGTAGAGGCGGCGCAGGTCGTTGCCGCGCAGGCCCATCGTGTCGAAGCGCTCGCCGACCTCGAAGCCCTCCATCCCCTTCTCGAGGATCAGCGCGATGTGCCGGTCCCTGCCGTCGACCTCGGCGCGGGCGAACGCGGTGAAGACATCGCCCTTGGAGCCGTTGCCGATGTAGCGCTTCTCCCCGTTCAGCACCCACGATCCGTCCGGCTGCTGCACTGCCCGCGAGCGGAGCGCGTAGGCGTCGGAGCCCGCCTCGGGCTCGGTCAGCGCGAAGCCGGCGAGCTTCCGCCCGGCGGCGAGGTCCGGTAGCCACCGCTCCTTCTGCTCGTCGCTGCCGAACAGCGCGATCCCCTTGTAGCCGATCGACTGGTGGACGCCGAGAACGATCGAGAGCGTCGCGTCGATCTGGGCGAAGGTCTCGAACACGCGGGCGTAGCCGGTCTGCGAGAGCCCCTGGCCGCCGTACTTCTCGTCGACGTAGAGCCCGCAGAGCCCCGCCTCCCCGAGCTCGGCGATCACCTCGTCCCCGATCCAGCGCTCCTCCTCGACCTCGCGGTGGTCGATCGAGGCGCCGATCTCACGGGCGCGGGCGCAGAGGGCGTTGACCTTCTCCCGCTCGCCCGGATCGGGCTCGGGCCACGGGAAGACCATCTCCTCCCGGATCTCGC
This sequence comes from uncultured Conexibacter sp., assembly GCA_964641695.1. GTDB lineage: Bacteria > Actinomycetota > Thermoleophilia > Solirubrobacterales > 70-9 > RHKX01. The sequence goes on from CAZXKG010000012.1 coordinate 9,675, forward strand.
CCAGCAGCAGCGACTTGGCGAACGAGGACGCGCCCTTCCCGGCTCTGGACTCGGGCTCGGCGGCGGTGCTCTGTTCCACGAGGGGCCTCCCTCTGGTTGCTGACGGCTTCGACCGAGGGTAACGAGCCTGGCCCGACGCCCGAGCGGGCCGAGGTGCCCTGGCGCGGCGCGGACGTGGCGATTCCTGCCGACGACCCGACGCCCGAGCGGGCCGAGGTGCCCTCGGCGCGAGTGGAGGTGGGAAGCCGGCGTCTGTGGGGACGAGCGTCGCGTTACTTGCGGAAAGCGGGAACAACGCGACACTCGACGACGGCTGCGACCGCTTTCGCCTCAACCCAGTGCGTCGACCCGATCCGCGATCTCCACCGCCAGGGCCAGGGACGATGTCGCTGCCGGGGACGGCGCGTTGCGGACGTGGATCGCGCGGTCGGTCTGGGAGATGACGAAGTCGTCGATCAGCGAGCCGTCGCGAGCGATCGCCTGGGCGCGGACGCCGGAGTGGACCGAGCGCTCGACGTCGGAGCGCCGCAGCTCGGGCACGTAGCGCCTGCACTCCTCTACGAACGACTTGATGCTGAGCGCGTGCCGGACCTCGACCAGGCCGGTCTTCCAGAACTTGCGCATCATCCGCGCGGTCCCGGGCCAGGAGACGCTCTCGATCAGATCTCGCGGCACCACCCGGCGCAGCTTGTAGGCGTCGCGGGCGCCGACGAAGAGCGCGGTCGGGCCGAGCAGCACCTCTCCCTCGGGATTGCGGGTCATGTGCATGCCGAGGAACGGGAGGTCGGGATCGGGGACCGGGTAGATGTTGGCTCGCACGAGGTCGGAGCGGGCCGGCACGAGGCGCAGGTAGGCGCCGCGGAAGGGGACGATGCGGGGGTCGGGGTCCGCTCCCGCTGCAACGGCGAGACGGTCGGACCAGGGCCCGGCGCAGAGCACCACCTTGCCCGCCTCCAGCGAGCCCAAGTCGTGTTCGACGCGCATCCCCTCACCGCTCGGGCGGACTCCGACCACGGTCCGGCCCATCGCGATCGCCCCGCCGGCCGCTTTCAGATCCTCGGCCAGGGCGCGAGTCACGGTGGGGAAGTCGACGACCCCGGTCGCCGGCGAGTGCAGCGCGTCGATGCCGGCCGCGTGCGGCTCGATCTCGCGCAGCTCCTCCGGCCCGATCCGCTTCAGGCCGGGCACCTCGTTCGCCTCGCCGCGGCGCTGCAGCTCGTCGAGACGGGGGAGCTCGTCCGGGTCCGTCGCGACGATCACCTTGCCGTCCTTGCGGGCGTCGATCCCGTGCTCCTCGCAGTACTCGTAGAGCCGCCGGGCTCCCTCGACGCAGAGACGGGCCTTGAGCGAACCGGGCTTGTAGTAGATCCCCGCGTGGATCACCCCGCTCGAGTGCCCGCTCTGGTGACTCGCCAGCTCGCGCTCGCGTTCCAGGACCACCACCGTGGTGTCGGGGTGGCGTCGCTGAAGCTCCCGCGCGGCCGATACCCCGACGATTCCGCCCCCGACTACGCAGACGTCCGCGGTGCGCGGAGGTGGACTCATGTCGTTCATCCGGCCGTACGCTAAAGCAGGAAGCCGATAGCGCTGATTCAATCCGCGCGGTGGAAGGGAGTCCAACATCACAGGGCCGGGGAACCGGGCGGCGGCGGGCGTCGATCCTGCTCGCCGCGATCGGCGCCCTTCTCGCGCTCGTCGGCGGCTTCCTCCTCTACGCCGGTGAGGTGGTCTTCGAGCCCGACGAGCTCGCCCAGCGCGCCGAGGACGCGATGGGGGACGAGCGGGTCCGCCTCGCGATCGCTCAGCCGATCGTCGACGGGATCATCGACAGCGGCGACGGCTCGCTCGTCAACGCCCGGCCGCTGATCGAGTCGCTGACGGTCTCGATCCTGAACACGGCTCCTGCCAAGGCCGCGGTCGCCGACGCCGTCAAGAGCGTCGACGCCGTGCTCGCCGGGCGCAACACCAGCACCGTCCTGCTCGATCTCGGCCAGGCCGCGGGGATCGCGGCGCAGGCGTTGGACGTCCTCGCTCCGAGATTGGGGAACAAGGTTCCGAGGGAGATCGAGGACGTCAAGGCGGCGATCCTCGACAGCGAGATCACCGTCACTCCCATCAGCTTCGCCCGCAGTATCTCCGTCCTGGGGACCATCCTGCCTTTCCTCGCGCTGCTCGCTTTCGCGGGGTCCGTGGCCGTCGCTCCCGACCGCCGTCACGCGGTCCAGCGATGCGCTTGGATGCTCGCCGGCGCCGCCGTCGGCGCGTTCGCACTGCTGCTGATCGCGGAGGCGGTACTGCTCGGGCTGATCGACGACCCAATCGTCGGAGATGCCGTCACGGCCCTCTGGGAGGCCGTCTTCGGCACCCTGGTCAACTGGACGCTCGGTGTAGCCCTGATCGCGCTGATCCTCGCCGCGGCGGTCCGGTTCGGGGCGTCCGAGGTCGATCCGCTCGCGCCGCTCGCCCGCATCGAGCAGCTCGTGCGTTCGCATCCGGAGCGGGCCTGGCTGAGGGTCGCCCGTGGCCTCGGCATCCTCTCGGTCGGGCTGTTCGTCGTCCTCGAGCCCAGCCTCGCGCTGCGGCTACTCGCCGTCGTCGTCGGTTCGTGGCTGATCTACGTCGCCGTGGTCGAGCTGCTCGCCGTGCTTGCACCGGTGGTGGAGCGCCCGGAGGATGGGGCGACGGAGGGGGGAGGCGGGCGCCGGAGGATCTCCGCGCCGAGGGTGGCTGCCTTCGTCGGCCTGGTCGGAGTCGTCGTCGTCGTCGTGATCGTCCTCGCCGGGGGCGACTCCTCGAAGCGCCCAGGTGGCCCGCCCGAGGCCTGCAACGGCTACGTGGAGCTCTGCGGGAAGACGATCGAGGAGGTGACGATCCCGGCCACCCACAACTCGATGTCCGCCGCGGCCGAGCCGGGATGGTTCGCCCCCAACCAGCGCTACGGGATCGAGCGCCAGCTGGACGACGGCATCAGGGGCCTGCTCATCGACACCCACTACGGCTTCCCGCGCGACCCGGGAAGTCGCGAGTTCGGGTCGGTGATCACCGACTTCAAGAAGGAGAACAAGACACGCGCGATGGTCGAGGAGGAGATCGGTCCGGAGGCGTGGGATCAGGTCCAGGACCTCGTCGGGCGGCTCGCCTTCGGAGACAAGGCTCCGAGCGGTCAGTCCGAGGCGTTCCTCTGCCACGTCCTTTGCGAGCTGGGAGGGACGCGGTTCGACGTCGCCCTGCAGAACTTCTACGACTGGATGGAGGGCCATCCGGACGAGTTCGTCGTCGTCTTCATCGAGGACGTGGTCAGCCCCGAGGAGACCGCGGCCGCGATCGAGAAGTCCGGGCTCCTGCGCTGGGCCTACACGCCCGATCCAGCCGAGGCAGGTCCGACGCTCGGCGAGCTGATCGAGCAGGACAAGCGGCTTGTGATCCTCGCCGAGAACGACGCCGGTGGTGGCAAGTACTGGTGGTACACGGCGGGCTTCGAGCACCTGGTGCAGGAGACGCCTTACACGTTCCACAACGTGAAGGAGATCGAAGAGCGGTCGAGCTGCCGCCTCAACCGCGGCAACGCGGACAACCCGCTGTTCCAGATCAACCACTGGATCGAGACGATCCCGCGCAGCCCTTCGACCGCGGCCAAGATCAACACTCCGAAGGTGCTCGGCAAGCGTGCCCGCATGTGTGAGCGGGTCAGGGAGATGCAGCCGAACCTGATCGCCGTCGACTACTACAACGAGGGCGACGTCTTCGCCGTCGCCAACGAGTTCAACGGGCTCGAGCCCGACGCGGAGATGTCGGTGCGCAAGACTGGTTGAGGCCATGGCGCTACCGCTCCAGTTCCCGCTCGTCCCGCAGCTCGCGAAGTCACGCAAGGAGCTGCCGGAGGGGGACGGGTGGGCGTACGAGCCGAAGTACGACGGCTTCCGCGCCCTCGCGTTCGTCGACCGCGAGGGGGAGGACCACGTCTACCTGCAGTCCCGAGGCGGCAAGCCTCTGGTGCGCTACTTCCCAGAGCTCGAGTTCCCCGAGGGACGCTACGTCCTCGACGGCGAGTTGGTGATCCTCGACGAGGACGGCGACGAGGTATTCGACGCGTTGCAGAGCCGGATCCACCCCGCCGACTCGCGGATCGCCCTGCTCTCGGAGGAGATCCCCGCGATCTACCGGACGTTCGACCTGCTCGCGCTCGGCGACGACTCACTGCTCGGGAGGCCGTTCAGCGAGCGCCGCGCGGTTCTGGTCGAGCTGATCTCCGGCTTCGAGGGAGCCGAGCAGGCCGGGCCGGGCGGCTGGCAGGTCGGCTCGATCGAGCTGACGCCGCTGACCCTGAAGTCCGAGGCGACCGCGACATGGCTGGAGCACGGCGAGGGCGTGATCGCGAAGGAGCTCGGCGCTCCCTACGAACCCGGCAAGCGCCAGGGGATGGCGAAGATCAAGCGCCTGCGCACGATCGATGCGATCGTCGCCGGCTGGCGTCCCGGCAAGGAGCCCGACACGGTCGGCTCGCTGATGCTCGGCCTCTACGACGAGCAGGGGGAGCTGCACGTGGTCGGCCACACCTCTGGTCTGAAGGCCGCGGAGAAGCGCGAGCTGGTCGGCAAGCTCGCGCCCTACGCGACGGGCGAGCGTGGCTCCGCCGACCCCAGCCGCTGGGACAGCAAGCGCGAGCTGGAGTGGGTCTCGCTACGCCCCGAGCTGGTGATCGAGGTCAGCTTCGACCACGTCAGCGCGGGAAGGATCCGCCACGGCGCCAAGATCCTCCGCTGGCGCGAGGACAAGCCTCCGCGGGAGTGCCGGTTGGACCAGTTAGGCTGAGTCCGTGCTGATCCGGGGGTCCAAGAAGAGAGGGCATGTGCCGTTGCCGCCGGGGCCCGGTGGGCCGGCGGCGCTGACCTCGCTGAAGCTCGTGCAGCGGCCGCTGGAGTCGATGATCGGGTGGCGCAAGCGTTACGGGAACGTCTTCACCGCGCGCCTGCTCGTCTTCGGGACAGGCGTCTACGTCTCCGACCTCGACGAGATCAAGGCGATGTTCACGGGGGATCAGTCGACCTTGCTGGCCGGGGAGGCGAACTCGCCGCTCTCGCCCGTGCTCGGTCGTAAGTCGGTGCTGATCCTCGACGGTCCCGAGCATCTGAGGCAGCGCCGGCTCCTGCTGCCGCCGTTCCAGGGATCCGCTGTCGAGGGGTTCCGCGAGGTGGTTCGCGAGGTCGCCGAGGCCGAGGTCGGCCGCTGGAGGGTGGGGGAGACGTTCAAGTTCCGCGATCGGATGCGCGAGCTGACCTTCGAGGTGATCGTGCGCGCGGTCTTCGGCGTGTCCGAGCGTGAGCGGATCGAACGCCTGCGGACGGCGCTGGCGACGGTGATCGACTCACAGCTCGTGATGCTCGTCCCCGACGCCCTGCGCCGCGACTTCGGTGGTCGTGGTCCCTGGGCCGCGTTCCAGCGGCGCAAGCGGGTTGCCGACAAGCTCCTCTACGAGGAGATCGACCGGCGCCGAGCGGCCGACGACCTCGAGGAGCGGACGGACGTGCTGTCGCTGCTGCTCCGCGCCCGGGACGGGGACGGCCGGCCGATGAGCGACGTCGAGCTTCGCGATGAGCTGATGACGATGCTGCTTGCCGGGCACGAGACGACGGCGACCGCGTTGGCCTTCGCCTTCGACTACCTGCCGCGAGAGCAGCGCGTGATCGAGCGCCTGCGCGACGAGCGCGGCAACGACGACGACACCTACCTGCAGGCGGTCGTCAGCGAGACGATGCGGATCCGCCCCGTGATCGACGCCGCCGAGCGCACCCTGACCGAGCCCCGCGAGGTCTGCGGCTGGACTCTCCCGGCCGGGATCCGCCTCTACCCGGCGATCCTCGCCGTCCATCATCGTGAGGATCTCTACCCGGAGCCCGAGCGCTTCCGTCCCGAGCGCTTCCTCGACGAGGGCGCTCAGTCCTACGCCTGGCTTCCCTTCGGCGGCGGCATCCGCCGCTGCATCGGCGCCGCCCTCGCTCAGACCGAGATGGCAGAGGTGATCCGAACCGTGGTCTCCCGGGCCGACCTCGAGCCCGTCCGCCCCGACCTCGATCCCCTGGTCATGCGCGGCATAACCCTCGTCCCCCGCCACGGCACCGAGGTTCGGGTGACGAGGCTGCTGAGCTAAGTGGTCAGAAGCGTCAGTATAGCCTGGTCAGAAGCGTCAGTATAGCCTGGTCAGAAGCGTTATTATAATCTGGTCAGAAGCGTTATTATGAGCCATAGGGGGCTTACCAGCGCGTGCCTGCTGCTTACAGAACTCGCCTGATCGAGAGCATTCTCGACGACTACGCGAAGGAGCTTCCAGCGCTCTCGATCGTGGGACCTCGTGCTGCCGGGAAGAGCACCACGCTCAAACGCCGCGCGTCTACGGTGGTCCGTCTGGATCGAGAGCGGGAGGCAGCCGCCTTCGCCGCCGACCCTGACGCAGCGCTCGTCGGGCTGAAGGAGCCGGTCCTGCTTGATGAGTGGCAGAACGTCCCGGGGGTCCTTGGCGCCGTACGCCGGGCGGTCGAGAACGATCCCCGCCCGAACCGGTTCCTCGTCACCGGGTCGGTCAACGCGGAGCTGGAGAACCAGGTCTGGCCCGGGACGGGCCGTTTGACCAGAGTCTTGATGCATCCGATGACGGTCCGTGAGCAGCAGCGTGCTCTCGACGAAGAGCCGTTCATCGATCGTCTCGCAGCCGATCGACCTCCACAGGTGCCCGGCCAAACGCCAGACTTACGTGGGTACGTCGAGCTCGCCCTCCGGAGCGGTTTCCCCGATGCCGCTCTCAACATGAGTGGATCCCGGCGTGACGGTTGGCTCGAGAGCTACATCGCCGACCTGCTCACGCACGACGTCGGGGAGATCGACGGCTTGAAGGGTGTACCCCGTCGCCCCCGTCGGCGCGACGCCCAGCGTCTTCGACGCTACTTCGAGGCCTACGCGATCAACTCCGCGGGGCTCGCGACGGACAAGGCGATCTACGACGCGGCCGGCGTCAACCGACTGACCGGCGAGGCCTACGAGTTGCTCCTGGAGGATCTTTTCGTCGCGGAGAGGCTGCACCCATGGTCCTCGAATCGCCTCAAGCGCCTGGTCCAGCGTCCCAAGCGATACGTCATCGACGCGGCGCTGATGGCTGCGGTCCTACGCCTCGACGCCGCCGGTGTTCTACGGGATGGCGACGTGCTCGGGCGCTTGCTCGACACCTTCGTCGCCGCCCAGCTTCGCCCGGAGCTGACTGTGAGCAGATCCCGTCCGAGGCTCTATCACGTGCGGACCAGGGCCGGACGCCAGGAGATCGATCTCCTGGCCGAGCTCTCGAACCGGAAGCTGATCGCTTTCGAGGTCAAGGCGAGCGCGGCACCGACCAAGGGCGATGCCCGGCACCTGGCCTGGCTACGGGACAGCCAAGCAGATGACTTCGTCCGGGGGATCGTCTTCCACACCGGCCCGCGCGTGTACGAGCTCGACGAGCGCATCATCGCTGCCCCGATAAGCACGATCTGGGGGTAGACCTCACTTGGTCGGACCGACGAGGCCACACGACCGGAACGGGCGGCGCGGGCAGCCCGTCGGCAGGCCACCTTCGACGTCGTGCCTGATGTCCCGGTCAGCGACTTCGAGCTGACCCTGGACGGCGGCAACGACGGCCTGCTTGTCAACCCTTCTACGCCCACTTCCGCGACAAGCGCCACTGCATCTGCGATCGATCCCAGGCTTGGAGCGATCGAGCGGATGACGGCAGCTCTGGGCGAGTCCGATCCCGACTCGGCGGCGAAGATCGCCCTCGCCCTCGACGATCTGGTTGCAGACCCCGGGCGGCGGCGGATCCTGATCGTCGAGATGGCGCATCTGCCGGATGCGGCGCCGGAGGAGATCCAAGGGGCGCGGAAGGGGGCGTTCAGGGCCGCGATCGCGGAGCTGCTTCGTGAGAGCGCGGACGGTTCCGCGGAACCGCGACATTCAGCTGCGGCCGTCCTAGGCACCGTCCTTCTTCGCCCGGCTTGGCTGAACGCGCTTGGCCTCGCCCTTCTGCTTGCGGAAGTGCGGCGGCCAGGGGGCATCGCCGAGGCCCTTCTCCTCGTCCTCGGCGGCGAGCGCCAGCAGCTTCTCGAGGCTGCCCGCGTGCTCGTCGATCGCCGCTGAGGGGTCCCCCTTCTCGGCGATCCGCTCCGGCACCGTCGAGATCGTCAGCTCCGCGGGGTCGACGTCCGACACCTCGTCCCACTCCAGCGGGCAGCTCACCTTCGCGTCCGGCACCGGCCGTACCGAGTAGGCGGAGGCGACGGTCCGGTCGCGCGCGTTCTGGTTGTAGTCGATGAAGACGCCGTGACGCTCCTCCTTCCACCACTTGCTCGTGGCCTGCTCCGGCACCCGCCGTTCGACCTCGCGGGCGAGCGCCAGCGCCGCGCGGCGCACGTCGTCGAAGTCCCACCTCGGCTCCAGGCGGACGTTGACGTGGATCCCGCGGCTGCCGCTGGTCTTCGGGAAGCCGACCAGGTCGTGATCGACCAGCACGTCGCGCACGACCATCGCCACCTCCCGCACCTCGGCGAAGCCGACCTCCGGCGTCGGGTCCAAGTCGACGCGAAGCTCGTCCGGATGGTCGAGGTCGTCGCGTCGGCACGGCCACGGGTTGAAGTCGATCACCCCGAGGTTCACCGCCCAGACCAGGTGTGCCGCGTCGTTGGCGCAGAGCTCGCGGGCGGAGCGGCCGCTCGGGAAGTGGACGGTCGCCGACTCGAGCCAGTCGGGAGCGCCCTTGGGGATCCGCTTCTGGAAGAAGAACTCCCCGGCCGCGCCGTCGACGAAGCGCTTCAGCGTGGTCGGCCGGTCGCGGAGGTGGATCAGCGTCGCGTCGGCGACCGCGAGGTAGTACTCGGCCAGGTCCCGCTTGGTGATCCCGAGCTCGGGGAAGAAGACCTTGCTCGGGCTGGAGAGCCGGACCTCTCTGCCCGCGGCCTCGATCTCGATCGCCTCCTTGGCCACCTCGACAGCGTAGTCGGCCTGCAGCGCCTGCTCGCGGACCTACTTCCGCGGCTTGGCGGCCGCGAACATCTGCGTGATCGCTACTCCCAGGCGCGGCCCGACCGAGATCCCGATGCCGGTGGCCTTGTAGCCGCCGGACCGCATCGTCTGGGCGTGGGGGGCGCTGCCCTTCCACATCTTGAAGAGGTCCTTCGGGCTGACGTTGCCCGTGTGGTAGGCGACGTTCTCGGCGACGCAGCCCGAGCATCTGAGTCCGGCCCTGCGCGCGCGGCTGGAGGGATCGCCGTCGCCGATGCCGCTGTGGCCGAGCACCCCGACGCGCTCCATGTGGCGCGAGTGCTTGCCGGCGGCCTCGGAGAGCCTGCCGTCACGCTTCAGGGGGCGCTTGCCGCGCTTGGCCCGGAAGTTGTTGACCAGGCAGATCATGCTCCGCTTCGCGCGCTTGACGTTCTTCTTCTTGATGTTCTTCCCGGCGGCGTTGCAGTTCGCGGCCTCTGCCGGAGCGGGATGGGCGAGAGGTCCGAACGTAACTGCGGCCAGTGCGGCCAGCGTGAGAAGCGTCGCCGGGAGGCTGAGCTTCAACATGCGCGACGACGATACACACCGCCGCGGCCGGGCTCTGTGCGCCTCGCCGCACAACGGCACGCGACTACTCCGGGACGCGGTGGATCTCGAAGAGGTTCGTGCCGAGCTTCTGCTCAGGCAGGCCCGAGGTGATCGCGATCAGCTCGCCCGGCTTGGCTACGCCCTCGCGCCGGGCGATCGCGGCGCATTCGCCGAGCAGGTCGCGAAGGTCGCCCCAATCAGCGTGGAGGACGCATCGCACGCCGAAGAGCAGGTTCAGCCGTCGCACGGTCTCGATCCGGCGGGAGACGGCGAGAATCGGGACCTGCGGCCGCATGGCGCTGACGATCCGCGCCGTCCGCCCGCTCGTGGTCGGCACCACGATCGCCGCCAGACCCAGCCGGTAGGTCGACCCGACCGCCCCCTGGGCGACCGCGGTCGCGACGTCGCCGCCGTCGACGTCGACGCGGTTGAGCAGCCACTCGCCGTAGGGAAGGTCGAGCTCGGTCTGCCGTGCCACCCGGTCCATCGTCGCGACCGCCTCGACCGGGTGATCCCCGATCGCCGTCTCCTCCGAGAGCATGACCGCGTCGGTTCCGTCGTGGATCGCGTTCGCGACGTCGGTCACCTCGGCTCGGGTCGGTCGGTCGCTCAGCACCATCGAGGCGAGCATCTGGGTCGCCGTGATCGCCGGCTTCGCCTGCCTGCCGGCGACCGCGATCAGGCGTTTCTGGGCGGCCGGGACCGCCTCGATCGGCAACTCGATCCCGAGATCTCCGCGGGCCACCATGATCCCGCTGGTCGCCGCCGCCACGATCTCCACCGCGTTCTCGGCCGCCTGCGGCTTCTCGATCTTCGCGATCACCGGGATGTCGGCACCGCGCTCGGCGATCCGCTCGATCACCGGCTCGAGGTCGTCGGCGTTGCGGACGAAGGAGACGGCGAGCAGGTCGATCTCCTGCTCGATCGCGAAGTCGACCCAGCGCATGTCGGCGGCGCCGATCGCGGGCATGCCCTGGACGCTGCCGGGAAGGTTGACGCCCTGGTGGGAGGCGATCCGTCCACCCGCCTCGATCGCGCAGCGCACCGAGTCGGAGTCGACCTCGAGCGCGCGCAGCCGGATCCGGCCGTCGGCGAGGAAGATCGGATCTCCCTCGCGGACAGCCGCGGGCAGGCCCTCCCAGCCGACGGGAAGAAGCTCGCGGGTCCCCATCAGCGCCTCGGTGGTCAGGGTCAGCTCGTGTCCGCGCTCGATCTCGACGAACCCGTTCTCGATCTCGTCCAGGCGCAGCTTCGGTCCCGGCAGGTCGCCGAGCACGCCGACCCACTTGCCCATCAGCTCGCCCGCCGCGCGGATCCGTTGCACGTTCTCGGCGTGGCTCGTCTCGTCCCCGTGGGAGAAGTTGAGGCGGAACACATCGGCGCCGGCGGAGATCAGCCGTTCGAGCATCTGCGGCGAGCGGGACGCGGGTCCGACGGTGGCGACGATCTTGGTGCGGCGGTGATCGGCCATCAGCCGGCCCTCCCGACGCCGTGGGTCGCCTCGGGCATCGCCACACCGAAGTCGTCCCCGCCGCCGTCGGGCTCGTCGGGGACCTCGAGCCGCTGGATGTAGGGGAGGCGCCAGAGCGCGCTGGCCGCGACGAGTCCGGCCGCGACCGAGAGCATGCAGACGAACCACTGACCGGCGCTGAGGAGCTCGAGCTCGAAGAACGACCGCAGCGGGCCGATCGCCAGGAACGCCGCGTAGAGCGCGCCGAGCGCCGAGACCATCGCCAGCATGTAGCCCTGGATCGCGATGTGCTCCCGCCCCGGACCGCGCTCGAGTAGGAGGATGAAGGCGAGGCCGAGGACGATCAGGGTCGTGGTAGCGGCCGTCCTGCCCTCGTTGAGCGTCCCCCCGAAGACCCCGTCGACGAGGGCGAACGACAGCAGGGAGCCGATCCCGATCCCGATCCCGGCCGGGACCGCGAACGCGGCGAGCGCCCGCAGCAGCCGTCCCCTGTAGAGCGGGCCTTCGCTCGGCGCGAGCGCGAGCACGAACGACGGGATCCCGATCGTCAGCAGGGCTGCGACGGTGAGCTGTCTCGGCAGGAAGGGGAAGGTGAAGCCGATCAGCGCCGCGGCCACGATCAGCACCCCGGCGTAGACCGTCTTGGTCAGATAGAGGCGGCCGAGCCGGTGGATGTTGCGCGCGATCCGCCGGCCCTCGGCGACCGCCCGGGGCAGCATCGAGAACTCGTCCCGGAGCAGGACGATGTCGGCGATCCCCTTCGTGATCGCGGATCCGCTTCCCATCGCCACCGCCAAGCGGGCTTGCTTGAGCGCCGGCACGTCGTTGACACCGTCGCCGATCATCGCTGTGAATCTTCCCGCTCGGGAGAGCGCCGCCACCAGCGCCTTCTTCTGCTCGGGGGTGATCCTGCAGAAGATCGTGTTCTGCTTTGCGATGTCGCCGAGCTGCGCCGGATCCTCGGGCAGATCGGGACCCTCGACGACGCCGGCGTCCTCGGGCACGCCGAGCGCGTGCGCGACCGCCGTCACCGTCTGCCGCGCGTCGCCCGAGATCAGCTTCAGATCGACGTCCTGGGAGCGCATGAACGCGATCGTCTCCTCGGCATCGGGGCGGAGCGTCTCGGCCAGCACGACCAGCGCGACCGGGGTAAGCCGCGGAGCGGGCTCGTTAGCCGGGTCCTCCGGCAGCCCACCTCGCGCCTCGGCGAAGGCGAGCACGCGATTCCCCCACCCCGACTCCTCGTCCAGTCGTGCGGCCATCGCGGGATCGAGGGAGAGGGCGCCAGAGCCGATCAGCACATCCGGTGCGCCGATCACGAAGCTGCGTTCCGCCCCTCCGGTGTCGGGGGAGAGCGTCATCCCACTCCACTTCCAGGCGGAGGAGAACGGGACCTCGGCGCTGACCGACAGAGCGCGAGCGGGGAAAGCCTCCGCGATCGTCTCCAGCGTCCGGTTGCGCTCCCCGGCCGACGCGGCGAAGCGGCCGAGCAGATCCTCGGTGTCGGCGCGCGAGCCGCTGTCGTCGGGAACCACCACGTGGAGCAGCTCGAGCGTGCCGTCGGTGAGCGTGCCGGTCTTGTCGACGCAGATCGTGTCGACCGCGGCCAGCGCCTCGGTCGCGCTCATCTGCTGCACCAGCGTGTTCATCCGCGCCAGCCGGACGGCCGCGACCGCGAGGGTGACGCTCATCAGCAGGACGAGACCCTCGGGGACGAGCGTGATCAGCCCGGCGGTGGCGGTCTGAGCGGCTTCGGTGAACTCGACCCCGCGGGCGACGAAGCCGATCAACATCACCAGCGCCATCGGAACGAGCAGGATCGAGGTCGCCCAGAGGATCCGGTTGACCTCCACCTGCAGCGGCGAGAGGGCGTGACGGAACTGGCGCGCCTCCCCGGCGATCCGCTCCGCGTAGGAGTCCTCACGAACCGCCTCGACCTCGTAGAGGCCGGAGCCGGACACGCAGAAGGAGCCGGAGAGGACCTCATCGCCACCGCGCTTACCGATCCCGTCCGACTCACCGGTCAGCAGCGACTCGTCTACGGTCAGCCCGCGCGAGGAGATCACCGTGCCGTCGGCGACGAGCTGATCGCCGGGCTCGATCCGAACCACGTCGCCGGGGACGATCTCCGCCGCCAGCAGCTCGACCGGTCGACCGTCGCGGATCGCCTCCGCGCGGGGAGCGACGAGCAGGGCGAGCTCGTCGAGCGTCTCCTTCGCCTTGACCTCCTGGCGTATCCCGATCGCCGTGTTGAGGATCGCGATCACCCCGAACAGCGCGTCCGCCCAGAGGCCTTGGCTGAGGATCAGGACGAAGAAGACGAGGATGATCCCGTTGAACAGCGTCAGCGTGTTCGCGAGGACGATCGAGCGGATCGAGCGGCTGGTCTCGTCCCGGGGGGGACCGAGCTCGCGCAGGCGCCGGGCCGCCTCGGCCTCGGTGAGTCCCTCGCCACCGCCGAGCTCTGCAGTCGTCTGGTCCACCGCGGCCATCTATACAGAATGAACCTCCCGTCTCCGTCATCGTGCGGCGGGGGCTCCCGAAGCCGCCGCGATCACCCGAACCGGGGGTCGGATCCCCGCCGTTCCGCGCTCCGTGGCTACCCGACGGGAACGTTCCCCTCGATTCCGCTGCCCTCACGACGGGAACGTTTCCGTTGCCCACGACCGGAAACGTGCCCGTCGACGTCCCCCCTCGTCACGAGGGCAACGTTTCCGTGGCGCCCCGGTAGGGTGCGCCACTATGGCACCGAAACTGGGAATCAACCTTGGCTACTGGGGGATCGGTCCCCAGGGCCAGGATGCTGTCGAACTGGTCAAGCTCGCCGAGGACTCCGGCTACGAATCGGTCTGGGTGGCGGAGAGCTACGGCTCCGACGTCGTCTCGGTCCTTGCCTGGCTCGCCGCGCAGACCGAGAAGATCAAGCTCGGGGCGGCGATCATGCAGGTACCGGCACGCCCGCCCGCGGCCGCGGCGATGGCGGGCGCGACGATCGACATGCTGTCGAACGGTCGCTTCATCTTCGGCTTCGGGCCCTCGGGGCCGCAGGTCTCGGAGGGGTGGTACGGAGTTCCGTACGCCAAGCCGTGGGGCCGCACCCGCGAGTACATCGAGGTCGTGCGCGAGATCATCGCCCGCGGGGGCCCGCTCGTTCACGAGGGCGAGCACTACCAGCTGCCGATGCCCGGCGGGACCGGTCAGGGCAAGGCGCTGAAGCTCAACTTCCACCCGCTCCGCAACGAGATCCCCGTGTTCGTCGGCGCGATCGGCCGCAAGTCGGTCGAGATGGCGGCCGAGGTCTGCGACGGCTGGATCCCGATCTTCTTCAGCCCGGACGCGTTCGAGGAGACCTGGGGCGAGCATCTGGAGGCGGGGTTCGCCAAGGGCGGGCGCAGCCGCTCCGATCTCGAGGTGAGCCCCTCGATCCAGGTGGCGATCGACGGCGACCTCGAGGCCGCCCGCAACGTCGTCAAGGCGGGGCTGTTGCTCTACCTGGGGGGGATGGGCAGTCGTGAGACCAACTTCTACGTCGATCTCGCCTGCCGATTCGGCTTCGAGGAGGCGGCGCTCGAGGTGCAGTCGCTCTTCCTCGACGGCAAGCGCGACGAGGCTTTCGGGGCGATCCCCGACGAGCTGGTCGACGCGACGTCGCTGGTCGGGACCGAGGACGAGGTCCGCTCCAGGCTTCAGCGGTTCACGGCCGTGGGGATCGACCGGCTGATCTGCTCGCCGGTCCATCTCGACCCGGCCGAGCGCAGCCACACCGTGCAGCGGCTCGCCACGATCGTCGACGGCTGAGGGCAAGCTCATCCCGACGGTGCCCTCTGACCCCCGCGGACGGGGTATAACGGAGCGATGCCGGACCTGAAACCGGGATCCGTGTTCGCCGGCCATCGCATCGAGGCGGTGGCCGGACGCGGTGGCATGGGAACGGTCTACCGCGCGACCCACCTGGCGCTCGACCACGCGGTGGCGCTCAAGGTGATCTCGGCGGAGCTGGCGGCGGACGGTGCGTTCAGGGAGAGGTTCCGCTCCGAGTCGCGGATCGCGGTCTCGCTCCGCCACCCGAACGTAGTCCCGATCCACCACGCCGGCGAGGAGGACGGGCTGCTCTTCGTGACGATGGATCTGATCGAGGGCCCTGATCTGCGGAAGCTCGTCGCCTCCTCGGGCGGCCTCAGCCCGGAGCGGACGATCGCCCTGCTCGCGGGTGTCGCCGACGCGCTCGACGTAGCCCACGCCCGGGGTCTGGTCCACCGTGACATCAAGCCCGCCAACATCCTGATCGAGGCGGCGGGGACCTCCCGTGAGCGTGCTTACCTGACCGACTTCGGGCTCGCCAAGCGGTTCGACGAGGGCAGCGACGCGGCGGCGCTCACCAAGACCGGCGCCTTCGTCGGCACGCTCGACTACGTCGCTCCGGAGCAGATCCGGGGTGAGCGGGTTGACGCCCGGACCGACGTCTACGCGCTTGGCTGCGTGCTCTACGAGGCGGTGGCGGGAAGTGCCCCGTTCGCCGACCGCGAGGAGAACGTGGCGAAGATGTACGCCCATCTCCAGGACGAGGTCCCCTGGCTGCCGGGCGAGGGGGAGCGCGCCGGCGCCCTCGACGAGGCGATCGCCCGGGCGATGGCGAAGCGCCCGGGCGATCGCTTCCCCTCTGCCGGGGACCTCGCCCGCGCCGCAGCCGGGGCCGTCGGCGGGGGCGGCGACGCGCCGACGCTCGAGCGCAGCGTCGCGACCGGCGAGGCGGCGCCGGACAGCGAGGAGCGACGGGCGCCGGCGACGGGCGCGGCCGGGATCGCGGCGACCGTCGAGGCCGAGGAGGCGGGCGTGAGCGCAGAGGCCGCCGGAGCCGAGGCCACCGTGGAGACGACGACCGAGGTGGCGGCCGGAACGGGGGATGACGCGGCGACGGCGGCGACTGCCGGCCCTTCCCGGGAGTCGCGGTTCTGGCGGATCGCCGGGCGGCGCGCCCCTTTCTACGGGCCGCCCTGGGGCCGGGTCTGGCTCGCCGTGCTGACGCTCGCGGTTGTAGTCGCTGGGCTGCTTCTCGTCGCCGGGGTCTTCGACGGCGAGGAGCCCGCAGGCGAAGGGCCGGGCGGGGACGTGACCTCGAGCCCATCCGCTCCAGCCGTCGTCGGCGCGCCGACGACGGTCGAGGGGTTCCCGGTCGGCATCGCCGCCGACGAGGGCGTCGTGGCGGTCGCCACCCGCTCGACCTCGCTGGCGCTGCTCTCCGAGGCGTCGGGGGGTGTCGACGGCGAGGTGACGACCCCCGGCGAGGGCGAGGACGTGACGATCGCGGACGGGCTGGCATGGGCTTCGCAGCCGGCGATCGGGGCGCTCGCCCGAGCGCCGCTGGCGGGCGGAGAGGCCGAGCTGGTCGAGACGTCGGGCCGGCCGATGGGGGTCGCCGCGGGTGCGGGCGGGACGATCTGGTCGGCCGATCCGAGCCTGCCCGGGGTGCTGCGGCTGGATCCCGCCTCGGGTGCGGTGGACCGCTTCCCGATCGAGGGCGCCGTCTCGCCCGAGCAGCTTGCGGTCGGACGTGGCGGGGTCTGGGTGGTCGACCGGGCAGGGGGGCGGGTCTTCGCACTCGACGAGGACGACCCGACGGTGCAGCGCGACCTCCGCGTCGGCGAGACGCCCAAGGGCGTCGTGCTCGGTGCCGGCTCGGTCTGGGTGGCCAACACCGGCTCCGGCACGGTCACGCGCCTCGACCCCGACTCCGAGGAGGACTCGGTGACGATCGACGTGCGCGGCGTGCCTCGTGGCGTCGCGTTCGGCTTCGGCCACGTCTGGATCGCCAACGGCAAGGGGTACGTGAGCGCGATCGATCCGGCGGACGACTCGGTGGCGCGGGTGCGGGTGCCCGGCGGCTCGCCCGAGGAGGTCGCGGTCGGCTCGGACGGCGTCTGGGTGACGACTGGCAAGGGCGACTCGGTCGTCCGCATCGACCCCGGCGGCTGAGCCTCCACGCGGCGCCGTCCCGGCCGGCACGGGGCGATCGTGCACTCGTTCCTCGCCCCTGCTCCGGCATCCTGGGACTGCGTATGATCGCGTAGATCAGACGAGATCCAGCAACGCAGGGAACGCGGAGTCATCGATGAGTGAATCGGAGGACGTCCTCCTCGGACGCAACAAGTGGAACAAGTTCAAGCTGCCCGAAGACATGACGGGCAAGACCTTCCTGGATGTCGGATGCTGGGAAGGCGGCAACTGCGCGGAGGCCGTGCGCCGGGGGGCGAGCCAGGTCGTGGGCGTGGACATCTGCACCTCCGAGGAGCTCGCGAAGAACGTCGAGAACTTCGGGTTCGACTTCCTTCAGCTCGATCTGCTCTCGGAGAAGTGGCTCGAGCTGGACACGTTCGACGTCGTGCTCTGCTCCGGCGTGCTCTACCACGTCGAGAACGTGATCTCGCTCCTGCTGCGGCTACGGATGGTCACCGGTGAGCTGCTGGCGCTCGAGACCGCGACCCGTGAGATCGCAAGCGACGAGCCTGTCCTGATCTTCCGTCCCGAGGACGAGGTCAACAACCCGTCGAACTGGTGGTTTCCGAACAAGCGCGGGCTGTACGCGATGATGCAGACCTGCGGGTTCGACGACATCGTCGACGCCTTCGAGAACGAGCGGCCGGGCGGTGCCCGCCTGTGCGTCCACGCGAAGCCCGTCCGCAGGAAGTCGTTCGATCGGATCCTCCCGCGTAAGCGCGAGGCGATGAGCCTGCAGGGGGGCCGCCGTTGGCACGACGAGCGCAAGAGGCAGCAGGGGCGCGGCGAGAAGGACTGACGGCCGGCCTCCCGGGCCCGCAGGGGGATCGCGCCGCCTCGGCGCCACGGGGCCTCGATCAGAAGTCGTGCTCGGTGACCAGGCCCGTCTGCATCGCGCGCTGGACCAGCTCGAGGCGCTTGCGCGACTGCGGGGTGTCGGCCAGCCCGAACTTCTCGAACAGCGCCCGAAGGTGGGTCTTGACGGCGTCGACGCTGAGGTGAAGCGAGGCGGCGATCTCGGCGTTGGTGGCCGGGCTCGCGAACGCCGCGCCTTCCTTGAACGGGCGGCAGAGCTCGACCAGAACCCGCTTCTGGGCGGGCGAGACGCCGGCCGCCGAGGCCAGATCCGACGACGCGATCGTCGAGTCGTCTCCTCCCGAGGCCTCCACCGGATCCTTGAACCTGATCAGCGTCTTCCCGACCCTGATCACGTCGCCGCTGCGGAGGCGGCGCCGGCCACCGATCCGCTCCTCGTTGATGAACGAGCCGTTGCGCGAGAGCCCGTCGTCGACGAGCGTGCAGTCGCGGCCCACGTAGTCGATCCGCGCGTGCAGCTTCGAGACCTCCGCGTCGGCCTCGAGGACCACGTCCGCCGACTCGCTGCGGCCGACCCAGACCTCGCCCCGCTCCCCCTCGATCGCGACGATCCGCTGCCCCCCGTTCGCGTCGCGGAAGATGAGCAGCGGAAGCCCGTTCCGCTCCGCCTCGATCTGCTCCTTGAGCTCGGCGGCAGTCTGGATCTGCCGGTTCGATCCGGCTCCGTCAGCGGGCTCGGGAGGGACGCTCACGCCGTCAAGGTAGCTGCCCCGGTGGACGAGCGGGCCGCGACGCGGCGCACTTGTATACATTCCCGCCCCGCGCTATGAGGCTAGGAGTTCCCAGAGAGTCCGCAGAGGGCGAACGTCGCGTCGCCCTGATCCCCGACACGGTCAAGTCGCTGACCGCCAAGGGTCTCGATGTCGTCATCGAGTCCGGCGCCGGCGAGGCCTCCGGCCATCCCGACTCCGAGTACACGGAGGTTGGTGCCGAGGTCGGTTCGACCGATCAGGTCTGGGGGGCGGACATCGTCCTCACCGTCGATCGTCCCAGCGTCGAGCAGATCGGCCGTCTCGGCTCCGGCAAGGTGCTGGTCGGCTTCCTCGCTCCGCTCACCGCCACCGACACCACCAAGGCGCTCGCCTCCGCGGGCGTCTCGTCGTTCGCGGTCGAGGCGATCCCGCGGATCACCCGCGCCCAGGCGATGGACGCGCTCTCCTCGCAGGCGAACGTCGCCGGTTACGCCGCCACGCTGCTCGCCGCTCGCGAGGCCGGCCGCTTCTTCCCGATGATGACCACCGCCGCCGGCACCGTCTCGCCGGCGCGCGTCCTGGTCCTCGGCGCCGGCGTCGCCGGCCTGCAGGCGATCGCCACGGCCAAGCGGCTCGGCGCTGTCGTCACCGGCTTCGACATCCGTCGCGCCGCCTGGGAGCAGATCTCGTCGCTCGGCGGCCGCCCGCTGGAGCTCGACTTCATCCCCGACGCCGAGGACGAGGGCGGCTACGCCCGTCCCCTCACCGAGGAGGAGAACGAGCAGGTCCGCCAGGCCCTGGCCGAGAACGCGGCCCGGCAGGACGTGATCATCACCACGGCTCAGATCCCCGGCCGCGCCGCGCCGATCCTGATCACCGCCGAGGGGGTCCGCAACATGTCCCCGGGTTCGGTGATCGTCGATCTAGCCGGCGAGAGCGGCGGCAACTGCGAGCTGACGAAGTTCGGCGAGACCGTCGTCGAGGGTGGCGTCAAGGTCATCTCCCCACGGAACCTCGCATCCGACATGGCTGCGCACGCATCCCAGCTCTACGCGAAGAACCTCGAGAACTTCATCGGCCTGATCACCGACGAGGAGGGTGGCCTCGCGCTCGACTTCGAGGACGAGGTCGTCGCCGGCGCCTGCCTGACCCACGGTGGCGAGGTCAAGAACGAGCGAGCCAAGGCGCTCGTGCAAGGTAACCAGGAGTAGTCCATGGATCTCGTCATGAACCTGACGATCTTCGTCCTCGCCGCGTTCGTCGGCTTCGAGGTGATCTCGAAGGTCCCGGCGACGCTGCACACGCCGCTGATGTCGCA
>CAZXKG010000012.1:29641-42266 GCA_964641695.1 uncultured Conexibacter sp.
CGCTCCCTGATCGACATCACCCCCGACCCTGAAGAGCTGGAGAACGCTCTCTAACCATGGACATTTACACAGAGATCGTCATTTTCGTGCTGGCCGCCTTTGTCGGCTTCGAGGTGATTTCCAAGGTTCCCGCCACCCTGCACACGCCGCTGATGTCGCAGACCAACGCGATTCACGGCATCGTCGTGCTCGGCGGGCTGATCGTCGCCGGCTTCGCCGAGGGCGGTCTCGAGTTGACGATCGCCTTCATCGCCATCGCCTTCGGCGCGATCAACATCGTCGGCGGCTTCATGGTCACCGACCGCATGCTCGGCATGTTCAGCCGTAAGAAGCCGCGCCCGCAGGAAGCCGAGAAGGGCTGAGTCGATGAGCGCAGTTCCAGCACTTACGGCCGTGCTCGAGCCGGGTGGCGACGCCGCCAACCTGCTCTACGTCCTCGCCTTCGTCCTCTTCATCGTCGGCATCAAGCAGGGCACCCATCCGACCAGCGCCAAGCGCGGCAACCTGATCGCCGCGGGCGGCATGGCGGTGGCTGTGGTGACGACGCTGCTGCTCGACGGGATCGGCAACTGGGGCGTGATCATCGGTGGCCTGGTCGTCGGCAGCGCCGTCGGCGTCGTCGCCTCGCTGCGCGTGCAGATGACCGAGATGCCGCAGATGGTCGCCCTCTACAACGGGGTCGGCGGCGGCGCGGTCGCCCTGATCGCGTGGTCGGAGTTCCGCCACGGGTTAGATGACGTGGCGGGTGGCCTCGAGCTCGAGGTCTTCATCCCGGTCCTCTTCGCGGCGGTCATCGGCTCGATCTCCTTCTGGGGGTCGAACATCGCGTTCGGCAAGCTTCAGGACCTGATCCCGACCCGTCCTGTCGCGGCGCCGGGCCAGCAGGTGATCAACGCCCTGCTCCTGATCGCGATCGTCGTCGCCTGCGTCTACCTGGCGATCGACAAGGACAGCCCCTCGCAGGGGATCTTCATCGGCATCCTGATCGCGGCCGCTCTGCTCGGGAACATGGTCGTGCTGCCGATCGGCGGCGCCGACATGCCGGTCGTGATCGCGCTGCTCAACGCGTTGACCGGCCTCTCGGCGGCAGCCGCCGGGTTCGCCCTCGACAACGTGGCGCTGATCGTCGCCGGCACCCTCGTCGGCTCCTCCGGAACGATCCTCACCATGGAGATGGCGACCGCGATGAACCGCTCGGTCGCGAACATCCTCTTCGCCGGCTTCGGTGGGGCGCCGTCCGGCGGTGGCGGCAGCACCGAGGAGCGACCCCATCGCTCCGTGGGCGCCCAGGACGCCGCGATCGCGCTCGCCTACGCCGACTCG
This sequence comes from uncultured Conexibacter sp., assembly GCA_964641695.1. GTDB lineage: Bacteria > Actinomycetota > Thermoleophilia > Solirubrobacterales > 70-9 > RHKX01. The sequence continues at coordinate 30,965 of CAZXKG010000012.1, forward strand.
GTCGTGATCGTCCCCGGCTACGGTCTGGCGGTCGCGCAGGCGCAGCACGCGGTCAAGGAGATGGCCGACGAGCTCGAGAAGCGCGGGGTCGAGGTCCGCTATGCGATCCACCCGGTCGCGGGCCGGATGCCCGGTCATATGAACGTGCTGCTGGCTGAGGCTGACGTGCCCTACGAGAAGCTCGTCGAGATGGAGGACATCAACCCCGACATGCCGCGCACCGACGTCGCGGTCGTGATCGGGGCCAACGACGTCACCAACCCGGCGGCCAAGAACGACCCCGACAGCCCGATCGCCGGCATGCCGATCATCGAGGTCGGCGAGGCCCAGCAGGTGATCGTGATCAAGCGGTCCCTGAGCCCCGGGTTCGCCGGCATCGACAACGACCTCTTCTACATGGACAAGACCTCGATGGTCTTCGACGACGCGAAGAAGGCGGCGCAGGAGATCGCCGCCGAGGTCACCAACCTCTGATCCGCCGTCACTCGCCGGCCCTGAGGGCCGGCGGCCGCGCGCTCAGGACTTCCTCTGCTCGTCCTTGCTGCTGCCTCGGCGGCGTACGCGGGGCAGGAGCCAGCCGACCGCCGCTCCGGCGAGGAAGGTGATCAGCAGGATGAAGAAGAGCGGCGCCGTCGTGGTCGAGAAGATCAGGTCGACGGCCACGTCCTGGGAGTTCTGAAGGATGAAGATCAGCGCGACGATCGCGATCGCGATCGCCACGTAGAAGCGCCAGGTGCGCTTGCTCGACATCTTCTCCTCCGGCAGCCGAGCTGCACTTCGTTGCGGTCTGCCACTCATTCGCCGCGACCCTAACGCCTTTCGGCACATATTGGGACACACGCGTATGAACTCGCCGCCTACGTTGCTCGCATGGACGGTGAGCGCGGTCAGGCAACTCCCGAGTACGTCGGGTTGGTGCTGCTGCTCGCCGCCCTGCTCGGGCTGCTCGCCGCGGCCGTCGGGCTCCTTCCCGGGAGCACCGAGGTCGCCCGGGCGATCGGCGCGAAGCTGCTCTGCGCCGTGGGGAACGACGACAAGTGCGGCAACCCGCCCCTCGTCGGGATGCCCGCTTCGGAGCTGGCTGATGCCTATGACTCCCAGATCGCGGCGCTCCTCGGCGCCCACGCTCCCGATCTCCACTTCGAGGACGACGAGTTCGCCTCGCTGCCGGTGGACTTCCGTCGCTGCCGCGAGCGCGCCTGCGCGGACACGATCCGCAGGGGCACGGTCCACTCGACGCAGACGGGCCACCGCCCGACCGCCTTCACCCACGTCGTCGACTGCCGGGATCCGGCTGCCGCGCGGGCCGACGGCTACGACTGCTCCGGCGTTCGCCGAGGCCGGATCTACCTCCAGTACTGGTTCTACTACCCCGACTCGTGGACCCATCGCCTGGGTCGCGTCGGCGGCTATCACCTGGACGACTGGGAGAGCTTCCAGGTCCGCGTCGAGCCGAACGGCCAGGCCCGCTCACGGGCCAGCTCCCACCGCAGCTACAACGGTCGCGGCCCGGAGGGGTGGACCTCCGACATCGGCATCAAGCAGCAGCGCGCCTGGGACCGCCAGCTCAACCAGCTCCACGTCGCCGCCGGAAGTCACGCCGGCATGGCCAGAGCCCAGGGCAGCGAGGGTCGCCACATCCACGGTCGCGACATCGAGCTGATCCCGCTGGAGTCGATCGCCCGCCGCGGCCCCCTGCCTGAGTTCGCCGTCGTCCCCCCATGGCGCAAGCGAGTCTGGCGAGATCCGGAGGAGACGGGAACGTGAGCCTGCGAGTGGCCGTACAGAGAAACGGAAGCGGGCTTTCGGCGAGTTATACTGACGGGTATGACTCACAAGGTCGGAGCCAAGGGTCAGGTCGTGATCCCGAAGGAGATCCGGGATCAGCTCGGGATCGAGCCCGGGGACGAGGTCGATTTCGAGACCGATGGGGTGGAAGTGCGTGTTCGTCGTGCCGAGGATGATCGGGAAGCGCGGCGGCGGCGAATCGATGCGTTGCGGGGGATCTGGGCTGGAATTCCCGGGTTGAGCACCGACGATCTGCTCGCCGAGCGCCGGGCTGAGCGCGAGCGGGAGGAACGTAAGGCACAGAGGCTCCTACATGGTCGTCTTGGATAGCTGGGCGGCGGTCGCACATCTTCGCAACGAAGGCGCGGCCGACCGCGTTCGCGAGGCATGGCTCGAGGATGGCGCCGCGATGTGCACCGTGAATCTCGGTGAGGTGCTGTATCTCGAGTTACGGGTCAGGGGCTACGAGGATGGACACGGGGCCGTGCGAGAGCTGATCGCTGGGGTGACCGTGGTCGAGGCCGACTGGGACCTCGTCAGCGCTGCGTCCGAGGTCAAGGCGGCCGGTGGGCTGTCCTATCCGGACGCGTTCTGCCTCGTCACTGCCGAGCGGCTGCGCGCGCCGCTGCTCACCGGCGATCCGGAGATCATCGACCGGGCTCCCTCTCGCGATGTCGAGGTGATCGACCTTCGGGGCTGATCTGGCTAGCGCCGTTTGCTGCTCCGCGGTGCCAATATCGCCCCTTCTCGCGCCGCTCCTGTGCCGCTCGTTCGATGGTTACGATCACGGCATCTCCGGAGAAGAGCCTTCAGCCGAGGAGAGCCCGCCGGCCGCCGATGGCGATCATGTCGTCGGCGAGGCTTCGTCCGTCGCCTTCAAGGAGACGACCAAGGTCTACCCAGGGGCGAGCGCCCCGGCGGTCGACGCTCTGACCCTCGAGGTTCCCGCCGGAGACATCTGCGTGCTCGTCGGTCCCTCCGGCTGCGGCAAGACGACCGCGATGCGGATGGTCAACCGGACCGTGGAGATCACCTCGGGCGACATCGAGATCGGCGGGGAGACGGTCCGCAGCCGCTCTCCCGCGCAGCTTCGGCGTGAGATCGGCTACGTGATCCAGCAGATCGGTCTCTTCCCGCACTGGACGATCGCCGAGAACATCGCCACGGTCCCCGGTTTGCTCGGCTGGAGCAAGGCGCAGAAGCAGGAGCGCGTCCGCGAGCTGCTCGAGCTGATCTCGCTGCCGGCGGACGTCGCAGGCCGCTATCCCTCGCAGCTCTCGGGCGGGCAGCAGCAGCGCGTCGGCGTCGCCCGCGCCCTCGCCGCCGACCCGCCGGTGATGCTGATGGACGAGCCCTTCGGCGCGATCGACCCGATCAACCGCGAGCGGCTGCAGAACGAGTTCCTGCGGCTGCAGGCCGAGATCCGCAAGACGATCCTCTTCGTCACCCACGACATCGACGAGGCGATCAAGATGGGCGATCGGATCGCGGTGCTGCGGGATGGCGGGAAGCTGGCCCAGTACGCGAGCCCGGCGGAGTTGCTGATGGAGCCCGCCAACGCCTTCGTCGAGGACTTCGTCGGTGCCGACCGCGCGCTCAAGCGGCTGGCGCTGATGCGGGTCTCCGACGTCGATCTGTGGACGGCGCCGATGGTCCGGGCCGGGCAGGCGACAGCTGAGGTCCGCAGCCGGCTCGCCAACGCCGAGGTCCGCTGGGCGTTGCTCGTGGACGGCGACGGCAAGCCCCAGGGCTGGCTCTCGGAGAAGGATCTGACGGCCGAGGTGGTGCCTGCGGTCCCCGACATAGCTCCCAACCCGATCCTCGACCGCGACGACGTCCTCCGCGACGCGCTCTCCGACTTGCTGCAGTCGCAGAGCCGCTACGCGCCGGTCGTCGATGCCAGAGGCGTCGTCACCGGCGTCCTCTCGCTCGAGCTGATCTCCGACTTCCTCTCCTCCGACGAGGCGGCCATCGAGGAGCATTCCGCCTCCGAGCGCCCGCTGGTCTGAGGTCCGTGCTCGGCCTCCCGAACCTCGATCCGGCCCTGCTGCTTCTGCTCGGCCAGGGCGACGGCTTCGTGCGCGACCCGGCCGACTCCGCCTCGAGCTGCGTCGCCGACAACGACACGATCTGCTTCGGCTGGGCCTTCGACAACATCGGCGACTACGTCACCCCCACCCTGGAGCACCTGCTGCTGGTCGGTGTCTCCGTCGCCGCCGGCCTCGCGATCGCGATGTTCCTCGCCGTGGTCTCCTACCGCAACAAGGTCCTCGTCCCGGCGATCGTCGGCGCCACCGGGATCATCTACACGATCCCCAGCATCGCCCTCTTCCTGCTGCTGCTGCCGATCACGGGCCGCGGCACCGTCACCGCGTTGATCGCGCTCACCCTCTACACGCTGCAGATCATCTACCGCAACATCGTCACCGGGCTGTCGAACGTGCCCGACTCGGCCCGCGAAGCCGGCCGCGGGATGGGGATGACCGACCGCCAGCTCCTCTGGAAGGTGGAGATGCCGCTCGCCGTGCCCGAGATCATCGCCGGGGTGCGGATCGCGACGGTCTCCACGGTGGCGATCGCCACGCTCGCGGTCTTCGCCGGCGCCGGCGGACTCGGAGAGGAGATCTACGGCGCGATCCAGGAGGGTGCGTTCAAGACCGGGATCGTCATCCCCAGCGTTCTCGCGATCATGATCGCCCTGATCTTCGACGCGCTCTGCCTGCTCGCACAGCGGCTGATCTCCCCCTGGAGGACGGTGCGGCCCGTATGAGCGTCGTGGCGACGCTCGCCCTTCCGGTCCTCCCGGTGGCGGACCTCTTCAGCTCGTTCGGTGGCGCGGTCGAGTTCATCTTCAGCTCGCGCGAGGCGGTCGGCGGCGGCGTTCAGGTCGGCGGCTTGGAGCAGGTCGGGGAGCTGCTGCTCCGGCAGGTCTGGGTCAGCTTCCTCGCCCTCGGGATCGCCCTGGCGATCGCGATGCCGATCGGGGTCTACCTCGGACACCGGGGGACGGGCGAGCTGCTCGCCGTCGCGATCGGCAACGCGGGGCGGGCGATCCCCGAGCTCGCCCTGATCGCGTTGATGGCGGCCTTCATCGGCGTCGGCGTTCTCAACCTGACCGTGGCGCTGATGGTCCTCGGGCTGCCGCCGATCCTGACCAACTCCTTCGTCGCGATCCGCCAGGTGGACCGCTCCGCGGTCGAGGCTGCCCGCGGCGTCGGGATGACCGAGTGGGAGGTGATCCGGAAGGTCGAGCTGCCGCTGGCGATCCCGACGATCATGGGCGGGGTGAGGACCTCAGCGGTCAACATCATCGCCACGGCGACGATCGCCCCGATCGCCGGTGTCCTCACCCTGGGCGATTTCATCATCAACCGCAACGTCTACGGGGACGAGGGGGTGCTCGCGGGAGCCATCGTCGTCGCGCTGCTCGCCCTCGCCGTCGAGCTGCTCCTGGCTCGGCTGCAGAAGGCGCTCACACCGCGCGGGATGAGAATCGGGGCCGAAACCGCCGCCGCCAATGCATAGGATCGGCGGAGCGAAAGCGCGGGGGCAGATTCCGCGAAGCAATCACGGGAGGAACGAAGGATGAGCACGAAGACCCGACTACGAGGGCTGTTGGCTCTGATTGCCGCGGGGGCGCTGATCGCGTTCGCCGGCTGTGGAGACTCAGACGACGAGACGACCACCGACGAGGCGGCAGGCGGCGACGCCGATGCGGCGCTGATCGCCAGCAACCCCGCCAACAGCGAGATCGCACTGACGATCGGCTCGAAGAACTTCACCGAGCAGCTGATCCTCGGCGAGATCTACTCACAGGCGCTGGCGGCCGCCGGCTACGACGTCAGCACCGACCTCAACCTCGGCTCCGAGCAGGTCGCTCTGAAGGCCCTGGAGTCGGGCGAGATCAGCGGCTACCCCGAGTACACCTCGACCGCCCTGACCTCGTTCTTCGACTACGCGCCGGAGGACGTCCCCGGTAGCGCCGAGGACGCCTACGAGCAGAGCAAGCAGGACTTCGCCGACAAGGGCCTGGTCGCCTACCCACCGACGCCGTTCTCCTCGGCCAACGCGGTCGGTCTGCTGACCTCGACCGCCGAGGAGCTCGAGCTCGAGTCGATCTCCGACCTGGAGGGCAAGTCCCAGGACCTGACCCTGTCCGGATCGCCCGAGTGCCGCCAGCGGATCGACTGCCTGGTCGGCCTCGAGCAGAACTACGGGCTCGACTTCAAGAAGTTCACCCCGGTGGACATCGGCCTGCGCTACGAAGTGCTCGACAACGGCGACGCCGACCTGTCGATCCTGTTCACGACCGACGCGCAGCTGTTCGTCAACGCCGATCAGTACACGATCCTCGAGGACGATCAGGGCGTGCTGCCGGCCGGGAACGTGATGTTCATCGCCTCCGAGGAGGCCGCGAACGAGGCCGGAGACGACTTCGGCTCGACCATCGAGGCGGTGCAGGAGAACCTCAGCCTCGAGGTCATGCAGGAGCTCAACTCCCGCGTCGACATCGACAAGGAGTCGGCCAAGCAGGTCGCGACCGACTACCTGACGGAGTTCGGGTACATCGAGTGAGCCACCGGTGGATCTGACGAAGCTCTCACGGGCGGAATGGGCAGGGCTGGCAGCGTCAGCCCTGCTCGTTCTGGCCGTGCTCTTCATGCCCTGGTACTCGCTCGCCGAGAACCCGACCAGGGACATGGGGGAGGGCTTCGTCTGTGGGGTGGACGACTACTCCTGCACCGGATTCGAGACCTTCCCGATCCTGCGCTGGCTGCTCCTGCTCGGCGCGCTGGCGCCCTGGATCCTCGCCTACATCATCGTCCGCGGCCATCACCTGTCCTGGCCGCGCGGTGAGATGACGATGATCGTCGGCTTCACCGCCTTCGTCCTCGTCTTCTACAACGGCCTGATCGACATCCCCGGCTCTAACGCCGAGGAGATCGGCGTCAGCGAGGACTACGGCTACTGGGTCGCCCTATTGGCCTCGGCCGGAATCGCCCTGGCCGGCCTCTGGCGCTCGATCGAGGAGCAGGGGACGAGGCCAAGGAAGCCGCCGGGGACGGTCTGACATCTTGCTGACGCGGGGGTATGGCAGCAAGATTGCTCGGGTTGTCTGAGCCAACTACAAGACCAAGGCCTCACCTGGGATCTGATCCCAGGTGAGGCCTTGGGTGCTCCTTGGGATGCGCTGTCTTTAGACCATCAAGGGCCGGAAACCCATACGACCTGCCCATCTTCGGCGCTGCAGACGGGAGCGTACGATGTTGGCTTCAGTTGACCGGAGTCAGCAGGTGCATCAGGCATCGTCGCCCCGTCGCCTCTGTGTCCCTCGACATAGGCGAGCGGTGCATGTGCGCCTCGGTCTTCAACGAGGAGGTACTGCCCGTCGCACTTGATCTGCTTTCCCTGGGCGTTGATCACTCGCGTAACGGCATGGTCATCTGCCGCTACCTCATTCAATTCCCCTGCTTCCAGAGCTTTCGTCTGGGTCGCCAAGGCCTCCGCTGCATAATCATCGGCTGGCTCATCGTTGCTGGGGTTGGCGGCGGCGAGCACCGCACCCGTTGCTGCTATCACCAAGATGGAGAAGGCAACGAGGATCGTGGTTCTCTTCTTATTCATGGTCTATCTCCTGTCATCCACCGGGCCAGCTGTGGCTCGGTGAGTAGACGTTGCCTCCATGCCAGCTTCCGTCCCAGCGCGCATGGTGAAAGCCCTTGGCTCGATATGCACCATTTCCGCAAGGGGTGTTAAGTGCGGGAACCTCCGGCGTGTAGGTGAAGTAGCTGGGGACTCCGTTCGTGTAGATGCCCGAGTCGTAGGACTGGCACATCCCCCACGTTCCCCCGCTCTTCTTCTGAAGCACGGCCCTCGCCCGGATCTTCTCAGCGGCCTTCGGATACAGGGTGGAGGTACAGGTCCCGCCGGAGTACGCGCGGACACTCGTGAAAGCGCTGAAGAACGAGTTGCTTGCATTCGAGCCGTGCCCGATGGTTGCCGTTCCAACAACACATTGACCAGAACCGTGAGCGGTTACTCCGTTGTTGCTTGGGTCATCTGCACTGCGGACGAAACCCCCGAACTCGGCGAACCACATCGGTTGGCGAAATCGTGGTCAACGCCCATCGCGACCCTCGTGCGCGAGCCTATGAACTTCGATGGCCTCGGGAAGGAGGCAGTGTTCGTGCCGCACGGGATACGGTTCGGCCATGTCCCTGATCTCGCAGGACAACCGTCCTGGCTCCAAGCCCGACCGTAACCTCGCCCTCGAGCTCGTCCGCGTCACCGAAGCGGCAGCGCTTGCCGCCGCCCGCTGGGTCGGACGGGGCGACAAGGAGGCCGCCGACGGCGCCGCGGTCGATGCGATGCGCCTGCTGATCAACACGGTCCCGATGGACGGGATCGTCGTGATCGGCGAGGGCGAGAAGGACGAGGCGCCGATGCTCTTCAACGGCGAGGAGATCGGCGACGGCAGCCCGCCACGGGTCGACATCGCCGTCGATCCACTCGAGGGCACGCGCCTCTGCGCGATGGGCCGCCCCGGCTCACTCGCGGTGATCGCGCTGTCGGAGCGCGGTTCGATGTTCGACCCCGGCCCGTGCGTATACATGGAGAAGCTCGCCGGCGGGCCCGAGATCGCCGACTGCCTGAGCCTGACAGAGCCGATCGGCGACGTCGTCAAGCGGGTCGCCGAGCGCCGCGGCGTCAGCCCGACCGAGATCACCACCGTGATCCTCGACCGCGAGCGCCACAACGAGGGCGTGCGCCAGATCCGCGAGGCCGGGAGCCGGATCCGCTTCATCACCGACGGCGACGTCTCCGCCGCCCTGCTCGCGGTCATGCCGGGCACCGGCGTCGACCTCCTGTGGGGCATCGGCGGCACGCCGGAGGGAGTGATCTCCGCCGCCGCGATCAAGTGCCTCGGCGGCGAGATGCTGGGCCGCCTCTGGCCCCGCGACGACGACGAGCGCAAGGCCGCCACCGACGCCGGCTACGAGATCGAGCGGGTCCTCGCCGTCGAGGACCTCGTCTCCGGCAACGACGCCTTCTTCGCCGCCAGCGGCGTCACCGACGGCGATCTGCTGGAGGGCGTCCGCTACCACGACAAGGGCTACGCGACGACCGAGTCCCTGGTCATGCGCTCCCGCTCCGGGACCGTCCGCCGGATCAGCGGCCGCCACGACCAGAACAAGCTGCGCGAGATCACCGGCGGCCGCTACGGGTAGCTCAGGGGAGCCACTCGGGCTCCTCGGGGGATTCGCCCTGCTCGCCCTTCGGGTTGCGCATCGCCTCGAAATCGCCGGTCATGCCCCTCAGCTTGCCGGTGTCGTGGAGCTCGAAGCGGAGGGCGTTGATCACCGCGCCGGCCAGTAGGCCGAGGGCGAGCAGGTAGAACCAGATCAGGGCGACGAGGATGAAGCTGACGATCCGCCCGAACTCGTTCAAGGTGGAGAGGTTGACCAGGTAGAAGGGGAAGGCGAGGTTGAGGATCGAGCCCGCCACCGCCATGAACAGCGCCCCCGGCCAGACCCCGCGCCACGGCAGGTGCCCCTTCGGCACCGCCCAGTAGATCAGGCAGAGGATCAGGAAGCTGAGCAGGACGCCACCGCCGAGCAGGGCGATGTTGAGCAGCCAGTCGAGCTCCGAGAGCCCGAAGGGAAGATCGTCGAGTCCGGCGGCGACGAGGCTCTCGATCGCCGGGATCAGGACGCTGGCCGCGAGGAAGAACGCGACCACGAAGAGCATGATCAGCGAGAAGCGCTTCTGCGCCCACCAGCCGCGGCACTGGACGTGGTAGATCCGGCAGAAGGCGGTGTCCATCGCTCCCCAGAAGGAGGCGCCGATCCAGAGCCCGGCGACGATCGCGACGATCCCGATCTCGGTCGAGTTCGTGGCGAGCTGGTCGAGGGTCGACTGCAGGGTGTCCTGCTCGGTCGAGGGGAAGAGCTCCTGCAGGTCGCGCAGGATCGTCGACTGGATGTCGGCGCTCTGCAGCAGCTGACCTGCGATGAACAGCAGCAGCAGGGTGAAGGGGAAGACGGAGAGGAGCAGGTTGTAGGCGACCATGCCCGCCATCCCCGTGATGTTCTCCTCGTAGGCGCGCCGCCAGAATGCGCCGAGCGAGCGTCGAAGGCGACCGCTCAACGGGGCTCGATCACGTCGCGAAGGGCAGCCGCGGCGCGCCCGGCGATCCGCAGGCCGACCGTCGCCGCCGCGCCGGCCGCGGCGAGGCCGCCGCGCGCGAGCGCCTCGAGCTCAGAGCCGCTCTCGGCATCTTCCGGGGCCGCCTCGGGCAGGCCGCCGATCCCACCGCGACCAGGCGCGGGCGGGGTCCTCGCGCCCGTCGCCCCGCTCTTGTGTGACGTATCTCCGCCCCCGCCCTCGTTGCGTTTCACCGATCTTCTGGGGCTCCGCACCGCTGGTCTGGTGTTCGGCAGGTTGCCGAGGATCCCGCCGCCGACCCCCGCCGAGACGTCATCCGAGCCGCTTCCCGCGTTGGAGTCGGGGGCGTCCGAACCGTCGTCGATCGCGCTCATGAGGCTATTTCAGCGGGTTTCTCGGACGAACGCCGCCTGGTAGGGAAGTTTCATCCCGGCGTCCCGCCGCGAACTTGCGCGATCCGATGCATGAAAGCGGGCGTATCTGGGTAGAGACTCCGCGGACGGGTGCCCACCGGCGCTTGGGTGCTCGTGCCAAGGACCGTCATAAGCATTGACTTCAGAAAGTGAAGCACGTAAAATGAAGGGCCGCGGGAACTCTGCCGATGGCGCTGTCGGCTGAAAGCTGTGCGGTGAACGGTGAGCTTGATCGGTCCCGGCTCATCGACTGCGACTCATGTTGAGGGCCTCGGTGCCCGATTAGAAGGATTGGAGGCGGACTCGCGATACGCGCGAGCCGCCGGAGACGAAAGAACGGAGCAATAGGACGCGGATGCTTGTAGCTGAGCTTCAAGAACTCGAAGAAGTCAAGAACCTGCTTTCCCGGGGACAGCAGGTCGGAGTGCTGACCTTCGGCGAGATCGCAACCGCGGTTTCCGAGGTCGATGTCGACGAAGGCGATATCGAGGAGCTGTACGGGCACCTCGAGAAGTCCGGGATCGAGCTGGTCGAGGACGTCGACCCCGCGCAGACGGCGACGCCGGAGCGCGACGACGGCAAGCGCGGCAAGCGTCGCGCGAAGACGACGATCGATCTCAAGCCGGACATGACGACCGACTCCTTGCAGCTCTTCCTCAAGGACATCGGCAAGGTCCGGCTGCTGACAGCGGCCGAGGAGGTCTCGCTGGCGAAGCGGATCGAGCGCGGCGACCTGGCGGCGAAGGAGAAGATGGTCGAGTCGAACCTCCGACTCGTCGTCTCGATCGCCAAGAACTACCGCAACCAGGGCCTGCCGTTCCTCGACCTGATCCAGGAGGGGACGCTCGGCCTGGTCCGCGCCGCCGAGAAGTTCGACTACCGCAAGGGCTTCAAGTTCTCCACGTACGCCACGTGGTGGATCCGTCAGGCGATCA
>CAZXKG010000013.1:0-3908 GCA_964641695.1 uncultured Conexibacter sp.
CGCTCGGCGGCACCGCGACCGGCACCGGGATCAACACCCACCCCGAGTTCTCAGACCGCGTCCGCGACAAGATCGCCCGCGACACCGGGCTGCAGATCTCCGCCCCGACCGACCGCTTCGAGGCGCAGGCCAACCGCGACTCCCTGGTCGAGCTCTCGGGCGCGCTCAAGGTGCTGGCGGTCTCGCTGATCAAGATCGCCAACGACCTGGCGCTGATGGGCTCCGGCCCGCGCGCCGGCCTCGCCGAGATCCGCCTGCCGGAGCTGCAGAAGGGCTCCTCGATCATGCCCGGCAAGGTCAACCCGGTCATTCCCGAGGTTCTGATCCAGATCGGCGACCAGGTGATCGGCAACGACGCCGCGATCACCCTCGGCGGCGCCCAGGGCCAGTTCGAGCTCAACGTGCGCGTGCCGCTGATCGCTCGCAACCTGCTCGACTCGATCAAGCTGCTCGCCGCCGGCTGCCGCCTGCTCGACACCAAGTGCGTCGCCGGCATCGAGCCGAACGAGGAGATGCTGCGCAAGCACGCCGAGTCCACCCTGCAGGTGGCGACCGCCCTCAACCCGCACATCGGCTACGACAGCGCGGCCGAGATCGTCAAGGAGGCCGCAGCCTCAGGACGCACGGTCCGCGAGGTAGCGACCGAGAAGGGCGTCGACGAGGCGATCCTCGAGGAGGCACTGGACTTCATCGGCATGGCCCGCCCGCACGGCTGAGGACTCGAGAGGCCGAGCCGCGTGAGTGGCTCGTAACGACGAATAATCGTGAGTTGCGGGCCACTCAGCTCGAAGCTGGGCGGACGAGGAGAGCATCGACCCTCCTGGCGACTTCACCCGGATCCTCGATCAGCTGATCGCGGGTGAAGCGGACGATTCGCCAGCCCGCGATCGACAGGAGCTGGTCGCGGTCCCGGTCGCTGTTGGACCGGGTCCTCGAGCCGTGGAACGCGTATCCATCGAGCTCGATCGCCAGGCGGTGCTCGTCCCAGATGAAGTCGACCTCGAAGACGCTGCCTTCGACTCGGATCTTGGCGTTGACTCGTGGCTCCGGCAAGCGGTGGAGGCGGCATGCCTGCTTGAACCGGATCTCCGCACGGCTCCGCGTCAGGCTCAACCCCTGGCCGAGCACCGCATGCAGGTTGCGGATGCCTCGTCGGCCCGCATGTCCATCGGCGAGCTCGTAGAGGCGCCGGACGTTCACGATCCGCCTCGAGTGCGCCTCCAGCAGGATCTCCTCGAGGCGCTCACGCTCCACACCGGCGGCGAGGTCGAGGATCGTCCGGGCGGGCGTCGTACAGGGAGTCCCATGCCTCCGGGTGATGTCCTTCGGCTCGATCTCGTACCGGTGGACGACGATCCCCCTGCGGCGCCGCCCCGATCCACGCGCGGAGGAGATGTGGATGGGCCGGACCAGCTTGGTTGCCATCCCGAACAGCCAGGCGGCGGACCAATCGCTTGCAACCGCGCTCTTGCCACATGCGAGCGTCGCAGCGAGCAGCCAGCGCGCAGGTGGGTGGGGCGGGGGGGCTACCGAGTGGACGCCCTTCCACATCTGGAAGAGGCGACCCGTCCGCAGGCGGTATGAGACGCGCTCCGCCGGCAGTCCCAGCTCGCCCAGCTCGGCGCTGGTGATGAGCTGATGCTGGCGCGAAGCGACGCGGAGGATCTCCCGCTGCAGCTGAGTGGCTCGTAACGACGAATAATCGTGAGTTGCGGGCCGCTCGGTGCGCATGACTGGGAGAGCAGCTTCACCGACGAACGCGTACGCGTGGGTATAGCCATGTGCCGAAAGCGTGAAGGAGTGTGACCGACCAGAACGCATCAGGCCGGGCGACGGCTGCTTCGAGGTCGACGAGTGGCAGGAGCGTCTGTCGCTCGCTACAGGTAGCCGCCGGCGAGCGGCGGGTCGGACTCTCCGGTTCGCTCGGCGTGGAGGCTGCGCGCGTAGGGATCCAACGCGCTGGGCAGCCCGACCGATACCCGGTCCACGCCCACCGGCAGTCCCGTCTCCTCAGCCGTCGCGGCTGCCGCCTGGGGGCTCGACAGCTTCATCAGGCCCGGCTGCAGGCGACAACCCATCGCCAGCTCCAGTGACGTGCTGCCGTCGGCCCCGGGCGCGGGAAGGTTCTCCAGGGGGTCGTGCCCCTGCGCCTTCCTGACCGAGTTGACGAACTGCATCACGTACATGGCACTCCGCTCATCGTCGTCGCCCGCGGCCACCTTGAGCGGGTAGGTCGGTTTTGGCCGGTTGACATCATCCCTTCATACCCAACCCACCGCAGGGGAACACCGAGAGAAGGAGCCCGCGATGACCCTCACCGAGAGCGCCCAGGGAAAGCCGATGCCCGAGCAGACCGAGGTCGCGACGTTCGGCGCCGGTTGCTTCTGGAAGCCGGAGGCCCTCTTCCGCCAGGTGCCCGGCGTGCTCGACACCGCCGTCGGCTTCGAGGGCGGGCACGTCGAGGACCCGACCTACCAGCAGGTCTGCGGTGGCGCGACCGGACACGCCGAGGTGACCCGGGTGACCTACGACCCGGCCCAGGTCTCCTACGAGGAGCTGCTCGCCCGCTTCTGGGCGATGCACGACCCCACGCAGGTCAGCCGCCAGGGTCCCGACGTCGGCGACCAGTACCGGACGGTGATCTTCACCCACACCCCCGAGCAGGCCGAGGCCGCCGAGCAGTCCAAGCAGCAGGTCCAGCAGCAGCTCTCAGCCCCGGTCGCAACCTCGATCGAAGAGGCAACGGGCTTCTGGATGGCCGAGCCCTACCACCAGTGCTACCTGGGACGCTGACCAGCTCACGACGGGGAACCCCGCTCAACATCAGTGACCGTGCCCCGGAACCCGGAGCAGACGTAGGGGGAGGTGCGGGGGTTCCCGACCGGGGACCGCAGCCCGAGCGAAGCGAGTGGCCCCCGGGCTGGGATCCCCGCACCTCTCCCGGGGGCCTACCCCAACTTCACAAGGCCACGTTCACGTACTTCGTCTCGAGGAACTCGGCGATCCCCTCGTTCCCGCCCTCGCGGCCGATCCCTGACGCCTTGATCCCGCCGAAGGGGGCGCCGGCGTTCGAGACCAGTCCCTGGTTGAGGCCGATCATCCCCGTCTCCAGCGCCTCGCAGATCCGCAGTGCGCGGCTCAGATCCTGCGTGTAGACGTAGGCGACCAGCCCGTACTCGGTCGCGTTGGCGGCGGTCACCGCCTCCTCGTCGGTCCGGAACGTCCGGATCGGGGCGACTGGGCCGAAGATCTCCTCGTCGAGCACGCGCGCGTCGTCGCTGACCGCGTTGAGCACGGTCGGGGGGAAGAAGTAGCCCGCGCCCTCCGGACGAGCGCCGCCGACGAGCGCCTTCGCGCCCTTGGCCAGGGCGTCGTCGACCAGCTCCTCGACCTTCGTCCGCTGCTCCTCGTCGATCAGCGGCCCGACGTTGACGCCGTCCTCGGTCCCGCGTCCGAACCGCAGCGACCCCATCCGCTCCGCCAGCCGCTGGGCGAACTCCTCCGCCACCGTCTCGTGCACGTAGAAGCGGTTCGCCGACGTGCACGCCTCACCGGCGTTGCGCATCTTGGCGATCATCGCGCCGTCGACGGCAGCGTCCAGGTCCGCGTCCTCGAAGACCACGAAGGGAGCGTTGCCGCCCAGCTCCATCGAGACCTTGAGCACGCCCTCGGCCGCCTGGGCGATCAGCTTCTTGCCGACCTCGGTGGAGCCGGTGAAGCTCAGCTTGCGCAGCCGCGGGTCGCCGATGATCGGCTTCGAGATCGCTCCCGAGGACGTCCCCGTGACCACGTTCAGCACGCCCGCAGGCAGCCCGCACTCCTCCAGCAGCGAGGCGAGCGCGAGCATCGAGAGCGGCGTCTTCTGCGCCGGCTTGACCACCATCGTGCAGCCCGCGGCGATCGCCGGC
>CAZXKG010000013.1:3918-39567 GCA_964641695.1 uncultured Conexibacter sp.
CGGCCCGATCTTCCGCGTCCCCATCGCGGTCGGGAAGTTCCAGGGGGTGATGAAGTAGCAAAGGCCGACCGGCTGCTTCATCACCAGCACGCGTCCGGTCCCGTTGGCGGCAGGCTTGTAGTAGCCGTCGGTGCGCAGGGCCTCGCCGGCGTTCCAGCGGAAGAACTCGGCCGCGTAGGCGATCTCGCCACGGGATTCGGCGAGGGTCTTGCCCATCTCCAGGGTCATCAGCAGCGCCAGCTCCTCGGCGCGCTCCCCCATCAGCTCGAACGCCTTCTGGAGGATCTCCGAGCGGGCGTTCGGCGTCGTCGCGGCCCAGCTCTGCTGCGCCGCCGCCGCCGCATCGATCGCCGCCCGAGCGTCCGCCTCGCCACCGTCGGCGATCTCACAGAGCGTCTCGCCCCTCGCCGGATCCTCGACCGCGAAGGTCTTGCCACCGGCGGCGTCCCGCCACTCCCCGTCGATCAGCAGTCGCTTCTGGACCCCGTCGATCACCTGCTGCTCTAACACCTCAGCCATCTCCTTCGTTCCCTCGTTCTCCCCAGGTTTCCTACCCGCGGCACACTACTCCGGTGGGAGCCCCCGCCCGCGCCGGGCAAGTCACGCGGCTCTGCTTCTCCAGGTCGCCGAGCTCCAGTGGGGCCGGCGAGCGGGATCGAGCCCTCGAGGCGACGACGTCGGCCCCCGTCCTCTCGCGGCCGGCGGTCCCTCCCGACACCGCGTCGCGTCGCGCCGTTCAGCCGTCGGCGAACGGCTGCATCGGGATGCCGTGGTCCGTCTCCCTGGTCCCGAGCTCGTAGACCGCTTCCCGCTCCAGGCGGGTCCGCCGCTCGCCGCCGTCGCCGAGCCGGACGCGCAGCTCGAGGTCGGCCACCGAGCAGTTGAGCGCGTGGTGGCTGCCGCCCTTGGGGTCCGAGTAGACCCAGCCGACGAACCGGTGGGAGGGGGCGCCGACGGTGCCGTCGACGGTGATCCCGCGCCCGGGGATCCGGAACTGCGCCCCGGTCGGGCTCGCGTCGACCCTCGTCGCGAGGAGGCGTCCGATCCCGCCCAGCCTGTGGGCCGCGCCGTCGACGACGATCTGGCCGTTGGCGATCCACGGGGTCAGGATCCCGCCGACGCGGATCCGGCCGATCGTCAGGTCGATGTGATCGCCGGGCCGGCCTTCCGGGTCGCGCCCGCTGAGCCAGATCCAGGTATCGGCGTGCTCCGCCCCCCAGTTGTGTCCGACCATCCCCGGCCACGCCTCGACGTCGACCCGCTCGCCACCGACCTCGAGGATGCCGTCGAAGATCGCCGCCGGGTGAGGGCTCATCGCCTTGGTCCGGGGAAGAGACCGCTCGTACATCCAATCCTTGGGTAGGTGACGGAACGGCGGATGGAGGTCGCTGAAGCGCAGGTTCCAGCTCGCCGCGCGCTCGCCGGATCGCACCTGGCCGATCATCCGCCCCGGGCCGATCTCCGATTCGCCGACGCGCAGGTAGGCGCTCCGGGGAGTCGAGATCTCCGTCGTCTCGACCTGCCGCTTGATCGCCAGCGGTGGCTTGCCGTTGGCGGTGAAGTAGGTCATCCAGACCGCCGCGGTCGGCTCCTCGCCGGGACGCTTGTGCACGGTGTGACGCACCCACAGCGACCGCCCTCCCTCGGGGGGTGAGGCCTTCATGTAGATGCTCTCGTAGTGGCCCGCCTCGGGGGGGACGGACGGAAAGCGGACGGTGGTGGGGGACATCCGGGCGCGAGCCTATTGATGTTCGGTAGCCCAGCTTCCAGCTGAGGGGGACGGGTGGGCGGAACCAGCCGTCGGGCGCTACGTGTGCTTGACGGTGAGAACCTCGCCGTCGTGCATCACGTAGTCGCGTCCCTCGATCCGCAGCAGACCCTCGTCGCGAGCGGTCGCGTAGCTGCCCTTCTCGACCAGCAGATCCCAGGCGATCACCTCGGCCTTGACGAACCCGTCCTGGATGTCGGTGTGGATCTTGCCGGCGGCGTGCCAGGCGGTCTCGCCCCGTCGCAGGCTCCAGGCGCGGGCCTCGTTGCCGGTGCCGGCGGTGAAGAAGCTGATCAGCTCGAGCAGCGAGTAGGCGGCACGGACCATCCGGCCCAGGCCGGACTCGGCGAGTCCGAGGTCCTCCCGCATCGCCGCCGCGTCCTCGTCGTCGAGCTCGACCAGCTCAGCCTCGATCTTCGCGCTGAGGGCGATCGCGTCGCCTCCCGACCCGCGGGCGTACTCGAGCAGGGCCGCCGGAGCCTGCTCGACGCCCTCGTCGACGTTGGCGATGTAGAGGACGGGCTTGGAGGTGAGCGCCTGCAGCTGCTGAGGCCCGGCGGGGCCGACCGCTTCGGGCACCGGGATCGACCGCACCGGCTCCCCGCGCTCGAGCGCCGCGACCACCTGCTCGAGCCAGTCGCGCTCGGCCATCGCGTCCTTGTCGAGCGTCTTCGCCTGCTTGGCGACGCGATCGAGCCGCCGGGTCGCGGTCTCGAGGTCGGCGAGCATCAGCTCGGCCTCGACCATCTCCGCGTCGGCGACCGGGTCGACCGTCCCGTCGGGATGGGGGACGCCGGAGTCGGAGTGGGCGCGGACGACGTGGCAGATCGCGTCGACCTCGCGGATCGAGGCGAGGAACTGGTTGCCGAGCCCCTCGCCGGCGTGGGCGCCCTTGACCAGTCCGGCGATGTCGTGGACTTCCAGCGACTCGTGCACGACCGGGCTGGAGTCGAGTACCGCCGCCAGCTCGTCGAGCCGGGGGTCGGGGACGGGGGCGATCGCCACGTTCGGCTCGATCGTCGTGAACGGGTAGCCCGCGGCCTCCGCTCCCGCCTCGGTCAGCGCGTTGAACAGGGTGGACTTGCCGGCGTTCGGCATGCCGACGATCCCGACCTTCATACGTGTTCCTCCTCGGAGGCGGTGGCGTTGCTGGCGGTGGAGGCGTCCCGCGATCGATCTGGCCCGCGGCCGCGGCCGAGCGGCCAGGCGCGGCCGATCGTCCAGCCGAGCATCGCCCCCGCCAGCACGTCGCTGGGGTAGTGCATGCCCAGGTACGGTCGGCCGACGCCGATCAGCTTGGCGAGCACGAACGAGGGAACCAGCAGCCGGCGGTGGACGCGACTGAGGGCGGTGGCGGCGGCGAACGCCGAGGTCGTGTGGCCGGAGGGGAAGGAGAGCTGAGTGGGTGCCGGACCAAGCGGCGGGTGGCCGTCGATGATCGGGCGTTTGCGGCCGGCCATCAGCTTGACCAGGGTGTTGATGCCGACCGCCGCGGGAGCGACGGCCGCGGCTCGGAGATAGCGCCCGCGGTCCGCGGGGCGCGTCGCGGCGCCGGCCAGACTGAGCAGCGCCCAGCCAACCCCGTACTCGCCGAAGACGCCCAGCGTCCGCATCCCGCGTTCGAGCGGAGCGGAGTGCCCGCGCGTGCGCAGCGCCAGCAGCAGCGCCTGATCCGCGCGCCCGAGCGCGACGATCCCCCGGCTGAATGAGCTCCGCCGCGCCGAGGCACGACGCCGCAGCCGCCGCCGCTCTTCGGCGGGGGGAGGCGGACGGAGGGGGGAAGGACGCTCGAGAAGGCTCAGCGCCAAGAGCTAGAAGCCGACCTTGGTCGGTGAGGATGCGGTCTTCAAGAAGACGATCCGATCGAGATTCAGGTCGACGTCGCCGTCCTCGGTGCTGACTCGCTGCCAGCCCCCGCCGGTGAGGCCGCTGCGGATGCTCTCCAGCGCCGCGTCGTCGAGCCGCAGCTCGACCACGGGGCCTCCCTCGAAGCCGATCTCGATCCGTTGTGTGGTGGTTGCCATCTCGGCTCCTGGGTCGCGGTGGTCGGTGCGGTGCTCGTGATCAGTGGGCGGGCTGGACGATCTCGGTCAGCACGCTACCGGTGGACTTCGGATGGACGAAGGCGACCTTGCTGCCGCGGATCCCGATCCGCGGCTCGCGGTCGATCAGCCTGACGCCGTCGGCGGCCAGCTTCGCCAAGGTCGCGTCGATGTCGCTGACCGCGTAGGCGACGTGATGCAGCCCGGGGCCGTTCTTCTCCAGGAACTTCCCGACCGGGGTGTCCGGCCCGAGCGGTGCCAGCAGCTCGACGTGGCCGTCGCCGACGTCCAGCAGCACCGCGTAGACGCCCTGCTCGGTGACGGTCTCGCGGTGGACGAGCGGCATCCCCAGCGTCGTCTCGTAGAGCTCGATGGCGGCGTTGATGTCATCGACGGCGATGCCGACGTGATCGATTCGGTCCAGCACGGCGGGGAGTCTAAGGCAGCTTCGACCAGCGGCAGGGGAAACGCGTTCTCGTGTTCAGGTCAGGCCGCGGCGGGCGAACTCCCAGATGAAGTCGGAGAGCTCGCTCATCGAGAGCTCGCCGTCGGGGCGGTACCAGGTGTACGTCCAGTTGACGACACCGAAGAAGGCGAACATCGCCAACCGCGGGTCCATCTTCCGGAACTCTCCTGTTCTCATCCCGTTCTCGATCGCCTGTTCGACGAGCTTGGCATAGCGGTCGCGGGTGACGCGAAGCGCGGACCGCTCTGGTTCGGGTAGTTGCCGGTAGTGCTCGAAGAAGACGCGTACGTGATGTGGGTAGTCGTGAACGGTCTTGACGATGTCCTCGACCACCCCACGGAGGAACTCCGTGGGGTTCGCCGCAGTCTCGGCGCGCGCCTCGACCCGGCTCATGAGCAGTTCCATGAACTGCTCATGAATCAGAAGCAGGAGTTGTTCTTTGCCGTTGAAGTAGTGGTAGAGGGTCGCCTTGCGGATGTCGGCGGCGGCGGCGATCTCCTCCATCCGCGTCTCGCCATAGCCAACCTCGTCGAACAGCTCGGCGGCCCGTCGTACCACGAGTTCACGCTGACGCTCTCCATGGGCGGATCGTCGCGGTGGGGCGACGGTGGGGCGTGAACTAGATCTCGAATCAGCCATCACAGTTCGTCGGAACTCCTACTCGCCGCGGGCGCATCTGACGCTCTCCCGAGTTACGAACGCTTTCCTTATATCCGACGGCGATGCGATCCCGAGGGCTCGGGAGTCCCAGGCGGCCAGGATGTGTAAAGTATAGCCGACCGACGAGTCGGTCGGTAATGCCCGCAGGCGCAACGCCTCGAGAAAGGAGGATCAGGTGGGACTTCGGAGTTCTGCTGAGTTCAAGGAAGGCCTCCGTGACAAGCGGCGGATCGTCTATCGCGGGGAGCTGGTCGAGGACGTCACCTCTCACGAGGCCCTGGGTCGCACCGTCGACCATGCGGCGGGTCTCTTCGACGAGCGCGATGCAGGTCCGGTCGGGCTTTGGGCCTACGAGGAGCCGGCGCTCGACGGTGAGATCTGCTCGGCTTTCTGGCGTCGTCCCACCGACGCTGCGGAGCTCGCTCGGCGCGGCGACCTGATCGAGGCCGCGACCAGTCGCTCCCGCTCGACCTTCAACATCATCCAGGCGGTTGGCTCCGATGTCCTGTTCGGCCTCGAGCAGGTGATGGCGGATCGCGAGGACCCCACCTACGCTCAACGTATCGAGGCCTTCCGGCTTCGTTGCGCGGCCGGCGATCTCGGCGTCGCCCTGGCTGCGACCGACGCGAAGGGGGATCGCTCGCTTCGCCCCGCGGAGCAGCCCGACCCCGACCTCTACCTGCGGGTCGTCGATCGCGACGCGGAGGGGATCGTCGTGCGCGGCGCCAAGGCCCACACCACCGCCTCGCCGGCGGCCGACGAGATCGTCTGCATCCCCTGCCGGGCGATGACCGAGGCCGACAGCGACTACGCGGTGGCCTTCGCGATCCCCCCCGAGACCCCGGGGTTGACCTTGATCGCTCACCCTTTCCCTGGAGCGCCGCCCGCCGAGCAGCCGATCTCCGATCGCAACATCGAAGTTGAGACGTTGACCGTCTTCGACGACGTCCGAGTGCCCTGGGAGAGGGTCTTCCTCTGCGGAGAGGCGGAGCTCGCCGGGCCGGTGGCTGCGGCATTCGCGAACTTCCACCGCTTCACGGCGATCTCATACAAGCCACCCTCGCTCGAGGTGATGATCGGCGCCGCCGCGCTGGTCATCGATCAGCTCGGTCTACAGCGCTCGACGGGAGCCCGGGAGAAGCTCGGTCAGCTGATCGTCTACGTGGAGCTGGTCCGCACCGCACGTCTCGCCGCCGCCCACCGTTCGAGGGTCGACCGTTGCGGTCTCGCGATCCCCGACTCGATCGCCAACAACGCCGGCAAGTATCACTTCTCCTCCGGGTTCCACCAGGCCGTTGCGCTGCTTCAGGACCTCGCCGGCGGGCTGCTCGTCACCGCGCCGGGCGCCGAGGACATGGCCCACCCGGAGGTCGGCCCGGTACTCGAGAAGTACCTCGCGGGCCGCGCCGGCGTCGGCGGCCGTGAGCGCTGGGCGCTGCTGCAGGTGATCCGTGACCTGACCGCCTCCGAGTTCGGAGGTTGGACGCAGGTGGCGACGCTTCACGGCGAGGGTTCGGGCTCCGCTCAGCTCATGCAAGTTGTCCGTGACTACGATCTTCGGCGCAGCACGGGGCTCGTCCAGGAGCTCATGACAGAGGTCGACCAGAGCCTGCAGCAAGCAGCTCCCGCAGGGGGATAGGGATGCGCGCGATCCAGGTCGAGGAGTTCGGCGGACCCGAGGTCCTACGCCTCGTCGAGCTGCCGGATCCCGTTCCCGGACCGGACGACGTCCTGATCGAGGTGCGTCGTGCGGGTGTCAACTTCGCTGACACGCACGCCCGCTCGGACACCTACGCCTATCCGATGGAGCTGCCGATGATCCCCGGGATGGAGGTCGCCGGCGTCGATGCGGACACCGGCAAGCGGGTCGTCGCGTTGACCATGACCGGCGGCTACGCGGAGCTCGCGGTCGCGCCGGCGAAGCTGACCTTCCCGATCCCGGATGGGATCTCCGACGAGACCGCCGTCGCCTTGCTGATCCAGGGCCTGACCGCCTGGCATCTGCACCGAACCGCGGGGCGGGTCCAGTCCGGTGAGTCGGTCGTGATCCACGCGGCGGCAGGCGGTGTGGGATCGTTGGCCGTGCAGCTTGCGAAGCCCCTTGGAGCCACCCGGGTCATCGCCTCCGCGTCGACTCCCGACAAGCGGGCCTTGGCGCTCGAATTGGGCGCGGATGCGGCACTCGACGCCATTCCGGAAGGCCTCACTGAGCGTTTGCTCGAGGCGAATGGAGGGTCGCCCGTCGACGTTGTCTTCGACATGTCCGGCGGCGCGGTGTTCGAGGCCTCCTACAGGGCACTCGCCAACTTCGGACGCATCGTCAGCTACGGGATCGCCACGATGGAGCCCAACGCCCCCTCGACGAGGTCGTTGCTGCGGCACTCGCGGAGCGTCAGCGGCTTCTACCTGCTCCATCTGGCCGACGAGCGTGCGCAGTTCGGCGACGTCCTCGAGGAGCTCTTCATGCTCGTCGAAAGGGGGGAGCTGAGGGTGATCGGGGGCGGCGTCTACCCACTTGCCGAAGCCGCCCGGGCGCACGTCGACATCCGGGCGCGGCGGACGACGGGCAAGCTCGTCCTCGATCCCACGAACTGAGCCGGCTGCGCGATCTCCCTCCTAAAGGGCTGCGTCGCGTCGCCTTCCGAGTCGCACTGCCAGGGCGACACCGACGATCAGCGCCGCGCCGTTCAGGTAGAGGTTGACGTACTCCGGCGCGCCGGCGAGGTTGAGGCCGCTGTTGAGCACCGCGAGGAAGAAGACCGCGACCAGGGTTCCGGCGACGTTGTATCGGCCGGGCTTGATCGCCGCCGCGCTGAGGAAGGCCGCGGCGAGTGCCGGCAGCGTGAACGAGTCGCCGATCCGAGGATCGGCGCTGCCGGCGCGCGCTACCTGCAGGACGCCGGCGGCGCCAGCCAGGCTGCCTGAGATCAGGAAGGTGGAGCCGAGCAGCAGGTTGGTACGGATCCCGACCAGCTTGGCGGCGCCTCGATTGGACCCGAACGCATACAGGTATCGCCCGTAAGGGGTGTGGGTGAGCAGGTAGTAGACGAGCACGGCAACCAGGGCGAGGACGAACGCGGGACGGGGGATGCCGAACGTCGTGCCGGTGCCGAAGTCGGTCAGGGCCGCCGGGATGTTGCCGGTGATCGCCGAGCCGCTCGTCTTCATGTTGATGGCGCCGGCGAGGACGATCGACATGCCGAGCGTCGTGATCACCGCGTTGACCCGAGCGCGGGTGACCAGGAGCGCGTTGACGAGCCCGACCGACGCCCCGATCCCGATCCCGATCACGATGGCAACGGGGATCGACGTGCCGTGCGAGAGTGCATCGGCCACGTAGATCGAGGAGATCCCCGCGATCGCCCCGACCGAGAGATCGAACTCGTAGCAGACGAGGGGGACCAGCGCCGCGAGCGCGATCACGGCCAGCACCGAGTTGCTGCTGATCAGGGTCTGGATGTTGGCGCTGCCCGGGAACGTGTCAGAGGTCTCGGGGAAGACGCTGAAGAAGATCGCCAGCGCAAGCAGCAAGCCGACGAACGCGTAGGCCTCCAGGTAGTAGTTGAAGGGCTGGCGCCGACGCTTGTACCCGCTCGCCGGCGCCGGATCCTTGCGAGGGTCCTCGGCCGGGATCGGGTTGGGGGTGTTCACGTGGTTCCTCCTGCCTGGACGAGCCGGTTGAGCTGGTCCGCATCGATGTCGGAGCTCGTCAGATCGCTGACGAGCCGCCCCCTTCTGAAGATCAGCGCGCGGTCGCAGATCGCCGCGAGCTCCTCGAAGTCGGAGGAGACGACCAGGGCGGTCGCGCCGGCCGCCGTCGCCCGGTCGATCAGCTCGTAGATCTCGGCGCGGGCGCGGACGTCGACGCCCTGGGTGGGTTCGTCGAGCAGCAGCACCCTGGGGTTTCGCTGCAGCCATCGGGCCAAGATCACCTTCTGCTGGTTCCCGCCTGACAGCGACGAGAGCGGTGCGATCTCTGAGGCAGCTGTGATCAGGAACGAGTCGAGCAGTTCGTTCGCGTTGCGGGATGCTGCCCGCCCGCTCAGGTGACCCCGCTTCCAGAAGCGCTCGAGCACGGTGATGGAGAGGTTCTCCTCGACGGTGAGCTCGTTGAAGGCGGCGTCGCCGGCCCGATCCTCGGGCACGTAGGCGATCCCCGCGCGCATCGCCTCGTAAGGGCGAGTAACCCGGTGGGGATGTCCGTCGAGCAGGAGCTCGCCGCCGCGGGCGGGGATCACCCCGAACAGAGTCTTCAGCAGGGAGGATCGCCCTGATCCGAGCAGCCCGCCTATGCCGACGATCTCCCCGGCGTGGGTCGTTAGGTTCGTCGGCTCGAGGGCGCCCCCGCTCAGCCCGCGCAGCTCCAGGACCACGCCGCCGCCACCGCCGTGCTTGCGCGCGCGCTGGGCGCGCGCCACCGCCTTGCCCATCATCAGCTCGATCAGCCGGTCGTGGTCGAGCGTTCGCGGCTCGACGGTGTCGACGAGCTCGCCGTCGCGCAGCAACGTCGCGCGGTCGGCGATCGCGAAGACCTCGTCGAGGCGGTGGGTGACGTAGAGGATCGTCTGGCCGGCGGCGGCGTAGCGCCGCAGAGCGTCGAGGAGGCCCTCGACCTCGGCCGCCGGCAGCGAGGCGGTTGGTTCGTCGAGGAGCAGGATCCCGTCGCTCGCGTCCTCCTGGTCCTGGAGGGCCCGGGCGATCGCGACCATCGTCTGCGTGGCGGGCCGCAGCTCGCCGAGCGGCTGATCGGGGTGGGCGTCGATCTCGAAGCGAGCCAGGACTTCAGCCGCCCGCCCGCGCGTCCGGCGCCAGGGGATGCGAAACCCGAACGTCGTCTCGAAGCCGTGGCCGATACCGAGGTTCTCGGCCACCGTTAGGTCAGCGAACGTCGAGCGCTGCTGGTGGACGAAGTGCAGCCCGGCAGCCCTCGCGTCCCCGGGGGTCAGGGAACGCAGGTCGTACTCCACGCCGTCGATCTCGGCGTGTCCCTCGTCGGCCTGCTGAACGCCGGCGAGGGTCTTGATCAGGGTCGACTTCCCGGACCCGTTGCCGCCCAGCAGGGCATGGATCGAGCCCCGCCGAAGCTCGAACGAGACATCACGCAGCGCCCGCGTGGCGCCGAACGCCTTACAGACATGCTTCACCCGAAGGGCGTCGTCGGCACCACGCGGTTGCTCGGTCATCATCGTGTCCCGGGATCCCGGAGATCAGCTGGATCGGCGGCTATCCGACCCCCCACAGCCGATCGTAGGCCGCCACGAAGTCGATCGGGGGCTCGTATCCCTGCCCTTCGGGTGGCATGTTGTGATCGGCGTCGACCGCCTGGAACCCCATCCCGGAGTTGGTCTCCGCCGGATCCTCCCCGAGGAAGAACCGCGCCAGTGCGTCGACCGCCGCGTAGCCCTCCCACTTGGTCGGATAGCAGATGCAGGCATCGTTGCCGCCGTTCTCTCGAATCAGCTGCAGGCCGGGCTCCGACCCCTCGCCTCCCATGATCGCGATCTCGTCGACCCGGCCGGACGCCTTCAGGGCGTTCGCTCCACCCGAGGTGAGGATCGCGTCGTAGGCGGAGACGAAGGCATTCGCGTCAGGGTTCTGGATCAGGGCCTGCTCGATCTTCTCCTGCAGCGGCGGTCCGATGTCCGCCCCGACGAAATCGATCACCTCCATCTCGCAGTCCGCGCAACCCTCGAGCTCCTCGATCGTTCCGGCGGCCTGTAGCTTCGTCGTCTCCAGGTCCGTCTCGCGGGTCACGATCGCGTTCGTGTCCCCCTCGGTCTGCGCGATCACCCAGATCGCCATCGCCCGCCCCCAGTCGGTGATCCACTCGCGGAAGCTGGCGTCGCCGCTGTAGCGGACCACGTAGTCGAACAGCTGCGGGTCACCTTCGTTGAGGTCGTTGCAGTCGCTTCCCTCGACGGCCACCACGGGCACCTGCTCCTTGTCGGCCCGCTGCAGGCCGGTCTTCAGAGCCGGGCAGTCGGCGTACAGGGTGATGATCCCGTCGGCCTTGTCCGCCAGCGCCTGGTTGATGCCGGTCAAGGTTCGGTTGGGGTCGAACTGACCGTCGAAGATCGTCAGATCCCAACCCAGCTTCTCGGCGCTCTCCTCGAGACCCTCCGCCGCGTTCTGGGCGGCCTCCGCCTCCTGCCCGATCGAGACGACCCACAGGTTCATCCCCTCCTCGGGCTCGATCGGATCACCGGTGGGCTCGGCGTGCGTGCCCTCGTAGAGCGTCTCGAGCTCCGCTTGGTAATCGGTGTCCGTCTGGGCGGCGCCGTTGTCGGCCTGGGGGGCCGAGTTCTCCTCGTCGCTTCCGCAGGCGCCCAGAGCAAGCGCCCCGACGAGCAGCAGGAATGCCGCGATCGGGGTTATCCACCCTCTTTGAGTTGCCATCAGGGACATCTTCCTTTCCTCCACATGGCCCGAGCCGGTCTCGTAGCCGTCACCTCCCGGTCGCCGGGAGGTGTGTACAGTACCACCCGACCGACGCGTCGGTCGGGAAATTACGAAAGGCAGAAAGCAATGCGCTTCAACGCATCCAGACGAGATCGAGATCGCGGACGTGCTTGCGTCCTTAAGCCGGGGGCGGCGTGAAGGCGGAAGGCCCGTACCTGGTCACCGGCGCCGCCGGGGCGATCGGTCGTGCCATCCTCGATCAGCTGCTGGCCGAAAGCCACCAGGTGATCGGCTGCGACCTCCCGGGCCCGGGACTGGACGAGCTGGCGGGAGCCGCCGGCGTCTCCGTGTACCCCTGCGACCTCGCCGACGCCGACGCAACCGCCGCGCTGGTCGAGGAGATCGCCGCCGCCCACCCGGCGCTTTCCGGCTTCGTGCACGTCGCGGGCAACGCGCCGCACGCTCCGGTCGAGGCGATGAGCGACGAGGACTGGAATGCCGCCATCGAGGTCCACCTCGGATCGGCCTTCCGGATCTGCCGCGCGAGCGTTCCGCTGATGGGGAGTGGCGGCGGCATTGTGTTCATCTCCTCGACCTCGATCTACGGCTCGCGGTTCATGGCCGGCTACGCAGCCGCGAAGATCGGCATGGTCGGCCTCGCCAGGACGCTCGCGATCGAGCTTGGCCCCCGCGGCATCCGGGCGAACGTGGTTGCGCCGGGGCCGATCGACACCCCGCTGCTGCGGGTCGGCCCGCCGGAATGGATCGAGAAGCTGCCGACGCGGATCCCGTTGGGACGGCTCGGCCAGCCAGACGACATCGCCGACGTGGCGACCTTCCTGCTGTCGGATCGAAGCAGCTTCCTGACTGGACAATGCGTGGTCGTCGACGGTGGGTTCACCCTCGGCGGGTAGGCGCGCAGGCGAGAGTAGGAAAGAGGACGATGAGCACTCCCACCCACCCCCCAGGTAAGGCCGTGACGGTCGCCGGGGCAATCGATCCGTGCGAGCTCGGCCCGACGATGATGCACGAGCACATCTTCGTCGACATCCGTCCCTGGTGTCATCCACCTGCCGAGCGCTTCGCCTGGCGCGAAGAGGTCGCCGACCAGCCGGTCTCAATGGCCAATCTCGGTGTTCTGCGACGCGACCCTCTGATCAGCCGGCACAACTCGGTCCTCAACGACAACGACCTCGCGGTCGCCGAGCTGCGGCGCCTGGCCGCGGCGGGAGGGCGCACGGTCGTCGAGATGGGATGTGTCGGGGTCGAGGGTCAGCGGCGGGAGCTGCTGCCGGAGATCGCCGAGCGGGCCGGACTCAACATCGTGGCCGCGGCCGGGCTGTATCGAGAGGAGCACCTGCCGGAGGATCTCGTCGGCGCCGCGGAGGAGGAGGTGGAGGAGCGCCTGCGAGCGGAGATCGTCGGCGCGGGCCCTTACGAGGGGATTCCGGCGGGGGTCATCGGAGAGATGGGAACGAGCGACCCGATGACTGAGGTCGAGGCCCGGAACCTCCGGGTCGCCGCCGTGCTGGCGGTGGAGTTCGGCGTGTCCCTGCACATCCACCTCGAGCCCTCCGGCCAGGAGGGCGTGCGGGCGATCGAGGCGATGGCCGAGAGCGGGTTGTCGCCCGAACGCATCGTTCTCGGACATGCCGACTACGCCGCCAAACCCGACTTCGGCTATATCGCGGCGATGGCGGAGACCGGGGCCTACCTGGGCCTCGACACCTTCGGGCTCGAGAACGACATGCAGTCGATCGAGTGGACGGAGGCTCGCGACACCGATCGGGTCGAGGTCCTGCGGTGGATGCTCGAGCACGGCTACGGGGACCGAGTGGTGGTCTCCCATGACACGGCTTTCAAGACGTGTCTGCGGGCCTACGGCGGCTACGGCTACGACCACTTCCTCCGGGACATCGCTCCCCAGCTACGGGCGACCGGGGTTCCGGAGGACGCGCTACAGCGGATCCTGGTCGACTCCCCGTGCGAGCTGCTCACGGTCGGGGTGCCGGGATGAGCGCGCAGGCCGACGTCTGGACCGAGCAGGAGCGGCCGCGTCTGCAGGTTCACGAGGTGCTCAGCCGCTCTGCAGCCGATCTCCCCGGGCACGATGCGGTCGTCGCCGGCACGGAACGGATTTCCTTCGCCGGTCTGCAGGAGCGCGTCGAGGCGCTGTGCGCCGAGTTCGAGTCCGGCGGGGTGGAAGCGGGCAGCAGGGTGGCGATCTCGACGACCGGCGATGTGACCGGCGTCGCCGTGCTCTACGCGGTCTCGGCGGTGGGAGCCGTCGCGCTCCCCCTCAATCCCTACTGGGCCGAGCCCGAGATCGTCGACGCCCTGCAGCGTGGCGGCGCCTCGCATCTGCTCGTCGCGACCGAGCGCAACGCGGCGCGAGAGTCAGTGCTCGCCGCTGCGGCCGCCTGCGCGCCGGAGCGTCGTCCCCGGATCGGGATGATCGGCACGGCGTCGGGCTCCGTCACGCCAGTCGAGTGGGACGCTCATGAGCCCCCGCCCTGCAAGCCGCTCGATCCCGCAGTCGCGATGATCATGTTCACCAGTGGCAGCACCGGACGGCCGAAGGCCGCGCTGCAGCCTCACCACGCTCTGGTCGGGACCGCGCACTACTACCGTCGCGGACTACGGCTCGGCTCGGACGATCGCTACCTGCTGCTGCTGCCGATCCACCACACCGGCGGGATCGTCGACGGCCTCCTCGCCGCGCACTTGGCCGGGGCCGCGGTGGTGGTGCTTCCCGACTTCGACGCCGCCGAGGTGCTTGCCGTGTACGAGCGCGAGCAAATCACGGTGACGACCGCGTTCGAGTCCCTGCTTCACAAGGTGGAGAGCGCCGACGGCTACGCGCCGGAGCGTCATCGCTGGCTCGAGAAGGCGGGTCTGGCGGGAGACTCGCGGACCTATGACAGGCTGCTGGCCTCCGGGGTGGAGCTGGTGATCCCGAGCTACGCGCTGACCGAGGCCTGCTCGGGTGTCTCGATCGCGCGGCCGGATCGATCGGATGAGGAACGCCGCGGAACGGTGGGTGAACCGTTGCCGGGCCTCGAGGTCCGGATCGTGGACCCCGAGATCGGAGAGGTGCTGCCCGCCGATCGTCAGGGCGAGATCCAGGTCCGGGGGTGGACGTTGTTCTGCGGCTACCTCGAGGATCCGGGAGTCGACGAGGAAGGTTGGCTGCACACCGGCGACATCGGCCGGCTGCGCGTCAACGGAACCCTCACCTACGAGGGCCGGATCAAGAACATGATCAAGTCCGGCGGCGAGAACGTCTCCGAGTTCGAGGTCGAGACCTACCTGAGCGAGAACGTGCCGGGCATCCGGCAGGCCTGCGTGGTCGGGGTCCCGGACGAGGAGTGGACCGAGATGGTCGTCGCCTACGTGGAGATGCTTCCGCAAGCGGAGTTCGACGCCGAGGCGATCCGTGCGATCTGCAAGCGCGGCCTCGCCGGCTACAAGATCCCCAAGCGCTACTGGCCGATCTCCCCGGGGGCCTGGCCGTTGCTCGCTTCCGGCAAGATCGACAAGGTGGCGATGCGCGGGCGAGCAGCTGAGCGCAAGATCGCCGAGGAGGTGACGGCATGATCGTCGACTTCCGGGTTCGCCCGCCCCTTCGCAACGGCGCCGACGACCCTCCCGCCGAGCTGCCGGCGGTGATGGAGCGCTACGTGGCCGAGTATCACCTGGACGAGAAGATCCAGGCGACGTTCGAGGAGATGGAGGCGAAGTCGATCGCCGCCGGGATCGACGTTTGCGTCGTGCAGGCGGAGATCGAGTCGCCGCCCTCGCGGGTGCTCAACGACCGCGTCCAGGAGATCGTCGCCCGCGACCCGAGCCGCTACGTCGGCTTCGGCGGCATCGATCCGACCGAGGACGGAGCTGAGCAGGAGGTCGCCCGCGCCCTGGACGAACTCGGGCTGCGCGGGATCAACATCCAGCCTTGGGCGAGTGGCATGGCGCCGGACGCTCCCGAGTGCCGGTGGCTGTTCGAAGCCTGCGCCGAGCGCGGCGTGCCGATCACGGTCCACACCGGCATGAGCTTGGCGCGATCGCGCCCGATGAGCCTGGGCCAGCCGGTGATGATGGACGCGATCGCAGCCGCCTTCCCGGAGCTTCCGATCGTGCTCAACCACGGGGGGTGGCCGTGGCTCGACGAGGCGATCGCGGTCGCGTGGCGCCACCCCAACGTCTATCTCGAGTTCGGTGCGATCGCGCCACGGAAGCTGGGCGAGCCGGGCAGTCCCTGGGAGAGGGTCGTGAACGTCATGAACGACTGGTTGGCGCCCAAGGTCATGCTCGCCACCGACTGGCCTACGGTCAGCTTCCGCCGAGCGGTGGAGGAGTTCCGGGCGCTGGATCTGAGCGAGGATGCGCTTGCCGCGGCGATGGGCGGGAACGCCGCTCGGCTACTCGGACTCGAAGCGGGTGCTCGGTGAGCTCACGCGGTTCACGGGCCGACGATCGGCGGGATCTGGAGCGCGAGATCGCGTCGGTCCAGGCATCGCCGGGAACGTTGGCGGGCCGTTGCGCGCTCGTCACGGGCGCGTCGCGGGGAATCGGCCGGGCGACCGTGGAGGCGCTCGCCGCCGCGGGTGCGAACGTGACGCTCGTCTCCCGCAAGGACGAGTCCCTGCGAGAGGCGGTCCGGGAGCTGTCTGCCTCGGGACTTGCTGGCGAGCTCTTCAGCGCGGCCGGCAACGCGGGCGATCCCGAGGACGCGCGGCGCTGCGTGGCGGCTGCCGTCGACCGGTTCGGCGCCCTCGACATCGTCGTCAACAACGCCGCCACCAACCCCTACATGGGACCGCTGAACGGACTCGACTACGGCCCCGCCGAGAAGACCTTCCGCGTCAACCAGTTCGGCCCGATCGCGTGGACCCGGGCGGCGATCGAGGCGGGGATGGGTGAACGTGACGGCGGGGCGGTGATCAACGTCACCTCGATCGGCGGCATGCGCAGCGAGAGCGACCTCGGCTTCTACAACACCACCAAGGCGGCGCTGATCCATCTGACTGCTCAGCTCGCCTTCGAGCTCGGCCCCCGGGTGCGCGTCAACGCTGTCGCCCCAGGTTTGGTCAAGACGGAGATGGCCCGTGCTCTTTGGGAGCCGGCCGAGAACGAGCTGGCGGACGTGTTGCCGCTGCGCCGGCTTGGCGAGCCGGAGGACATCGCGGCGGCGATCGTCTTCCTGTGTGGAGAGAGCGCCGCGTGGATCACCGGTCAGACGCTGGTCGTGGATGGCGGCGCCCTGGCTCTGCCAGGGATGAGATGACGTCCTCCTCATGGGGTCCGCTGCGCGAACGCTCGCCTGACGCGCCCGTCGAGGCGTCGGCTCGGTGCGCGGCCATGATCGAGACGATCTCGTCGCGTTCGACGACCTCGTCGCGCAGCAGTCGGCTGGCGATCTCCTCGAGCAGGTCGAGGTGGTCGGAGATAAGCCGGTTGGCGCCGCGGTAGGCCTCCTCCGAGAGCTCGGTGACCTCCTCGTCACGGCGCTGGCGCATCATCTCGGAGACGTTCCAGTCGTCGGCGGGAACCTGATGGGAGCGGATCGAGGTCCCCATCCCGTAGTCGTAGACCATCGACCGCGCGATCGTGGTCACCTTGCCGAGGTCGTCGGAAGCGCCGGTGGTGACTCGGCCGAAGCGGATCTGCTCGGCCACGCGCCCACCCAGCAGCACTTTCATGTAGTCGATCAGCTCCTGCCTGGACTTCAGGTAGCGATCCTCCTGCGGCAGGTTGAGGGTGTAGCCGAGCGCCTTTCCGCGCGGGACGATCGAGACCTTCTGCACCTTGTCCACCGTCGGCAGCAGCTCCGAGACGAGCGCGTGGCCGGCCTCGTGGTAGGCGACGATCTCCTTCTCGTTGTCGGTGATCACCTTGCGGCTCTGCAGCCCGGCGATCACCCGTTCGAAGGCGTTGTCGAAGTCGGCCTGGATGATGAAGTCGCGCTTGTTCCGACCCGCCTGGATCGCCGCCTCGTTGCAGAGGTTGGCGAGGTCGGCTCCGGTCAGACCGGCGGTGTGCTGGGCGACCCGGCGCAGCTCGACGTCCTGGCTCAGCGGCTTGCCCGTGGTGTGGACTCCGAGGATCGCCTCGCGTCCGCGCAGATCCGGTGGCGGGACGAAGACCTGCCGGTCGAAGCGGCCCGGGCGAAGTAGCGCCGGGTCGAGCTTCTCGAGCAGGTTCGACGCGGCCATGACGACGATGTTCTCGCTCGAGCTGAAGCCGTCCATCTCGACCAGGAGCTGGTTCAGCGTCTGGTCGCGCTCCCCGGAGACGTCGCTGCCGCGCGTCGTTCCGACCGCGTCGAGCTCGTCGATGAAGAGGATCGCCGGGGAGTTCTCGCGCGCCTCCTTGAACAGGCGGCGGATCCGAGCCGCGCCGAGCCCCGCGAACATCTCCACGAACGAGGAGGCCGACTGGCTGTAGAAGTTCGCGCCCGACTCGTGGGCGACGGCCTTGGCGAGCATCGTCTTTCCGGTCCCCGGCGGCCCGTGCAGGAGGATCCCCTTCGGCACCTTCGCTCCCAGCGACTGGAAGCGCTTTGGGTCGGAGAGGAACTCGACCACCTCGCGCAGCTCGTCCTTCGTCCCCTCGACGCCGGCGATGTCGTTCCACCTCACGCCGCTGCGCTTCGATGCCTTGATCTCCTGCGGCTTGGTCCGCGGCATCACCGACAGCATCCGGAACATCACGTAGATCAGCAGCCCGATGAAGATCAGCATGATCAACGGGCTCCATCGCTGGATCTCGCTCAGGACCGAGTCGATGTCGATGATCGCCTCCACGTGCCCCCTTTCGGCAGCTACGCCCGGTTTGCTTAGTCGGAGGCGCCCGCCGCCTCGGCGGCGAGGACGGCCTCGAGCGCGGCGACTCCGACCTCGAGCTGCGCCGGGGTCGGTTCCCGGGTGGCGAAGAGGCGCTGGATCGCGTCGCCGGCGAAGTGGATGGCGCGGCCGATCGCCGACCCCGGGCGGCGCTCGGCGTAGACGAAGAGCTCGACCGAGAGTGAGACGCCGAGCAGCGCGCTGACCGCCCGCGCGACCCGCCCCGGCTCGTCGATCAGCCGGTCTACCACCAGCTGGCCGGCGACCGAGGTGACGAGCATCGGCGCGATCAGGTTGGAGCCGCAGCGCTGATGCTCCTTCGGCATCTCGGCGGGGTCGATCCCCTCCTCGTAGCCGCCGATCGCCTTGTGCTCGGCGGCGTGGTAGGCAGCGAGCTCGGAGCCGCTGAGAGCGACCAGCGAGGGCAGCAGGCCGACGACCGCGGCGGCGCCCTCGCGGCCGGCGCTCGGGCGCTCGGCCTTGCCGCGGACGAGGTTCCCGAGGAAGGTGGCGGCGATTCCGGCGCCGATCACCTTCGGATCCTCGAAGGGCAGGCGGGAGGACGGGACTGCGAGGCGGGCGATCGGGATCACCGCGAACGCCTCGGCGAGGCGGACGGGCCCGCGCAGGGCTGGGACCTTCGCGACCTTGTTGCCGCCGAAGTTGGGCTTGGTGCCGGAGGCGACGTCGATCGAGCCGTCCTTGGCACGGGCCGCGGCGCCCCACGAGGTCGGCCCGTGGATCAGCAGTCCGTTGCGCAGGGCCATGCCGCCGAGGCGGAGCTTCTCGGGCTTGCTCGGGCCGGAGCCGTTGGCCGAGGCGCCGTTGACGGCCGCAGTGAGGTCATCCAGGACCTCTGCGGCCCCCGATCCCGGTTCCCCCGTGGGAGTCGATTCGCTCATCCCGGAGCAGGTTACCGGCCGCCCGTCCTCCGTCGTGGGGATACTCGGTTGCGTGAGCGACCAGCTCTTCGACACCGGAGCGGGGGATGGAGGCGGAAGCGACGCCGTCGACCCCACGGCGCCGCTGGCGGTGCGGATGCGGCCGCGGACCCTGGACGACCTCGTCGGCCAGGAGCACCTGCTCGCGCCGGGCTCGGCGTTGCGAACCGCGATCGAGTCGGGGGTGCCGCACTCGATGGTCCTCTACGGGCCGCCGGGAACGGGGAAGACGACGATCGCGCGGATCGTCGCCGTGGCGGCCGACGGCGCCTTCGAGGAGCAGTCGGCGGTCAACGCCGGCAGGCCCGAGGTGCGCGAGATGCTGGCCCGGGCCGAGGAGCGGCGGCGCGCGGGCAGACACACGATCTTCTTCCTCGACGAGATCCACCGCTTCAACAAGGCCCAGCAGGACGCGCTGCTCCCCGCGGTCGAGGACGGCCTCGTCACCCTGATCGGGGCGACGACCGAGAACCCCTACTTCGAGGTCAACTCGGCGCTGCTCTCGCGCGCACAGATATATGAGCTGAACGGGCTGGGGCAGGAGCAGGTGGCCGAGCTGCTGCGCCGCGCCCTTGCCGATCCTGAGCGCGGCATCGCCGATCCGCCCGAGGTGGAGGACGGTGCGATCGAGCTGCTCGCCGCCCGGTCGGGGGGCGATGCTCGCTCGGCGCTGGGCGCACTGGAGCGGGCGGCGATCACGGCGCGGGGCTCAGGTGCGGAGACGGTGAACGTCGCCGCCGCCGAGGATGCGCTGCAGAAGCGCGCGGTGCTCTACGACAAGGGCGGCGACCGCCACTACGACTACATCTCCGCCTGGATCAAGGCGACGCGCAACTCCGACGTCGACGCCTCGATCTACTACCTGGCGGCGATGCTCGAAGGTGGAGAGGATCCGCGCTTCATAGCCCGCCGCATGGTCATCTTCGCCTCCGAGGACGTCAGCAACGCCGACCCGCAGGCGCTCCGGGTGGCGACCGCCGCGGCCCAGGCAGTCGATCGCGTCGGGCTGCCCGAGTGCCGGATCAACCTCGCCCAGGCCGCCGTCTACCTCTCGTTGGCGTCCAAGTCGAACGCCTCCTACATGGCGCTCAACCGCGCCAGCGACCACATCCGCCGCCACGGCGCGTCCGAGCCGCCGGCCGCCGTGCGCGATTCCCACTACAAGGGCGCCAAGGAGCTCGGGCGCGGCGAGGGATACCGCTACCCGCACGACGATCCCGGCGGCGTCAACGACCAGCAGATGCTCCCCGACGAGGTCGCCAGCGAGCGGTTCTACGAGCCCACCGACCACGGCTTCGAGGCTCGCCTGAAGGAACGGTGGGAGGAGCTGCGCCGCCGGAAAGGTGGCAGCTGATCGCTCGTTTGCGGGTTGACCACGACGGCGCCGGTCGCGTCGGAATAGGCTGCGCCGAGCGATGGGGAGTCTGGACTCGTTCAATCCCGCTACCGGCGAGCTGGTCGGGTCGGTGGCGACGATCGGTCCGGGCGAGGTCCAGGGCGCCGTCGACGACGTTGCCGAGGTGCAGCCGTTCTGGGGGGAGCTGTCGCTGGCTGACCGGGCGCGCTACCTGACGCGCGCCGCCGAGCTCCTCGCCGCCGACGTCGACGAGGTCGCCGAGTTGCTCACCGCCGAGCAGGGCAAGCCGATCACCGAGTCGTACTCGATGGAGGTGCTGCCGACGATCGACGGCCTGCGCTGGATCGCCGAGGAGGGCCCCTCGATCCTCGACGACCGCGAGATCAGGATGGGTCGCGGCCTGTTCATCGGCAAGAAGGGGAAGTTCAGCTTCGAGCCGATCGGCGTCGTCGGCGTGATCTCGCCCTGGAACTACCCGTGGTCGATCCCCTTCGGCGAGGTCGCGTTGGCGCTGATGGCCGGCAACGGCGTGGTGCTGAAGCCGTCCGAGGTGACGCCGCTGCTCGGGGAGCGGATTCGCGTCGCCTTCGAGAAGGCCGGTGTCCCCGACGGGCTGATCCGGGTCCTCCACGGGGACGGCTCGGTCGGCGCGGCGCTCTGCGAGTCGAGCGCCGGGAAGATCTTCTTCACGGGGTCGGCCCGAGCGGGCTACGCGGTCGGCGGCGCCTGCGCGGCGCGGATGAAGGGCGCCGTGCTCGAGCTCGGCGGCAAGGATCCGGCGATCGTCTGCGCCGACGCCGACCTCGACACCGCCGTGGCCGGCATCGCCTGGGGCGGGTTCGCCAACGCCGGGCAGACCTGCTCGGGGATCGAGCGCGTCTACGCGGTCCAGGACGTCGCCGAGCGGCTGACCGAGCGGCTGGCGGAGGCGGCGAGCAAGCTGCGCGTCGGCGATCCGGCCGACTGGGGCACCGAGATCGGCCCGATGACAACGCCCGAGCAGTTCGAGAAGGTGAGCGAGCTGGTCGACGACGCGGTCGGCGCCGGCGCGGAGCGGCTCTGCGGCGGGCCGACCGAGGTGCCCGGCTCATCCGGCTCCTACTACGCGCCGACGGTCCTCCGCGGCGTGAAGCAGGAGATGCGCGTGATGAAGGAGGAGGTCTTCGGGCCGGTGCTGCCGGTCGTCCCCGTCGCCAACGAGGAGGAGGCGATCGAGCTGGCCAACGACTCGGACTTCGGGCTCGGCGCCTCGGTGTGGACGCGCGACCGACGCAAGGGCGAGCGGATCGCGCGCCGGCTCGAGTCGGGGATGGTCTGGATCAACGACCACGCCTACACCCACGCGGCGATGCAGTGCGCGTGGGGCGGGGTCAAGGACTCCGGCCTCGGCCGCACCCACTCCCAGTTCGGCCTCTACGAGTGCTGCGAGATCAAGACCGTGACCTGGACCTCTCCGCGCAGCCGCAACTTCTGGTGGCACCCCTACGACGAGACCCGCGGGGAGGCGTTCCGCTCGGCGTCTGACCTGCTGTTCGGCAACGGCTCGCGGGTCAAGGCCCTCCGCGACGGCGGCGGGTCGCTCCTCCGCACCGGCGCCCGCTCGATCCGCCGCTAGCGGCTCAGCCCGGCGTCCCCTTCACGACGGGAACGTCCCTCTCGATCCGCCGCTCACGTCGAGGGCGGCGAAACCATCTCCATGCGACGGTTTCGCCATCCACGAAGAGCTCGCCGCGGCGAGATGGACGTTCCCGCGGCCCTTCAGCCGGCTTCTTCCTCGCGCATGTTCCGCCTGTACATGAGCCTTCCGAAGAGCCCGGCGCTGACGAACATGAACGACGCGTAGACCGCCGCCGGGATCGTCAGCACGGTCGCCAGGGAGGCGCCGACCGCGATCGCCAGGCTCGAGTTGTGCAGGCCGAGCTCGATCGCGATCGCGGTCGACTGGCGGCTGTCGAGGCGGGCGAGGCGGGCGATCGTGAACGAGAGCGTCATCGCCGCGAGGTTGAGCGCGATTGCGGCGCCGGCGACCTCGTCGATGTTCTCGAAGACGAGATCGTGCTCGGCGACGATCACCCCGATCACGACGACGAAGAAGATCCCGAGCGCGGCCTTCTTCAGCGGCGCCGCGATCCGCTCGCAGAGCTCGGCTTGCTTCGCCCGGATCCACATCCCGAGGGCGAGCGGCACGACCGTGATCAGCAGGACGCGGAGGACGACGCTGAGCATGTCGACGTCCCCCGCCAGCCCCTCGGCGCCGAAGTGGCTGGTCGCCAGCTCGAGGAAGAGCGGGACGGTGATCACCGCGGCGACGCTGGAGATCGCGGTCAGCGTGATCGAGAGCGCCGTCTCCCCCCGCGCCAGGTGGGTGATCAGGTTCGCCATCGTTCCGCCCGGGGCCGTCCCCAGCAGGACCAGTCCGACCGCGAACCCGGCCGAGAGCCCGAACAGCTCCGCCATCAGGAAGGCGAGCGCGGGGGAGATCAGGGCGAGGTTGACCATCCCGATCGCGACGGCGCGCGGCTCCTTCACCACGCGCTTGAAGTCCCCCACGGTGAGCTCCAGCCCGAGGCTCACCATGATCACGGCGAGGGCCAGCGGCAGCACCACGGTCGCCATGACCGAGTCTTCCACGGGCCGATCCTACTTCGGGTAGCGGGGCCACCGCGGAGGGCGGCCGAGGTTCACGCGGTCAGATCGGGTAGACGAGGAGATCGGTGCAGGAGGCGAGCCGATCGAAGTCCGCGTCGGCGTGCAGCAGCCGGGTGCCGGTGCGGATGCAAGTCGCGGCGATCAGGCAGTCGATCGTGCCCCGGACGGTGATCCCGGCACGGCGGGCAGTGCGGTGGAGGTTCGCGGCAGCCACGTAGTCGCCGAGCTCGTGGCTGAGGACGGGGTAGCCGAGAAGCTGGCGCTCGACCCGCTTGGCCTGGAGTTGGTCGTCGTAGCCGCGGAGGATCTCGGAGAGGACGATGGCCGGGATGCAGATCCCGCCGTCGGCATCCGCGAGCGCCTTCACCGCGAGGTGAACGGCCGACCCCGTCTGCCGGTAGTACTCGATCCAGGCGCTGCTGTCAGTCGAAGTCCCGGTCACGCCGCATCTCACCGAGGTCGCCTTCCCAACCGATGCCCTCCAGCTCGAGCGTCGCCTTGCGGCGGTCATGCCGCTTGACCAGCTCGCGGAGGGCCTCGTCGACGACGGCGCGCTTCGTCTCCGCGCCGGTGATCCGCATCGCGCGCCGGATCAGGTCCTCGTCGATGACGATGTTGGTTCGCACGTCCATGATGGATACACAGAAACTTGTAACGCCATACACATCGACTGTCAAGCTTGGTGACGAAGGTGAAGCGAAAGCCGAGATTCCGGGAGAGCAGGTCGGTTAGCCTTGCTCCATGGGGAGAACCTGGAACCTGCTCAGCGTCCCGATCGACTCGGTCGGGCAGCCGGGCGGGACCGAGCTGGCGCCGCAGGCATTGCTCGACGCTGGCCTGGAGGAAGCCGTCGAGCTGGGGGAGCGGGCGGCCACACTGACCCCGCTCCGTGACCCGACCCGCAACCCCGATTCGGGCCTTGTCTCCCACGAGGCGGTGATCGCGCTCACCGAGGACGTCAGGGAGGGAACCGCGGAGCTGCTCGCCGAGGAGGGTCCGCTGCTGGTTCTCGGTGGCTGCTGCACCCTCGTACCGGGCGTGCTCGGAGGCCTTGCCGAACGTGGGATGACCCCCCGGATCGCCTACGTCGACGGACATCTCGACCTCTACGACGGCGACACCTCGCCGACCGGTGAGGCGGCCGACATGCCGCTGGCGGTGGCGCTCGACCGGGGCCCGAGCGAGTGGTCTGCCGCCGCGGGCGACTACACCCTCGTTCCCGCCGACCTCGCGATCCTGGGCTTCCGGGATCACGAGGAGGCGAAGGGGTTGGGCTCGCTCCTGCCGGCGGATCTGGAAGGCGGGGAGTTCATCGACGCCCCGGCCATCCGCGAGCAGGGACTCGCGGCCGTGGGAGCCGCAACGGCCGAGCGGCTCGCCGCCCGAGGCCTTGCTGCCCGGGACGAAGGCGGCTTCTGGGTCCACGTCGACCTCGACGTCCTCGACGAGCAGGTGTTCCCGGCGACGGACGCCTTCGTTCCCGACGGCCTGGACTGGGACGAGCTCGCCGAGCTGCTCGAGCCGATGACGACCCATCCGGCGTGCATCGGGGTGAACGTCGTCTGCTTCAACCCCGAGAAGGATCCGGACGGAGAGAGCGCCCGCCGGATCGTCGAGCTGCTCGACCGGGTCTTGGGCTGATTCCGAAGCGCCCTCAGGTCAGCGCGGCAAGCCTGCGTCTCCATCGCCCTGGCCGGGAGATCGCGACCGGGCGAGTGCTGGAGCGCCGGTAGACGATCCGCACGTTGTCGGTCCCAGCAACCGGATGGACGCTCTCACGGTCCTTCCCCATGCGCGAGTCACCGTTGATCCGGTTGCCTGATCCATGGCTTGGCTGAGTACCCCACACCCATAAGAACCCCGGAGGCAGGCTTCATGCCCCCGCGGACCGGCCACCACCCCCCGGCCGAACTCGGTCCTTCAACGAGAAAAGGGCGGGAACTTCCAAACCAAGTTCACGGGCCTCGGGAACCCCGCCTCTCACGCGGGATCGCGCGATGAGCGGATCTCCCGCACGCGTGTGCGAGGTGTGCGGGAGAGGCGTAGTCGCGAGCAGGTGGACGGATAGAGGTACGGCGACGTACTCGGTCGCCGGAAGCCGTCGAGGATGCAAGCGCTCTGATCGACCGCCTTGCGAGGCGCTCTGCGACATCGGTGGACGCTGCGGTTCACAGAGCCGAGGGCTAACCGGCGTATCGCCCGGCCGGTGGCGCATGGTTCCCCCTTGCGCCTTATGGACATGCGTGTCTATGATGCCGACGGCTTCTGGGAGATGAAGTCGGCTGAGTCGTTATCACAGCGACAGCGGATCGGCTGAATCCCCCTTCGGGGCCGGAGAGTTTGAACGACGGCGTCTACGACGCCGGACAGACAGGGCGTGAACTTGGTTTGGAAGTTCACGGACCTTCTGCGCAGAAACGCAGCTTTTCAAGGAGAGGAGTACAGACAGATGACACACGTTCAGCCGGGGAGGACAACGAGGCTCCTCACACCGATGCGGATCGCGATCGCGCTCGCAGCCGTCCTGAGCTTCGCCTTCGTCGCGGCAGCGATGCCCAATGACGCAGAAGCCAAGAAGGCGAACAAGTCCGCCAAGCAGATCAAGAAGCTCAACAAGCAGGTCAAGAAGGCCAACAAGCAGATCAAGCAGCTCGAGTCGGCGGTCGCCGAGGCGGTCGAGCTCGCCAACCAAGCGATCGAGCAGGGCGGCAAGGTCGGGCCGGCTGGGCCGGCTGGACCTGCGGGCGCCGATGGCCAGAACGGTGAGAACGGCCAAGACGGTGCCGACGGCACAGACGGTGAGAGCGTCAGCGTCAGCGCCGAGCCGCCCGGCGGCAACTGCCCCGATGCCGGCTACAAGCTGAGCTCGGCCGATGGAACCGACTACGTGTGCAACGGGGCGAACGGGGCTGACGGTTCGCCCTGGACGGCGGGTGGGACGTTGCCGAGTGGATCGACGCAGACGGGCGGATGGTCGTTCACTGCGGATGGAAGCGAGTTCTCGAACCCGATGGGGTTCGTTCCCGTCGCGGTGTCCTTCAATGTTCCGCTGGCAAGCGAGACGCCAGCCGCCAACGCTCACTACGTGAGCTCCAACCCGGCACCCGCGGAATGTGAGAACGATGATCATCCGGGCGCGGCGAGCGTGGGTAACCCCGAGGCGAGCCCTGGTCATTTCTGCGTCTACCAGAGCGCCCTCGGGTCCTCGGGTACCACCGTCACGAACCTCGGGATCGCCCGACTCGACCTCTCAGACGCCGGCACCAGCGCTGGTGGCGCGCTGATCTTGTTCAGCGGCACGCCCCCCGTGACGGGCGCCATCGGCGGCTTCGGCTCCTGGGCAGTGACGGCTGAGTAAGGAAGCACTGGATGACTGGCGGCCGGCTGGCACAACCAGCCGGCCGCCGGGTTCCTCGATCTCACCACGGAGCGGCATGAACGGCAAGACTGAATTTCCAGATTCTGAAGGACGAACTTCAGCGTTCCGGCTCATATGCCGGCTCCTGGGCGTAGTTGCCACTGCC
The DNA here is from genome assembly GCA_964641695.1 of uncultured Conexibacter sp. Lineage (GTDB taxonomy): Bacteria > Actinomycetota > Thermoleophilia > Solirubrobacterales > 70-9 > RHKX01. Next base: position 30,567 of record CAZXKG010000013.1, read on the forward strand.
GCCCTCCTGATCCCGACGGTCGCGGGCGCACGCGAGACGCGGCTCTATCAATCCTCGTTCGGGAGCTTCCCCGCAGCGGGCCACGACACTCCCGGGAACATCGCGGTCGACTACGAGACCGGCGACGTGTATGTCGTCAGTCCGGCCAGCGGAGGCGTTCGCCGTTTCGACGATGCGGGCGCAGCGAAGAACTTCCCGGAACTTCCCGGCCCTGGCACCAACGAGCTTCCTGTCGGCGGCAGCGTCGCCGACATCGCGGTCGACAACTCCGGCGGGCCGCTCGACGGCTCGATCTACGTCGCCAACGGCCGCGACGCAGTCGAGGTCTTCGACCGGGACGGCGCAAGCCTCGGCAGCCTCACCGGATCCGCCACGCCGGAGGGGCTCCTGGCCAGCCCATGCGGCGTCACCGTGGACCAGCAGTCAGGGGACGTGTTCATCGCCGAGCACCGGCTCCCCGGCGGCGGAGTTCCGGGTGCTGACACGGGTGCGATCCGGCGGTACGTCCCGAACTCACCGAGTGGTTCACTCGGTGACGAGGATTTCACCGTCACGGGAGCCTCGACTAACAGAAGCTGCGGAATCGCGGCCAACGACGGCAGCGTCTTCGCGCTTCTGTACATCAACACCCACCCAGACGACAGGAAGGTCGTCCGCAGATTCGACGCCGACGATCTCGCTGCCACGACCCAAGCGCTGGCTGGGGAGCTGTTCGCGGGGAACCAGCAGGCGCTGGGGATCGACGTCGACCCGGAAACAGGCGATCTGTACATCAACCATGGAACCCGAGTTCGTGTAGTCGACCCTCACGGGGAGACTCTGTATCAGTTCGGAGGGGCTGGCTACTTCGGCCTCGAGTCCGCGGGCATCGCGGTCGGAGCAGCCGACTCCGGGCCGGCTGAGCGGGTCTACGTCTCCGACTCGACCTCGAGGCGGCAGGTCGACGTCTTCGGCCCGCCAGACCTGGAGCCGACCTACACGCGTAACACGATCACGAGTTTCGGCCCAGACGGAACGGCGGCCTCCCAGTTCACGTCGGGGCTGCACAGCCTCGCGTTCGACCAAGGCGCCGGGCGTCTGTTCGCGCTCGACAAGTTCAGGGACAGCCCAACCACCGAGCCAACTGTGCTCCTCGGATTCGACGCTTCCTCTCACGATCCGGTCACGGGGTTCGACCCATTGACTACGGGAGTCGCCGGCGGCCTTCCAGGGTTGGCGATCGACAGCACTGGCTCGGTGTCGGATGGAAACGTGTACGTCGCGTCGCGCGCGACCAACCTCGTCTATGGGTACGACGCCGACGGGAGTCCGCTCGGGGCTCCGTTCCCGCTCGACCCGACGGTGGACCCGGGCGGAAGCAACGGCAGCCCCGCCGATCTTTGCGGTGCCGCGGTCGACTCGACCGGCGTGCTCTGGGTCAGCAACGCAGCCACCGATCGCATCCTCCCCTTCAGCTCCGCTGGGGTTGCCCTCTCCGGAGCGATCGATCTTTCTTCGCCCGGCAAGCCCTGCCAGCTGGCCTTCGACTCCGACGACGACCTCTACGTGACGGCGAACGGCGGGGTGTGGAAGCTGACGGCGGCGAGCGGCTACACGTCCGCGTCCCAGGTAGCCGGCCGCTCCAGCGGCTACGGCGACGGCAGCATCGCGATCGCGGTGGATGTCTCCAACGATCATCTCTACGTCGCGCAACAGGGAGCGGCCCGGTTCAGCGATTCTCCGCGAAGTTGGATCAACGAGCTCGATTCCGACGGCACAGTCATCGACGAGTTCACTGTTCAGGGTGCCGAGCAACTCGCTCCCGTCGGGATCACCACCGATTCGACCAGCGGGCATGTCTACGTCGCCGATCGGACGGCGGGCTCCCGGAGGATCCACGAGCTGGGGCCGCGCCTGCTCCTGCCGGAGGTCGCAGCTCGGCAGCCCTCGGCGATCGCCAACACAACTGCGACGCTCAACGGCACCGTGAACACCCAGGACGTTCCGCTTGCGTCCTGCGCGTTCGAGTACGTCTCCGAAGCTGCATACAGGGTCAGCCGCTTCTCCGACTTGAGCTCAGGCGGCAGCGTGGCGTGCAATCCGCCCGCCGCCAGCATCCCGGTTGACTTGACCGCCGACCCGGTTTCCGCACCCGCCACCGGTTTGACGCGCAACACCGACTACCGGTTCCGGCTGGTCGCCGCGAATGCGGATGGCGAGATCGCCACCGCCGACGTCGCGTTCAGGACCGCGGGCCCGCCGGCCGTGGAGACGGCCGGCTCACCCGTGCGGACGGCGACTACCGCCCAGCTGCAGGGAAGGGTCCTCCCTCAGGGCGCGCAAACGGAGTTCTACTTCGAGTACGGCACCGACGGTCCGTGTTCGGCGAACCCCTGTGAGGTGACCTCTCCTTCGTCAGCGGGGGCCGGCAAGCAGGTCAGGTTCGTCGCCGCGGAGATCGACTCGCTCGAACCCGACATGACCTATTACTACCGAGTTACCGCGGACAACGGGAACCCGGACGGTCGTAGTTTCGGATCGGACCGTGAGCTCACCACCCGCTCCGACGACGATCCGCTCACGCACGGGAGCTTCCCCGGCCCACCCGGGTCGGATCGGGCCTGGGAGATGGTCAGCATGCGAGCCACGAGCGGAAACCACGTGAGCTCTGCTCTAGGCATCGCCGACAACGGGGATCGGGCCGCCTACCAGCTCGGCGGCGGATCCCCCGGGTCGGAGGTCGGGAGCTTCACCCACCAAGCTTTCGCTGAGCGCACCGAGGACGGTTGGGCTCAGCGCACGATCCATCCGAAGCGGGATGTATCAGCGTCCTTCTGGCTTCCGCTGTCCGGGGCCCCCGACCTGTCTCGGATGATCGCTCTCTCGAGTGACGAGGTAATCGGGTCAACGATCTGGAGCCTCTTCCCCGACACGCCGCCGGCGCAGCTGACCCAGTTCCCCCAGGATCGGCTCGGAGGCTTCCTGACGGCCTCTACCAACGGATCGCGCGTTGCCGTCGCCGTGAGCGGTACCGTCGATCCGGCATATCCGGTAGCGGACAGTTCGACTCAGCTGTATGCGCTTGACAGCAACGGGGGAGATCCTGCACTGGTCAGCTTGCAGGAGAACGGTCAGCCGTCCGGATGCGAGGGAGTCGTGGTATCTGCATCCGGGCCGCTCGGGTTGCCACAGGGCACAGCAAGCGTGACATCACCGTCATATGGGTGGGTCACCGGCGATGGTAGTCGCGTCGTGTTCGCATCCCGAGCAGGCTCCTGCGAGAGCGACGGGACCATTCAGCTGTATGAGCGCAACCTGATTGAAGATCAGACGCGAAGGGTGTCCCCTGAGGCGGTGGGCGGCGAAGACTGCAGCGCCGCCTTCATCAAGGGAACCTCCGACGCCGCCTTCTTCTGGTCAAGAGCCCGGCTGTCCGACGAGGACACGGATCTGCAGGGATGCGGCAGGGGCACGACGCAGCACGCCTCCCAAGGGGGCGATGTTTACCGGTACGCCTATGCCGACGGCGAGGTCGAGTGCCTTACGTGTCTCGTGCCCGGGCTCGATGCCGACGTGCCGATCGCCCAGGGGGTCTCCGGCGGTCGCACCTCCGTCGCCGTCGCGGCAGACGGCTCTCGCGTCTACTTCGTAGCGACCAGCTCGCTTCTCTCCGGCGCGCCGGAGAACGGGATATACCGGCTCGAGGTCGCCACCGGAGAGCTTGCCTATATCGCGCCCGCGGCCGGTTCCGCGGCGACGGGTGACCTGGGATCGTCCGGTAACGCCTTGACCCCCGACGGGAAGGTGTACGTGTTCGTCTCCCGCAACCAGGCCCTCAACCAGGTGGGGGGCACTCGGAACGGCGGCAAGGATCAGATGTACAGGTACGACGACAGCGATCGATCACTTGCCTGCATCTCATGCCCCGTGGATGGCCAGGTTCCGAGCGGAAGCGCCGACTCGTCCCAGCTGACCGGCGCCGCCGCGACCCAGGTGGGCCCGAACCTCTCGCTGGTCTCCCGGCACGGTGATGTCGTGTTCGCCACGGGCACGTCATTGGTCGCGGACGATGGCAACGCCGGCGGTCCTGGAGAGGACGAGAACATCGGGCGCGACGTCTACGAGTGGAGAGACGGGCGACAGATCCTCGTGACCGACGGAGAGACCAAGTGGCCCCCCGGCCTCGTCGGTACGAGCGTCGGCGGCATCACCCCGTCCGGGAACGACGTCTTCTTCCTCGCAGGTGCGAAGCTGACGCCGGATGCCGGCAGCTCTACCGGGCGCCTCTACGACGCCAGAATAGGCGGTGGATTCACCTACGACGATGAGTCGGTGGAGCCCTGCCAGGGCGATGCATGTCAAGGGTCCCCCGCGTCGCCGCCGACCGAGTCCGCTCCCGGCACCGTGAATCGCGGTGAGGGCAACCCACCTCCGCCGGCAAGACCGCTCTGTAAACGGCCGCACAAGCGCGTGCGGAAGGCGAAGGCGAAGGTCAGAGCCGCGAAGACGCGGAAGAAGCGAGCGCGGGCGCGGGCCGGTCTCAAGGTGGCCAAGCGCGATCTCGCAAGATGCAGGCAGGGGAGATGACGATGGAAGTTGCCGAGTACTTGAAGGGCGCGACGCGCCGGATCGTACGAGCGAGTGCCCTTGGAGTTGCTGTGCTCATGGCTGGGCTGTCGACCACGGCAGTGGCTGACGAGTCTCCCCGGCTGACGCTCGACGTGCATCACCACGAGACGAACTACGCGGCCGGAGGCACCGGCGAGCTCTGGTTCGAGATCTCCAACGTCGGAGATACGCAGACCTCCGGAAGTATGAGCCTGACGGTGCAGCTGCCGGCCGGCCTGACCCGCAGTAGCACCCGCATGAACACCACCGTGTTCACACAGCCCGGCGAGATCAACTGGAGCTGCCCCGGGGCGGCGGGTACGGCCACCTTCACGTGTACTACGAACGAGTCGCTGCCCAGGCACAGAACATCCCGGTCGTTGATCGCGGTAGCCAACGTCGCTCCGGGAATATCCGGAGAGCGGTTCGTCAGCGCTCGCCTGTCCGGGGGCGGCGCGCCCGACGCTCCGGCAGCGGCGGGCTGCGCCGCCGGATTGGCTGCGTGTGCGTTCGAACGAGTGCGTATCAGCGAGACGGAGGCCGATTTCGGCGTCGTCGACGGCAGCTTCCGGGCGGAGTTCGTCGGCTCAGACTACGTGTCGCCCTTCAGGGAGGCAGGTGGCCATCCTGAGGCTGCGGCCGTCTCGTTCGATCTCAACTCGGTACCTACGGTGAACCCGCTCAGGAAGCGGGTGAGCAAGAGCATTCGCAACTTGACCGTGAGCTTCCCCGCGGGCTTCGTCGGAGATCCCACGGCGGTGGATCAGTGCAGCGCGCTGCAGCTCGTGTCATACGGGTGCCCCGCGTCGAGCCAGGTCGGCAAAGTCGAGCTGGGGCTCTCCCGGTCGGCGCCGCTGCCCGACGACTACGACGTGCGAGCAGTCGGCATCTACAACATGATCCCCGAGCGAGGCGCTATCGCCGATCTTGCGTTCGCCGTCAACGCGACTCCCGTTCACATCATGGCCTCGCTGGATCCGACGAACAACTACACAGTCGTCACCAAGGTGCCTGACATCAACGAATCGCTCGTACCCTACGACAGCAAGGTGACTATATGGGGGCATCCGGCTGCGTCGCGACATGATTCGGAGAGATGTGGGGGTCTTTACGAAGGAAACCTCTTCAACACCTCCAGCTCCTGCTCCTCCGACGGCCCCGACAAGCCCTTCCTCACCACCCCCTCCACCTGCAACACCGACCACGCCATCACCCTGAGCAAGTACGACTCCTGGCAGAACAGCGGCGTCTTCGGCCCCGACATCACCTACGACCTCGGCAGCTTCACCGCCTGCGACGACGTCCCCTTCGACGCCGACGTCAACCTCACCCCGACCAACCCGAAGGCCGACGCCCCGACCGGGCTCGAGGTCGAGGTCACGGTTCCGCAGAACGACGATCCAGAAGGCATCGCGACGTCGTCGCTCAAGGACGCGGTCGTCACCCTGCCCGGGGGCATGGCGACCAACCCGGCGGCAGCCGACGGCCTCGGAGCCTGCTCCCCCGAGCAGATCTCCCTCGGCACAGACGACGAAGTCAAGTGCCCCAACAACTCCAAGATCGGCACCGCGATCCTCGCGACCCCGGTCCTCCACGAACCGGTCTCAGGCTCTGTCTACCTCGCAACCCAGCACCAGAACCCCTTCGACTCCCTGCTCGCCATGTACCTCGTCCTCGAGGACCCCGAACGTGGTCTTCTGATCAAGCTCCCCGGCAAGATCGACGCCGACCCCCAGACCGGCCAGCTCACCACCACCTTCGCCAACAACCCCCAGCTCCCCTTCAGCTCGCTCAAGCTCAAGCTCAAGGGCGGAAACCGGGCACCCCTGGTCAACCCGCCCACCTGCGGCACCAAGACGCTCAGCTCCCGCCTCGCCCCCTGGGCGAACCCCGACGAGGTCGTCTCCGGGAGCTCCAGCTACGAGATCACCCAGACATCGAACGGCTCGCCCTGTCCGGCCACCGAGGCAGACCGACCCTTCGACCCCACCCTCAAAGCCGGCACCATCGGTGCCCAGGCCGGCTCCCACAGCCCCTTCGTCCTCCGCCTGACCCGCCCTGAGGGAGATCAGACCCTGAGCGCCCTGAAGCTCCAGATGCCACCCGGGCTGACCGCCAAGCTCGCCGGAGTCAGCCAGTGCCCCGACTCCACCCTCAACGCGATCTCGAGTCAGGCCGGCACCGCAGCAGCGGAGAGCAGCTCCCCATCCTGCCCCGCCAACTCCAAGGTGGGAGTGGCCACCGTCGGAGCAGGAAGCGGCAACCCCGTCTACGTGCAGACCGGCAAGGCCTACCTCGCCGGCCCCTACAAGGGCGCACCCCTGAGCTTGGCGGTAGTAGTCCCCGCGCTCTCAGGCCCCTTCGACCTCGGCACCGAGGTCGTCAGAAACAAGCTGATCGTCGATCCCAGAACCGCCGAGATCACGGTCGAGTCAGATCCCTTCCCCGAGATCCTCCACGGCATCCCGCTGCGCCTTCGCGACGTCAGGGTCAGGATCAACCGGGATAGCTTCATGCTCACCGGAACCAACTGCGACCCGCTCCAGATCAGCTCGCAGATCACCGGCTCCGGCGGCGCTGTGGCGACACCCTCCAACCACTTCCAAGTGGCCGGCTGCGGAGATCTCGGCTTCAGCCCAGACCTCGATCTCTCCTTCGGCAACGCCAAGAAGAACACCTTGCCGAACTCCCACCCCCAGCTCGACGCCAAGCTCGCCTTCAACTCCGGCGACGCCAACATCAGCAGTGTCGAGGTAGCTCTGCCCCAGGGCGTCTTCCTCGACCAAGACCGCCTCGGCCGGATCTGCAGCCGCGCCAACTACGCAGCCCAGAGCTGTCCAGCCGAATCCCAAGTCGGCTACGCCAAGGCAACAACGCCGCTTCTCGACGACCCAGTAGAAGGCCCCGTCTACCTGAAGGCCTCAGACAACCCGCTGCCCGATCTGGCGGCGGACCTCGACGGCCTCGTCGACATCGACCTCTTCGGCCGGATCGATCAGAAGCAGAACAAGAAGGGCCTCAACCAGATCCGCAACACCTTCGACGTCGTCCCCGACGTTCCGGTCAGCGACTTCGAGCTCACCCTCGAAGGCGGATCAGAGGGCCTTCTCGTCAACAGCCGAAACATCTGCAGATCCAAGAAGGCGCAGAAGGTCTCGATCCAGATGTCCGCCCACAACGGCTACTCGCTCTCTGAGAAGCCGCTGATCGGCTCGGCTTGCAGCAAGCTCGCCAAGAAGGACAGAAAGAAGGCGAAGAAGCTCAGCAAGAAGGCCGCCAAGCTCCAGAAGAAGGCCAAGAAGGCCAAGCGCAAGGCTCGCAAGGCCTCCGGCAAGACGGCCACGAAGCTCCTGCGCAAGTCCAAGAAGCTCAAGCGGCAGGCCAAGAAGCTCAGAAGACAAGCTCGCAAGCTGGGGCGCTGATCAGATGAGCGCCCCCGAAAGAGCTACGGGGGGCAAGCGAAGCGAGGAGCTCACCGAGGCCTCGGGCCCACCCCGCAGGGCCCGAGGCGCGGTGGGGAAGGCCCAAAGCAAGGTCAACAGCCCCCGGCAGAGGCGAAACCGCAGGGCGGAGGCGATCCGCAGGCGGGCGGAGGCCGCCACCCCCAAGGCAAGGCCCCGCCACGACACCGCCAGATCGGCCCGCCCGCTGATCTTGGCCGCAGCTCGCAAGCTCGCCGCCCAGAAGGGCTATGAGCAGCTTCAGGTCCAAGAGATCACCGCCGAGGCGAAGATCTCCCATCAGGCCTTCTACGGTCACTTCGCCAACAAGCGCCACGCCGTCGCCGTCGCCACCTCCGAGGAGCTCGGCGCGGTCGCCGAGATGGTGATGCGGGGCTCGAAGCGGTCGGAGCCTTGGGCCACCCGCCTTCTCGAGGACATCGACCGGGCCCTGCTCGAGGCCTACCCGCCCACCGACGGGCCCAGCCAGAGGCTCAGGCGCAGGCTCACCCGCGCGATCAGATCAGAGGGCGGCTTCGAAGCGCTTCGGATCGCCGAGCTGGTCCGTGTCTCAAGGCTCGGACACGGCGAGTTCTACCGCCGCTACGCCGGCAAGAAGGGATGCCTGCAGCGGATCTACGCGGAGGCGCTGGCCGAGCTCGAGGGGGAGGTGGGCAGAGACGATCAGCCTGATCGGCTGGCTGCCCTCGCCACGGCTCTGGCAACCGATCCCCACAGGGCCGAGCTGCTGGTGCTCGGGGCGAGCTACCTGCCCGAGGGGCCTGCTTCCGAGCCGGGGGTCGCCGCTCGCGGGGCCTTGGAGGAGCTCGTCGCCTCCCTGCTCGCCCCCGGAGCCGGTGCCGAGCTGCCGGCTCGCAGCCGCGCGGCGATCGCGGGAGCCTTGATGGAGGTCGTCCGCTCGGCGGTGATCGGTAGGGAGGTGGGGGAGCTGGCTGGGCGGGTGGCTGCGGTCG
>CAZXKG010000014.1:0-39001 GCA_964641695.1 uncultured Conexibacter sp.
GCTCGTTCGCTTCTCGAGTTTTCGGGGTCGAGTTCCCTCCCGACTCGGTGATCGACGAGGAGCGGCAAGACATCGGCGAGACGTTGCTTCCTATCGACTACGAGCTGCCCGTGCCGGGTCTCGATGACATCCCGTCCATCGCCGGTGAGGCGGACCTCGACTCTCTCGCGGTCCAGTTCATCGGGCGTGTTCCCGAGGACGCTTTCGACCTCGGCGATGCGCTGCTCGCGCACCGTCTGACCTGGGCGATGGTTGAGATCTTCTCGGCCCGACCACGAAGCATCGAGGATGCCCTCGATGCGATCGTGCAGCGTGCTCCTGAGTGGGGGCCATGGATCAAGCAGCGGCGTGGAGATGTGGTTGTTGCGGTCGAGAAGTACCTGGCGTTGATGTCCGTGGCGAGACGCCGGACGCCGTCCGGCGGGAGACCTCTCCTCGCGCTCGAGGCCCAGCTCTGGGTTCGCTCGGTGAGCAGGCTCCAGCGTGCGCTGGCGGCTGATCCGATGTTCCGCTGGGAGGAGGACCAGCCTGGCCAGCAGCCGACCGTGAGCAGCGATTCGGCCCGGCTGCAGGGTCCGGCTGAGGATTCTCCCAGCCCTCATCCCGAACCCACTCGGCCCGATCCGCACGACTACGCACCGGCGATCTACTGCGGCGCCTGTGGGCGGACGGGCTGGATGGGACGGGTCTCCGAGGTCGATGGCTCCGTCGAGTTCGAAGGGGAGAAGATCTACGCGGAGTCTGTTCGGCGTGATCCGCGGCTGCGTGCGATGTTGGCTGCTGTAAGCGGGGAGGCGGGGGCAAGGACGTTGGTCGTCGAGCAGCGCCGGTTGCTCCCGCCTGGGGCATGGCCGGAGGCGACGGAGCGCGGTAAGACGCTGCTCGAGGTTCTTGTAACTCCCGGCGAGGAGCAGTCCAGAAGTCAGACCTGCCCGGCATGCGATACGGACAACGCGATCGTGTTCGTCGGTAGCGGCGTCGCTTCGCTCGGGGCGGTCGAGATCACCAACCTGTTCCAGTCGGAGTTCGTCGACAGCGAGCACCGGCGTCTCCTCGCGTTCTCGGATTCCGTTCAAGATGCCTCGCAGCGCGCCGCGTTCTTCAATGCCCGGACCCATCGCTTCGGGATGCGAGCCGCGCTGGTCCACACCTTCCGAGAGCGGGGGGAGGAGGAGTCCTCGATCACCGGGATCGGCGCCGACCTGCTCGAGGCTGCCGGTTCACGGCGCGAGCTCCACGATCTGACCCCGCCGGATCTGATCGAGCATCCGGAGGTGAAGACGCTCTGGGGTGAAGGTGTTCCCAGTAGCGATGGTCGCGAGATCCTCCGGCGGCGGCTCGATTTCGAGGCGCATCTGGAGTTCGGGCTGCGAGCGCGGCAAGGGCGGACGCTCGAGCTGACTGGTACGGCGGCAGCCCGGATGACGCTCCGGAACGAGGATCAGCTGATTACGACCACGCTGGAGTTGCTGGAGCAGGCGGAAGACGCGTTGCGGCTAGGTGTGGGAGGGGCGGACGACTTGGCGGGCGGCGCGGACTCCTCATCGGTTGCGGCCTACCTTCATGGCCTCCTCGAACGAATGAGGTTACGGGGAGCCATCCGGCACCCGTGGCTCGAGGACTACCTGAAGCACGCCGGGAAGCGATGGCGGATCTGGGGTGGACGCGAGGAGGGGATGCCGGCGTTCCCGAGGGGCATGAGTGCGCCCGCGTTCGCGTGGACCGGAAGCGGAAGCGATCAGCTCGATGCGATTCGCGGGGCCGGAGACTCGGGGACCGCAACCTGGATGACGGACTGGGCCGTGCGTGCTATCGGGGTCGGTCCAGACGTTGCCAGGAGGCTGAACCCACGGGTGATCAACCTGCTCGACGAGGAGGGGGCCTTGTTCTCGGTCGAGGCAGGAGGGGAGACGATCTACGGGCTGGTGCCCGACGATGTCCTCGTCTCACTGGTCGAGGATGAGGCGCAATGGCCGCTGCGCTGCGATGCCTGTGCGGCCCGTTTCGCGATCCCGATCGGGGATCCCGACGGCTGGACTGGATCTCGGTGTCTGCGTTATCGCTGTGAGGGCCACTACCGCGTCGATCCCAGTGGCACGGGGTCGTACTACCGGAACCTCTTCCGGAGCTCGACGCGAGCCAGGGTGCTGGCGGCCGAGCACGTCGGCGGGCTGGAGCGTCGTCGCAGGGACGAGCTGGAGGCGGGCTTCAAGCGCGGCATCGAACCCGGGGACCCGAACGTCCTGTCTTGCACGCCGACACTGGAGATGGGCGTCGACATCGGCGACCTCGACGCGGTCATGCTCGCCACGGTCCCGCGGAGCCCGGCCTCCTATCTGCAGCGCGTCGGGCGGGCCGGGCGGAAGACCGGCAACTCCCTGGTGATGACGATCGCCGGCAATCGCGCCCGTGAGCGCTACTACCTCGAGAACCCCCAGGAGCTGATCGACGGCGAGGTGACGCCACCGAACTGCTGGCTGGACGCGATCGAGATCCTGCGACGTCAGTACTTCGCGTACCTGCTCGATTGCACTGCGTCCGGGAGGATCGACGCCCCGGAATGTCCGCGGACGATGCGAGCGCTGGCATCATCGCTGGAAGCGCCCGGGGGGTTCCTGAACGACCTTCTTGCGGCTCATGCCAAGGAGCCGGATGCCCTCGCGGCGGAGTTCACAGCTCTCTTCGGGGAAGAGCTTCAGGACCGAACCGTCGATCGTCTGGTCGAGTTCGCGCAAGGTGGACTCAGTCTCAGGGTCAACGAGGCGTTCGAGCGCTGGGAGGAGCGGTTCGAGGAGCTGAGGCTGCGGAGCGGGCGACTGCGTCAGCGCGAGAAGGACCTGAGCGGAAAGTCGAGCCGCACCGACGAGGAGGAGGCGGAGCTGACGGAGCTGCGCGGGGAGGCTCGGGTCGTTCAGCGCGCCTTGCAGGACGTTCGAACCGAGTACTCCCACGTCGGCCTCGAGCGGATCGGCCTGCTTCCCAACTACAACCTCGGGGACGAGGGCGTCGAGTTCAGCGGCATGGCGTGGTCCCGCCACCGTCCCGCGGGCGGCGGGGATGACGAGGCGGTGTTCGTCCAGCGTGATGCCGAGCTGCGCCGCTCGGCCTCGACGGCGATCAGGGAGCTCGCTCCCGGTGCAAGCGTCTACGTGGATGGGCTGCGGTTCCGGGTCGATCATCTTCCGGTCGAATCGGATCCGCCGGCGTTCATCCGCGCCTGCCCAGATTGCTCGTTCGTGGGCGGCGATTCCGTCAGCGTGTGCCCGCGCTGCGGCACGGAGCGGATTGCCGATGCCAGCTGTCGTCATCTCGCCCTGTCGCTGCGGCGGACCTCCTCACTGGAGCGTGCGGACGATGCCCATGTGAGCGACGATCGCGACGATCGGGTGCGGAAGCCGTTCGACGTCACGGTAGGTGTGGACGTTGCCGCCGAGGACGTTCAACGAGCTTGGCGGTTGAAGGACGATCGGCGTCCGTTCGGGGTTGAGTACGCGACGGGAACGATCACCTGGCTGAACCTCGGGCCGAGCGGGATCTACGGCGAGCCGGTGGAGGTAGGTGGGCACGAGCACCGCGCCGCGAGGTTCAAGACCTGCGAGTACTGCGGGGTGGTCCAGGGGGCAAAGCCGAGGCAGCGTGGATCCGATGAGGGCCAGCACCGCAGCTCGTGCATGACCAGGACGGCCGGTCGCAACGAGAAGTGGATCGAGCCGATCCTTCAGCACAGCCTCAGAACCGAGCTCGTGCGGATGATCCTTCCGCTTGCGGACTTCCAGGCGACCGAGAGAGTCGAGAGCTTCCGGGCGGCCCTGTTGCTTGGCCTGAAGCTGAGTCTTGGCGGCTCGCCCGATCACATCGAGTCGCTTCTCACCGACGAGCCCGGCGGCGGCGATCTCGGCACTCGGCGCCGGTTCGTGGTTCTTCGCGACACGGTTCCCGGCGGGACCGGCTACCTGGAGCGCCTGGCCGACGAACGGGAGCTTCACAGGACGCTGGCGATGGCACGAGATGCGATCGCCCGCTGTCCGTGCCGCGACCGGGGTGAGCTGGCCTGCTACCGGTGCCTGCTCAGCGAGCGGACCTACGCCGGCGACGGCGTCATCCGCCGTGATCTCGCGGTTGAGATGCTCGACGACCTGCTCGGACGGTGGGAGAAGGAGTCGGTTGAGCAGATCCCGACGGTCGGCAACTTGCCGATCGGGGCCGTCGAGGAGAGCGAGCTCGAGCGGCGTCTGCGTGCAGCGATCCTGGCTTGGGCGAAGAAGAACGAGCCATGGGTCTCCTGCGTCGAGCAGGTCGGTGGCAAGCGCTATCCGGAAGTGCAGCTCCGGGTGCCGAGATGTGATCTGTTCAAGGTCGGCGATATGACCGCGGAGGAGCGTTCCAAGCTGGAGATCCTTCATTACCGGATGCGCGCCCAGCGTTCGATCGATTCGAGCCCGAAGACCCTGCCGGACTTCGTGTTCACGCCGGTGAACTTCGAGGGTCCGGAAGTGGCCATCTACTCCGACGGCTATCGCTACCACGCGGCCCCGGATGTCCGCGCGACGCTCGCCGACGATGCTCGTAAACGAAACGCAGCGAGGATCTTCGGGGCTCGGGTGTGGAGCATGAACTGGGACGACGTGATCGACTTCGAGAAGGCGGTTGAGGAGGATCGTCCGATGCCTGCGAACGAGCTCCTCACCCCTGTCGCCGCGGGGGCTGTCAACGAGGTTCAGAGCGTCAAGAGCGGCGCCATTCCGGGTGCGGTGGTCACCCTCAATCCGTTTGCTCAGCTTCTTCATTACCTCTGCAATCCGGATCAGGACGAATGGCTGCGACTCGGTCGGTCGGCCCTTCTAGGGTGGATCAAGGGCGCGGGTGTGCAGGCCCAGGAATCCGGATCAACACGAAGCTACGAAAGCTCCTCGGCGAATGGACTCCGGGTGGACGCGGTCCTGGACGTGGGTGTCGATGGTGGTGCGAACGCCGAGATCTGGTCGATGCGGGTCGTTCTGGACGACGCGGCTGAGGCGGTCGAGGACGAGCAGACGCACCGGCAGCGCTGGCGCGAGTGGCTCTGGTGGAGCAACCTCGCCCAGTTCCTGGATCACGACGGGTGCCGGAGCTTGATCACGACTCAGTCGATCGAGTCCGAGGAGGCCGAGGCGGCTTTCGCCGGGGAGGCAGGGGGAGCGGCGCCCGCGGACGAGGCCGAGCAGGCCGCTCTTGGATTGCTGGCGGAGGTGTGCGCTCCGCTCGTCCGTGCCGTCGTCGCCCGTGGGGCGGAGCTGCCGGTGGTGGGTTACGAGGACGATGCGGGACAGGTGATCGAAGCCGCCTGGCCAGATCGTAAAGTTGCCGTTCTGAAGCCGGGGATGGACGGGCCGGATGGATGGGACGGCCGAGCCCCCGACGGGTGGACGGAAACCGAGCTGCTCATGGCGCTCGGAAGGAGTTGAAGTTGCCGACGATCGCGTTGTCCAAGGAGTTTCGATCCGAATTCCACAAGCTCGGGAAGGATCTGCAGAAGAAGACATGGGCGATGCTGGACAAGCTCGCTGCGGATCCGGATTCGCCGGGACTTAATCTCGAGCCGTACAACGCGGCGCGTGACCCGCGTGCACGCACGGTTCGCGTCGACAAGGCGTGGCGAGCGATCGTGGCGAATCCGGAGCCGAACTCCTACATCGTCTTCGGGGTCAAGAGCCACGACGAAGCTGATCGGTGGATGCAGAACAACCGCTTCTCCGTCAACGCGTTGACCAACAGCATCGAGGTTCTCGCTGAAGACGCGATCGATGCAGTCCGGGGCGGGCCGGGAGGGGCTTCAGCGCCGTCGGCCGCACCCGCTACGCCGGCGGACGTCGCTGACGGGCCGATCGCTGAGCTCGCCAAGCGGAGCGACAAGGAGTTCCGGCAGGTCGGGATCACGGACGCGGGGATGATCTCGACTATCCGGCTGCTCCAGGAGGACGAGCAGGTCTTGGCGTTGGCCGGCGTACTGCCTGAGGATCAGGCGCAGGCTTTGACCGGGCTTGCCTGCGGGGAGACCGTAGAGGAGATCTACGCTCAGCTTCTCGCGCTCGAGGAGGCTCCCGTCCAGGAGCCGGAGGAGCTGTCCCCTGTCGAAGACGACGACGAGAGCCTCGCCGGGGCGATCCAGGCGGAGAACACGCGGGCCAAGTTCCAGGTTGTCGAGGGGTCGGAGGAGCTGGCGTCGGCGCTTGCCGGAAGCTTCGAGGCGTGGAAGGTGTTCCTGCATCCCCAGCAGCGGGCGGTTGTGGAACGGGATTACAACGGCCCTGCACGGATCTCCGGCGGGGCGGGGACGGGGAAGACCGTCGCTCTGCTTCATCGCGCCCGGCGCCTGGCTGCGGGCGGGGACGTGGAGGGAGCGCCGCCGCCGCGAATCCTGGTGACCACGTTCACCAATCCGCTAACAGACGAGTTGCGAACTCGGCTGGCTGAGATCTGCAGCCCGGACGAGCTCGAGCGGATCACCCTCGCCACCGTGGACGGCTTCGCGCGCGGAGTGCTCAGCTCGGTCGGTAAGGCCCCGGCGATCGCGACGCAGGCAGACGAGAAGGCTGCGGTCGAATACGGCTTCGACGCGGCCAATCTCGGCGAGATCGGCCTCACGCCGACCTTCCTGCAGCAGGAATGGGAGGACGTCGTCATCGGCCGACAGGTGACCTCCCGCGACGAGTACTTCGCCGTGTCCCGGGCGGGCCGGGGGATTCGGCTGGACCGGGTCAAGCGGCTGAGGGTCTGGCAGGCGATCGAGGCGCTGGAGAACCACCTGGCGATGGACGGAAAGCTGACCTTCCCGCAGGTCGCCGAAGCCGCCGCGGCGAGTCTGCGGTCATCTGGCGCGCGGCCCTTCGACCACGTGCTCATCGACGAGAGCCAGGACCTGAACGCTTCCCAATGGCGGGTGCTGCGTGCGGCCGTCGCCGAGGGACCGAATGACATGTTCATAGCCGGCGACACGCATCAGCGGATTTACAACAACCGGGTGACGTTGGGCAGTCTCGGAATCAACATCCGGGGCCGGTCCAGGCGGCTGCGGCTGAACTACCGCACGACTCGCCAGATCCTGACTTGGTCGCTGCGCTCCCTCGAGGACGAGGAGTTCGACGATCTCGACGGCGGGATCGAAACGCTCCTCGGCTATCGCTCCGCAACGGACGGGCCGGAGCCCGTGGTCCGCGGCTACCCGTCCCTCGATGAGGAGGCTGATGGGCTGTCTGACGCGGTCCTCTCGTGGAACGCCGAGGACGATGTCGATTGGTCCGAGATCGCCGTCTGCGCGCGGCGGAAGGCGACAGCCGAGCACTTGGCTGATGCACTGGATGCGCGGGGAGTTCCCACCTCCGGTGCGAACGGGATCTACGTCGGCTCGATGCACGCCATGAAGGGCCTCGAGTTCCGCTGCGTGGCAATCGCGGATGCCTGTGTGGACCAGATTCCCCTGGCGTCAGTCCTTCCGAATCCGAGCGAGGACGGGGTCCGCTACGTCCAGGACCTACAGCGCGAGCGCTGCCTGCTCTACGTGGCAGCAACGAGAGCACGAGAGCAACTCCGGGTCTCGTGGTCGGGCGAGCCTTCGGAGTTCTTGTCATAACAGAAGGAGGGGGAGTGATGATCCGGACCATCGAATCCGTTGATGAGCCTGGCTTCTTTCAGGCTTGGCGCCGTGCCGGCGATACGCCCAAGTTCAAATCTAGGACAATTATCTACGGCGAAAACGGAAGTGGCAAGACCACGCTGTCGCGCCTGCTCTATCAGGCGTCAAAGGCGAAGCCTGTGCAAATGAAGCTCACGGTTGATGGGAGAGGGGGGGAGCCACGAGTGGTCGACCTACGAACGGCGTCTGATCCCTTCATGAGCCGATGCAGGGTCTTCAACCAAGATTACGTCGAGGAGAACCTGCACTTTGCAGACGAGTCTGAGTCTCCAATGGCTACTGGCTTGCTGACTCTTGGCGAGGATGCCGTAGAGGCTCGTACCGCGCTCGAGGCGCACCGAGAGCAGCTCGAAAACACCAGTAGAGAGGCCCAGGGTGTGATCGCGGAAAAAAAGGAACTTGAAACATCGTACAGAAGGCACTTGAAGTCGGTGGCTGAGAACATCAGTCGCAAATGTCAAACTGTAGGTGGTCGCTTTGATCGGCGCAAGTACAACGCAACATCAGTAAAGCAACTGCGGGAGGGTGAGCGCCAGCTCATTACATTGCCCGGCGATTACAGCCCGCAGCGAGATCTAGAGTTAGTGAAGTCGTCAGCCCTCGTATCGGTTACGTCACCACCTGCGTTGCAGGCCCAAGGGTTTGTGCCTACGTTTAAGAAGCTCACCATACTCTTGACTGAGCGTCTGTCCCCCAACAGGAAGGCTGCACTTACAGACCTGGCGCCCGAGCTAGCCGTCTGGATCCAGCATGGCCTTAGCTTCCATGAGCCTGGAGATGACTGTCTCTTCTGCAGTAACCCGGTAGCAGATGAGCGCCTCAGAGCGTTACGGGCCCATTTCAATAACGAGGTCTCGGACCTTCAGCGGCGTCTTGATGCTGGCATTCAGCAACTTCAAGGGTGGAGCGAGCGCGCGGATACCTGGCTCGGACGCCTCCCGAAATCCGCGGATCTGGCGCCAGCCCTCCGCGACGAGTACTTGTCGTGGAGGGAGACAGCGTCAGACCGCATCGTCGCTATGAAGACGGCCGTGGCTGCGCTGAAGACCAAGCTAGAACAACGGCGGAGTGATGTGTTCACAGTCATTGAGGGATGGACGCATGACGACCTGGATGTTGTGGACGAGGATCATCTCGGGATGATTCTCGAACGGCATAACGCGATTGCTCGCGACTACGACAATGAGCGCACTCGGGCTGCTGAGCGGATAGAGAGCTTTTGCTACGGTGAGGCGAGAATTGAGATCGATAGGCTCGGCGCGGCCATTCAAGCGAAGAAGGACCGTGAAGTCGAGTTGCGTTTGATACGTGAGGACGTAGAGCGTGCCGTCGACGGTTTGGCGAAGCGGATATCCAGCACGGCGAAACTCGCCCAGGAGATCACATCCGACCTAGGCTGGCTCTTGGGGCGGAAAGACCTTTCGGTCGTGAGTGGTAATGAGGATGGGGGATACACAATTTTGAGAGATGGTGGGCCTGCGCATAGGCTCAGCGAAGGTGAGAAAAATGCGATTGCGCTACTTCATTTCTTGGCATCGCTAAGACAAGAAGCCGGAGATGCAGGGGATGATGGACTGATAGTGATCATCGACGACCCTGTGTCGAGTCTGGACCAGAATACGCTTACGGGGATCTCGACCCAGATGTGGATACGTTTGGTCAGGAGTGATGTGGTCTCTCAGGTAATCATTTTGACCCATAATTTTGAACTTATGAGGTCGTGGTGTCAGTTGCTCGGGACGAGGGGCGGGGTATTGGAGCTGCGCGCAACGTATACGCCGGAGGGTAGTAACGATGTGACGCGGAGTCCACAGTTCATTGACTGGAGCTCCGAGGAAGGGAGACGACGTTTGCTGAGGTCCGAGTACCACTACATTTTCTGGCGAGTGGCAACAGCATTGCATCAACTAAGTACAGAGCGGGAAGCGCCGTATCGAGAGTATGAGGCGGCGGCAACGCTACCAAACATGGCGCGTCGGCTCCTGGAGGGTTATTGCGCATTTCGCGTGCCTGGCAAGGTCGGAAACGTCGCTGGTGCGGTTGAGGAGCTCGGTGCGATCGCCGGGTCAGTACACGCTCGGACGGTCGTGGGATATCTTCACCGCGGTTCTCATAGTGAGGAAGTGGATTTAGGACGTGGTGTGATGGCGCAAGAGTCCGTGCGAGTATTGAGGGAGATTATGCGAGTTATGCGAGGTTCAGATCGAGAACACTTTGACGGCATGTGTGACACATTTGGACTCTCGCCAGCCCTTGTCTGCGATACCGAAGATGTGTCATAGTTGTCGAAAGACAGCAGGTTGACGTCGGCCGTCAGCATGTAGCTAGCGCCCGGAGCGGGCTGCATTGGTGAGGAACCCGGTCCCGTCCTCGGCGAGCGTTCCCGCGTGAACCCCCTGATCGACGACCTGCTCTAGATGGCCCATGATCCTCTTTGTGAGGCGTTTGATGCCAAAGATGTCCGCGGTTTCGCGAAGCAGCTCATCCCGCCCGATTCCACCCCCGATCTCGGCGAGGTACTTCATCGCATTGAGGAGCTCGGTGGGGGCGATCTCCTCGACGTCGCGCGGTGCGGGCGGGGCGGAGGGGCGGAACTCGTCGTATGTGCCGGCTCGTTGGTCGCGCGCCCAGATGAAGTCGCCGAAGGCGGTCTTCTCGATCTGGTTTGGTGGGACGAGGTCGACGATGCTCCTTACGCGCGTTTCGTTGACGCGGCTGAGGTTGAAGCGACGGGCGACGATCTTCGCGAGTCGCGCGGCCTGGACAGGGGCTTCGTGATCGATCACGGTAAGAACCTCTTGCGTTACCGCCTTTGTTGCGGTGGGGTCGCGTCCGACTGCGTCGAGTGTGTCGCGAGTTCCGAGCAGGTCCTCGGCGGCAGGACGAAACGCTGGGCGTTCGGCCAGTAGGCGACTGGTAGGCGCGACCGGGGCGTCGATGCCAGCAGTGGAATCAGGCGAAAGAGTCGCGACGTCAGCCTTCATCTCTTCTGAGATCGTGGCCGGTGCCTTGTTCGCCGTTATCCGCTCCCCCGTCTCGTCATCGAGCGTCGGCTCGTCTTCGCGGAGCATCTGAGCCCGATCGTTGGAGTCGAGATCGGGACGGTCGACGGTCCCATCGGTTGAGACGGCGGGCGCCGGCTCATGCGCAACGGTCGGTTCAGGCGCGTCCTTGATCTGCTTCGCGAGCCGGTCGAGAACTTCGCCCTGGTCGCGGATCCAATCGGGTAGCCAGACCCGAAGCGTCTGGGCCCACCCCATGGAGCCGGTCAGCACGCCATGTGGAAGCACCTCACGGTCGCTGACCGTTCGGCGCTTGGAGTACTCGGGTCCGTCTAGGAAGATCGCGGTCCAGGGACCGTCCGGGGAGGGCGCAGCTCCGACGTCGACCTTGAAGTCGGAGAGCCCGACGTCCCTCCGGGTCGTCAGCCCTGCGGTCTCGAGCGCTTCGATGATCTCGTCGCGATGCCTGTCGCGCGATGCCGGCGGCTTCAGCAGCGCAGGGTCGTCAGCGCCGCGCTCGGCCATCTCCAGGTAGGCGCGTAGATGCGCCATTCCCGTCGACGAGGTACGGGCAAGGTCTACGTGTCGGGAGTCGAAGGACGCGAAGAGGACGACCTCGGCCCGGGCGCGAGTCACGGCCACGTTCAGTCGCCGCTCCCCGCCTGCCTGGGTGAGCGGGCCGAAGTTCAGCGCGAGCTTGTCCGTTTCGGGATCGGGTGAGAACGCGAGGGAGAAGAGGATCACGTCGCGCTCGTCGCCCTGAACGTTCTCCAGGTTCTTGACGAAGAGCGGCTCGTCCTCACCTCCGAGTGCGCTCGTAACATCCTCGTTGGTGGACTCCTCGAGGCGGTCCATGATCAGATCTCGCTGCTGGGAGTTGAGGGTGACGACGCCGATCGACGATCCCGGGTCAGAGGCCAGCCGGGACTCGACCTCACCGATGATCGCCTCGGCCTCGACGACGTTCGTGCGGCTCCCTCCTCGCTCCCATCGGCCATCGACCCGTCGCATGCTCACCCCGAACCGAGAGGAGTCGGCCGGAGGACGGGGGAAACTCGCCAGCCGCCCTTCGTAGTAGTTGGCGTTTGAGAACGAGATCAGCGATTCATGCTTGCTTCGGTAGTGCCAGGAGAGCCAGATCTGGGGAAGGTTCGATTCGACGGCCTCGGAGAGGACGCTCTCCATGTCCGCCGGCACGCCGGGCATCTGGGCGAGGTCTTCCTCATCGATCGATCCGGTGAACGCCGCGCTGGGCGGCATCTGCTGGGAATCGCCGACGATCACGGTCGCCTTGCCCCTACCCATCGCGCCGATCGACTCCGCGACCTTGATCTGCGATGCCTCGTCGAACACCACGAGGTCGATGTCGAGCGCGCCGACCGGCATGAAGCGAGCGACGGAGTGCGGGCTCATCATCAGGCATGGCGTCAGCTCGCCGATGATCTCCCCATAGGCGGCGAACAGCTCGCGGATCTTCATCCCGCCACGCTTGCGACCCAGCTCACGGTTCAACTCGCCGGCGCGCCCGACGAGGTGATCGGGCTGGAACGAGCGTTGGGCGGTGATCTGGGCGGGGAGCTCGAGCAGCATCTCACTGCGTAGCTCGTCGGAGTTGGCCTGGAAACCGCGGATGTCGCGATCGCGATCGGTCCCGTCGAAGCCGGCGAAGGCGGGGCTCTTCAGGCTGGACTCGATGACGGCACGCGCGACGCCGCGGCGGATCGCGGGCTCGATCTCCTCGGCTTTGAGCTCGCCGTTCATCACCTTGGTCTCCAGCTCGGGGATCCCCAGGGCCTCGAGCCGCCGGAGCGTTTCGACGACCTTGGTCCATCGCCCGAGTTGAACGAACGCGGCGTTGGCGGCGTCGGCTGTCCACGCCCGAGCGAAGCGGAGCACGGCATCGACGAGGCCGCTGTCCCCCTGCCAGGCGCGGAGTCGGTCAGGCCGGACATCGGCCGCTGCGCAGAACTGCGTCCAGGTCGTGTGCAGATCCCTGACCAGCGATGCGGATCCCGGCGTTACGCCCTCGGTCGCGAGTCGTTCCATCTGCGGCTCCGCCTCGGGGGCGAGGGTCAGCGCGGTGGCCGCGGCATCGAGGTCCGTGGCCCTGTGCTGGAGCGTGATGTCGGCGCCCTCGGCGAGCGGGTTCCAGTCGACCGTGGTCTGCAGCTCGGGGATCGCCGTCGCCGTCGGGATGATCTGGCGCGTCCGCTCACGCAGGGCGACGAGCTGCTCGAGCGTGGGGGTGAGGGTGTCGATGTTGTGCTCGTACCCGGGACGGCTGATCGACGCGAGTCCGGCGGCGACCGCACGTCGACGCTTCTTCTTGAAGAGCTTCGAGTCCGCCTCGCGAGACGCGGTGAGCGCCGCGTCGATGGAACCGGAGACGAACGCAGCCGGGGTGAACGCCTCGAGGAGGGGAGCCGCGTCGGTTCGCAGCGTGCGGACCATGGATCGCAGCTGCTCGATCCCCGCGTGTGTCTCGGGCTGCGCCGCCGAGCGAGCGTCGCGTGGCGTGACGACGGCTCGCCCTGACTCCGCCGTTTCGAGCCAGTCCGCGATCGCCCGCAATCCGTCGGCCGTTCGAACTCGCTCGAGCAGGTCACCGGTCGACTCGACGGAGACCGCCGTCGCTGCCGCGTCGAGCGCGCCGACGGCCGTGGCAAGCGTCTCGCGGGCTCCGCCCTCCAGGGAGGGGGCTTCGGTGAGCCGCCACTGAGATTCAGCTGCCGCGACTCCGAGGTCGTAGAGGCGGTCCTTGAGCTCCCGACCGAGTTGGTAGGCGGCTTCGGTATCCAACGGTGCGGTGACCGTCGCCACGGGCACGTCAACGGTTGGGCCATCACCCACTGTCAGGAGGGATTGCCAGGCGGTCCAGATCGACAACCCGGTTGGGCCCTGCTCGTGCAGGTCCGCCGGATAACGCCCGAGTGAGCTGACGGCAGCTTCGTGGCCAGATCGCAAGGCATCCCACGCCGCTTGGTTCCCCTGGACCCGTAGGTTCAGCGCCTCGCGAAGCTGAGAACGCATCCGGTCGGGAGTCTGACCCTTGCCGTGGAGATCCAGGCAAAGCTCACCGAGCCCGACGTTGTCGAGGCGGCGTTTGACCACATCCAGCGCGGCTTGCTTCTCGGCGACGAACATCACCTTCTTGCCGGCGGAGAGAGCGTTCGCGATCAGGTTCGTGATCGTTTGCGACTTGCCCGTTCCGGGCGGGCCCTCGAGGACGAACGACTCCCCACGTTCGGCCCTGAGGACCGCATCGAGCTGGGAGCCGTCGATCGAGATCGGGCACCGGGCGTTCGCCTCGGGGTCTCCGCCGTTCGGTTGCGCATCGACGTTCGGATCGCTGAAGGTATCCGTCGGCGTCTCGACGAGATGGCGAACCACTGGATTGCTCACGAAGCTGGACCAGTTCTCGGAGAGGTCCTGCCAGAGCTGCAACGTCGAGAACTGGAGGATCGCCAGGTGAGCGGTCTCGTCGACGGCGAAGGGGAGCTCGGCCGCGATCAGCGCCTCGCGGATCGCCTGCAACGAGGCGGCGAGGTCGATTCCCGACTCGTCCGTCTCGGGATCCTGAAACTCCGGGATGGTCAAGCCCCGGGACACGCGGAGCTTCTCGAGCAGGCATTGATTCGGCTGGGCATAGGCGCCCTCGTCGATCTGCACGTGGAACGGTCTGCCGCGCCGGGAGACGAGCGTCACCGGCACGAGGAACAGCGGTGCTCGTGCGTCCCGGCCGGCGTCCTCCCACTGCAGGGTGCCGAGGGCGATGAAGAGGTTGTTGCTGCCGGTTTCCTCGGTGACGGTCCTGGCGCGCCGATGCAGGCTGCGAAGGCGGCTGGTGTACGAGCTCTCCGGGCATGCGACGAACAGGGCCTTCTCCTCGAGCAGGAGACGCTCCAGCTCCTCGGGAGAGATGTCTTGCGCGGTGCGCGCGCCGCGCTGCAGGTGGATCTCAGCGAGGTCGTCATGGGGGAGAAGCGAGATCGGCTGGCCGGCGTAGACCATGTCCTCGAGCTTCGCCAGCGAGCCCTTCGGGACGTGTAACGACAACGCTCGCGCCCCGGTTCGCAGGTTCAGCAACGGGTTCCTGAACGTAAGGTCCAGGAGCGAGTTCCGCCATCGCTCGACGCGCGGCGGGTAGGTCTCCTCGGGCCGTGCGCCACCTCGCGCGTTCGGGGTGGCTTCGACGGGCTCGGGAACCTGCTTCGCGGCGAGGGCTGGGGCCACCGGAGCCGGCCCGGTCTCGACCTCGACGACTCGTGTTCCGTTCGCGGTATGGAAGGCGGGGATCGGCCGCACCACGCGATGGGCGCAGCGGATGTCGATCAGCCCGCTGACTTCGTCGAAGCGCCCCGACCACCAGCCGTCGGACGCGGGGATCCCGGTGGCTGCGTCGAACCCCGTGTCCCGCCCGTCGCAAAGCGCCGTCGTCTCGACCGGGACGAGCGCCCCGCTGTCGACGAAGTTCTGGATCGTCCGTCGTTCTCTGAGGACGAGTTCCGGGAGCTGCAGGTCGTCGTTGAGGTGCCCGGCGAACGCATGACCGTTGCAGATCACGATCACGGGGTTGAGGCCCGCCGCTTCGATCGCCGCGGCGTAGGTGACCGCCAGGTCCAGGCAGGTCCCCCAGCGCTCGTTCAGGACCTCGTCGGCCGGGCGGATCTTCTGCCCCTCCCCTTCGAACGACGGTGGCGGGTTTATGTAGCGGATCCCGCGTGCCTGCATCGCCTCGTAGGTCGCGCGGGCGATCTCCATCGCCCGGTCGGAGCCGCCTTGGTAGCCCTGAAGCGACGAGTCCCCGGTCTTGGCCGCGAGGATCGCGCTCACTTCGTCGAGCAGCGTGCGAATTGCGAGCGCCCGCGGAGTGACGAAGGCCGCGATCGACTCGTGGATCGACGCCGCCCACCATTCGTCTCGGGCAAGCAGCCTGACGCCGCCCCCGTCGGTTGCGGTTTCCGATGGGCTCTCGACTTTGAGTGCGATCGTTGCCGGAGCGGCCTCATCCAGCTCGGCGAACGTCTCAGGATCCAGTTTCCAGCGAGCTCGCCCTCGGTCCAGAGAAAGCGTCGTGCCCGGTTCGACGGCCGGTAGCTGCGCTCGGAAAGGCTCGGCGATCTTGCCGGCGACCGGGCCTCTGATCGTTATCTCCAAGCCGAGGTCGCTGACGACCCCGGGGCCTCTGTTGACGATCGTCACCGCCTGCAGGGGCGAGATGCCGTTGTGGACCAGTGCGTAGTTGAGAGCCTCGTCGTGGTCGACACTCACCTCGCAGTAGCCGATCCGTACCGCTAGACGGCCCCTGTCGTCGTCAACTGTGCTGGGCAATGCGTCCCCCGTTCCTCCCATGGCGGCTGGGTAGCTATTACGCGCGACAGTATCGCGTGTGATAGTCCCGAGGGGCGAGAGGAGGTGCAGCCACCAGCCGGGTGAAGAAGCTGGCGAGGAGTTGCGCCACTTCACGTGGCTTGACCATCACCGATCTTCTGGAAATCTGGAGGAGCTCGATGAACGAAGCATGCGCGCAAGACCATCGCCACGAACTGCTCATTGCCGTCTCGGCCGCCGCCGAGGCGCTGAACGGCCGAACGAAGGTCGTCGAGCGGGATCTGGAGAACGCACTTTTCGAGGCGCTCCTTGCTGCGTCAACTCCGGTCGCTGCACAAACGGCCCTGAAGCTCGACAGCTGGACCGGAAAGCTGGGGCCCGTCGATCTCGCCATTGACGATGCCCATGGCTTGGCGTGTCTCGAGTTGAAGTGGGATACCGACCTGACAGCGTGTGCTTGGGATGCGGCCAAGCTGGCTACAACGTTGGCCGAGAGGAAGGCGGAGGCGGCTTATCTGATCGCCGGTGCACCGAAGCAGGCTTGGGATGCGTTCGCTCCTGGCGCCGAGCTCTTCATGAGTCGCGCATGGCGAGCCGAGGGGCTTCTCAGTGCGTATGCCGCCGGATTTGCGTTCTGGCGCAACGACGTCGCGACGTATCCGCACGCTGTTCAAGGTCGATGGAAGATGATCGCCCGCGACGAACGCGACCTCGATCTCGTGGTCGATGGGATCGATCACCAGATTCGCGTTGTCGAGATCGTCATCGACGAGCCGGATCTTCAGCCCGTCGGCTACGTGCCGGTTCTCGCCACTTGGAAGCGTGGGGCTCGATCGGCGCCGGCGCCCACGCCGCCTCCCGCGGCCCTGGATATCGAGGCCGGTGGCATATCCGCATGAGGGTGGAATCAGCGAGGATCCCAGTCCGGAATGGGGCGAGTTTCAGGCCGCCCTCCAGCGGCTCGTCGGGGGCTTACCTATCGCATGGAATGCATGAGGATCAGGGCTTACTTGCCGGGCCCGCCACAGTCTCTGCCGCGGTCCGCATCCGCGCCACCTCGTGTCTGAACTCATCGGCCAAGGGACCGGGTAGCGCGTTCGCATAACGATCCGCCAGCGATTCGTAGTACCAGAGCAGCGACTCGTTGTCCTCGGCGTTGAAGCGGTCCCAGATCTCGTCGCCTACCTCGCGCTGGTCGCGGAGGATCGAGCGGACATTCGCGAGCTTGTCGGCGAGGGAGACGCGGAGGACCGGAGGTGGCGCCTGGCCGATGTGGCTGACGTAGCGTTCCTTGCGTACCCGCCACTCGACGTCCTCCTCGCCGGGCAGGTTGTCCATCGAGCAGCCCTCGACGATTGCCAGTACCTCGGGCCCGAAGTCTGCGCGGATCTCGTCTTCCAGCCCCTCGAAATGCACGTCCTCCAAGGCATCGTGCAGCAGCGCCGCGATTGCCTCGTCCTCGGTGCCGCCATCCTCGAGCACGTATCCCGCGACGGTCAGCAGGTGCCCGACGTAGGGAACCCCGGAGACCTTGCGCTTGTGGTCGCGGTGGTACTCGACGGCGCGCGAGAGAGCGAGATCGAAGCGCTTCGACGGAGTGAAGGTCGTCATGGTTGCGAGGCTACTGCGACGCTCGCGGGCGCGACGCCGTAGGAATGGACTCGCGGTGCGCTCGTGGCTGCACCCTGCGAGCCCGGCCGCCAACCACGACCGCGCATGCGGGATTCATCTCCGATCGGTTAGCTTGGCTCGCAGGCGATCGTCACCACGAACCGGGAGGAGCGAGATTCCGGTGGCTCAAGAACTGCGGATCCCAAATACCCAGGACACGGTCAAGCTGCGCAACCTCTGGGCGGTGGCGCTGCTGCCGATCGTCACGTTGGGGATCTACCACCTTGTCTGGTGGTACCGGATCAACCGTGAGCTGCGCGACTACGGTCGCGCCAAGGGCTACGACCTGGGCCAGAACCCGACGATGTCGGTCCTGGCGCTGTTCCCGGGCGCGTTGCTGATCGTCCCCGCGCTCGTCACCTACTGGCGGGGGACGAAGCGGATCCAGGGCGCCGCTCGCCTGACGGGCAAGGAGCCGGTCAACGGCTGGATCGCGCTGGTCCTCTACCTGGTCGTCTCGATCGGCTTCTGGGCCTACTTGCAGAGCTCCCTGAACGGGATCTGGCGCAAGGAGACGAACCCGCTGCCCGGTGAGGAGCCGCCGGCTGAGCCCAGCGACCAGATGCCGCCTCGCCTCGAGAACCAGTAGCCACCGCGGCCCAGGAGCAGGGGCTCCTCGCGGACGTCGTCGAGTAGCGCGAGCGCCGGCGCGGTCTCGGGCTCGGCCGGGCGGTCGTGTCTGGGCGGAGGTGTCTGGGTCGGAGGTGTCTGGGTCGGAGGTGTCTGGGCCGGGCCGCGACTCGGTTGGCCATCTCCGGACTCCTGTATCCGCCATTTCGTGCGCTCTACCACAAGCCCGGACACCACCTACGATCGCGCCCGTGACTCGTTCATCGCGCCGCACACCTGCCCCGCTCTCCCGCCTATCGCTGATCGCGCTCGCGGGCGCCGCCGCCCTCGCCCTGCTCCTGCTCGCGGTCCCGCCGGAGCCGGCCGCCGCCAAGGTCCTCGTGGGCCAGAAGGCGACGTTGACCAAGCACGCCAACGGCATGCCCACCACCACCGTTCCGGGCCGCCGCCTGCAGCGCGCCGAGGTCGAGGTCCAGATCCGTGGTGGGGGCACCGACGCGATCGACGCCTACGCCGAGGCCCACGTCACCCTCCAGGGCGTCCCGGCCACCACCTACGACGACGACGCCGTCCTCCTGCTCGGCTTCGGCAACGCCAAGGGTCAGAGCTGCGAGATCCGTCACGTCGAGACCAAGGGCACCTCCGGCAACGACGGCCGCGACTACGAGGTGATCGAGAACTTCAGGAACATCGGCGCCAAGTGGGACTGCGTCGTCGTCGCCCTCGACGACGGCTTCGACGGCACGCCGACCGTCACCTACGACGCGATGGTCAGCCCGCTCGAGGACCAGTTCGCCTCGCCGAAGCCGAAGATCACGGGAGTCGAGCTGCTGCGCAAGAAGCAGAAGACCCTGAGGCTGGTTCGCGGAGCCTGGACCACGCTCGACGTCGAGGTCGAGAACACGGCGACCGTGGAGGCGAAGTCGTTCCGGGTCACCGGCGGCGGCAAGAAGCTGAAGGTGCGCGCGAGCCGAGCGGACGAGCTTCCGGCGGACTGGGAGAGGACGGCCGAGATCAAGGTCAAGCCGGTGGGCAAGATCAAGCGCTCGAAGCTGAAGATCGTCGCCACCGCCGACGGCGTGAAGACGTCCAGGTCGCTGAAAGTGAAGGCGGTCAAGCCACCCAAGCGGCCGGCGAACGGCACCTACGAGAGCGAGAACGGCTGGGTCGACTTCAGGATCAAGAACGGTCGCGTCGTCGGCTGGCGCGGCTACATGCAGACCCAGTGCGGGGGCTACCCCGACCTGCCGAGCTACACGATGAACACCTACGACTTCCCGAAGGTGAAGGTGCCGCGCAACGGCATCGTCAACGCGACCGACAAGCGTGAGCTCTACACCGTCAGCCTCGAGATGCGGGCCGTCGGCAAGAAGGTCACCTCGGGCTGGTTCTTCTACGGCGGCCCCGCGCGCTGCACCGCCTCGACCGCCTTCACCGCCAAGCGGGTCGGCAGGTAGCCGCCGGCGCCTCCGGAGTCAGCCCAGCGGGCTGGTCCATTCGGCGCGCATCTTCTCCTCGAGCAGGTCGCCCAACTCGGCGATCGGAACCCGCGCCTGCTCGAGCGAGTCGCGGTCGCGGAGGGTGACCGAGTCGTCCTCGGCGCTCTCGCCGTCGATCGTCACGCACCACGGGGTGCCGATCTCGTCCTGGCGCCGATAGCGCTTGCCGATCGAGCCCGACTCGTCGTACTCGGCGCCGATCCGGTACCGCAGCGCCTCGAAGACCGCGCGCGCCCGCTCCGCCATCCCCTCCTTCTTGACCAGGGGCAGGACCGCGACCTTGACCGGCGCGAGCCGGGGGTGGAGATGCAGGACGGTACGCGAGCGGCCCTCGACCTCCTGGACCTCGTAGGAGTCGACGATGAAGGCGAGCACCGCCCGGTCGACGCCGGCCGCGGGCTCGATCACGTGGGGGACGTAGCGCTCGCCGCTCTGCTGGTCGAAGTACTCGAGCTTCTCACCGCTGTGGGTGGCGTGCTGGGTGAGGTCGAAATCCCCGCGGTTGGCGATCCCCTCGAGCTCCGAGAAGCCCATCGGGAAGCGGTACTCGATGTCGGACGTAGCGCTCGAGTAGTGGGAGAGCTCGTCGGCTTCGTGCGGGCGCAGGATCAGGTTGTCGGCGCGGACCCCGAGAGCGGTGTACCAGCGCATCCGCTCGTCCATCCAGTGCTGGTGCCACTTCGGCGCGTCGTCCGGCGGGCAGAAGAACTCCATCTCCATCTGCTCGAACTCGCGGGTGCGGAAGATGAAGTTGCGGGTCGTGATCTCGTTGCGGAACGACTTGCCGATCTGCGCGATCCCGAACGGCGGCTTCTTGCGCGCGAACTGGAGGACGTTCTTGAAGTTGATGAAGATCCCCTGCGCGGTCTCCGGCCGCAGGTAGACCTCCGAGCCCGACTCGGCCAGCGGCCCGACGTGGGTCTTGAACATCAGGTTGAAGTCGCGCGGCTCGCTCAGATCGCCCCCGCATTGCGGGCAGTGGATCTCCCCGTTCGGGTCGCCGCCCTCTGCGGCCAGCGCCTCCCGCAGGTGGTCCTCCCGCCAGCGCTGCTTGCACTTGCCCAGGCACTGCACGAGCGGGTCGCTGAAGCCCTCCAGGTGGCCCGAGGCCTCCCAGACACGCGGGTGCTGGATGATCGCCGAGTCGATCGCGACGACATCGTCGCGATCGGTCAGCATCGCCCGCCACCACTCGTTCTTGACGTTGTTCTTGAGCAGGACGCCGTAGTGGCCGTAGTCGTAGGTGGAGCCGACCCCTCCGTAGATCTCGGAGGAGGGGAAGATGAAGCCGCGCCGCTTGCAGAGGGCGACGATGTCTTCCATGGACGTCGAGGCCAGGGACGCTGGGGATTCGGTGCCTTCGCTCACGCCGGCAAAGGTACCTGCTGGGCGGGTCCCGGTCGCCCGTCGAACCCCTCGCCGGCCCCCTCATGGCATCATTGGCCGCTCATGCCGACCTACGAGTACAAGTGCGACAACGGTCACGTCTTCGACGTGCTGCAGTCGTTCAGCGACGACCCGCTCGATACCTGTGAGGTCTGCGGTGCCCCGGCGCGCCGCGTCCTCTACGCCCCCGCGGTTCACTTCAAGGGCTCCGGCTTCTACACGACCGACTACGGCAAGAAGGGGAAGAAGGCCCCCGCCGCCAACGGCGGCTCCTCTTCCTCCTCGGACTCCTCCTCCGGCTCGGGCGGCTCCGAGTCGAAGGGCGACTCCTCGTCGAGCTCGGATTCCAGCTCCGACTCCTCGAGCAAGTCGGACTCGAGCTCCAAGGCCTCCTCCAGCAAGGACTAGGACGCGCCTCGGCGACTGCCCGGGCCTCGAGGCGGGCGTTGCGGTCCAAGGCCTCCTCCTCCAGCAAGGGCTGAGGACGTCCCGGTCTCATCTCGCCGGTCGATTTGTGACATCGCCTTCGATTATCGAAGGGGATGTCGCAAGGCGTGGCTCCCTCAGGGGACGACGGGGTCGATCGGCGTCTCGGGAACGACCGTCGGGTCGACGGCCACCGGGGCCTCGGCGACGACGGGGGCCGGAGCCTCAGCCGGCGAACAGGCCGGCGGCTCCTCGCCCTGGCCGCCGAGCAGGTGCTTCACGGCCCGACGGCACTGACCCGTCGAGACGATCAGCTCGCCGGCGGCGGTTTGGCCGGCGGGCGTGAGGATCTTCGTCCCCGAGTCCCCCGCGATCGCCGCCGAGAGCGCCACCTGGGGGAGGATCCAGCCGCCCATGTCGCTGACCATCGCCTTCGGGGCGTTCCAGCCGATCCACGGTCCGCGGATGAAGTTGGCGGGGATCCGCCAGGGGCTGGTGAGCTGGTTCTTGATCCCGGCCAGGATCAGCTGCTGCCGCTTGGCGCGGTCGGTGTCGTCCTCGCTGGGGTCGCGGAGGTTCTGGCGGGTCCGGGCCAGCGCGAGGGCCTTGGTCCCGTCGAGGTGGTTCTCGCCGCGGTCCAGCTTCAGGGTCACGCCGCCGTTCTTCGATCCGCCGTTGATGTAGGACTTGACCCGGTTGGGGAGGTTCACGGTCACCCCGCCGATCGCGTCGATGAAGTCGCCGAACCCCTCGAAGTCGAGGATCACGACGTGGTTGACGTCGATCCCGAGGAAGTTCTCGACCGTCTCGATCTGCAGGGCGGCGCCCCCGAACGCGTAGGCGGCGTTGATCTTCTGGGGGTCGTGACCGGGGATCGAGGCGAGCGTGTCGCGGGGGATCGAGACCTTGTTGAACTTGCCCGCTCCGGCGTGGACGAGCATCAGGGTGTCGGCGCGGACGGGCTCGCAGCCGCTCGGGGCGGGGTCGCCGGCCGCCGCCGCGTCGATGCACTCGGGGTCGGTCTCGGCGCCCGCCTCGTTGGAGCCCTCCGGGCGGGCGTCGGTGCCGATCACGAGGATCGTCTGCCCGTCGGCGAGCAGGAACGGCGAGCCGCCGAGCAGCGCCTTGGCGTCGTCGTTGAGCTTCCCCTTCTGGATCTGCGCGGAGACGACGAAGAGGACGGCGCTGAGCAGCACCCAGCAGCCGGCGGCGATCGCGGCCCAGCGGAGGATCCTGTGCCAGCGTGGCCGCTCGCCCGGCTCCAGCGGATCTCCCGGCGCCCTCGGCGGGCGATCGCCGGGCTCGCCGCGGCGGAAGCGATCGCCGAGGCCCTTGAGGCCGGCGCCGGCGCCTGCCAGCGATCCGGGCCGCTTGAGCCCGCGGCGCGAGCGGTAGACCGTGTAGCCGGGCCCCTCTCCCGGCGGCTGCTCGCGCCGGCTGGGATCGCCGCCGTCGCCGGAGCGAGCGGATTCGCGATCGCCGCGACGGCCGCGGCTTTTCGCCCCGGCCCGGTAGACGTTGTATTCAGGGCGGTCCTCCTTGCCGGGACCGCCGGGCGCCGAATCGCCGGGTGCCATACCCGGTAATACTGCTGCATGCCCGACTCGACTCCTGCTTCGTGACCGCTCGAGAGCCCAAGAACCGCGTGCAGGCCGAGACAATCGGAGTCGATCTGGGGGGCACGAAGATGCTCGTCGGGGTATGTGACGGTGATGGCGAGATCCACTACCGGAACATGACCAGCTCCCGTCACGCCGGCGGCGAGGGCGTGATCGCCGCGCTCGAGGCGGAGCTCGGGCTGGCGCTCGAGGCGCGGCCGGCCGCCGCGGCGATCGGTCTCGGGGTCCCGTGCACGATCGATCGGGGGCGGGGCGTGTGCGTGAACGCGGTCAACCTGCCGCTCGCCGAGGTCGCCCTGCGGGAGCGGATCGAAGCCCGCTTCGGGCTGCCGGTGGAGATGGACAACGACGGCAACGTCGCCGCGATCGCCGAGCACAGGGTCGGGGCCGGACGCGGGACGACGAACATGGTCTTCTTCGCGCTCGGCACCGGGATCGCCGGAGGGCTGATCCTCGACGGCCACCCCTACCGGGGCTCCCACGGCGCCGGTGCCGAGCTCGGTCACGTCGTCGTCGACCTGCATGGGCCCCGCTGTCAGGGATCGTGCCCGGGCAGCGGCTGTATCGAGTCGATCGCCTCTGGAACCGCGCTCGGCACCCTCGCTCGCGAGGCTGCCGCCGCCAACCCGGGAAGTCGTCTCGGGCGGATCGCGGCGGAGGGGGGAGCCGTAGACGGGGCGGTGGTGGCGGAGCTCGCGCGCGGCGGCGACGAGCTCGCGAGCGGGATCCTGGCGACGATCGGGGACCGGGTCGGGATCGCCCTGGCCGGGCTCGCGAACATCTTCGACCCCGACATGATCGTGCTCGGCGGGGGCGTCCTCGCGGCGGGGGAGCTGATCGCCGAACCCGCCCGTAGGCGCGTCCGCGAGGCGGCCCTGCCGCCGCAGCGGGAGGTCTCGGTCCGGCTGGCCGAGCTCGGCGGCGACGCGGGCATGATCGGCGCGGCCCTCGCTGCCCGCGAGCTGCTCGATGACGACGTCGCGCGAGCGGCCGAAGCCCCGGTCTGATTCCCTGGCATGGTGATCGGCGACGACGAACAGCACGAGGGCGGCCGGGCGGAGCCGGGCCCGAGCGGTGGCGTGGGGCCGGACCGCGTGGGGCCCCCGGGCTCGGGCCGGCTGATCGTCTGCCCGACCCCGATCGGCAACGTCGGCGACATCTCACCGCGCATCGAGCAGGCCCTCACCGACGCCGACCTGGTCGCCTGCGAGGACACGCGGCGCGCCGGGCGGCTGTATGAGCGGCTCGGGATCGAGTCCCCCCGGTTCGTCTCCAATCACGACGGCAACGAGGAGGAGCGGGCGCCGCAGCTCGCGAAGGCGATCGAACGCGGCTCCCGGGTCGCGCTGCTCAGCGACGCCGGCACTCCGGTTCTCTCCGATCCCGGGTACCGGCTGATCCGTTTCTGCATCGAGCGCGGCCTCGAGATCGAGGTCCTGCCGGGGCCGACGGCGATCACCACGGCGCTCGTCGCCTCCGGGCTGCCCGCCGACAAGTGGCGCTTCGAGGGCTTTCTGCCGCGGCGGGCGGGGGAGCTCCAGCGCGTCCTGCAGTCGACCGAGACCGTCGTCGCGTTCGAGTCCCCGCGCCGGCTTCCCGATTCGCTTCGCGCCCTCGCCGGGTTGGCGCCCGACCGCGAGGCGGTCGTCTGCCGGGAGCTGACGAAGCTCCACGAGGAGGTCGTGCGGGGATCTCTCGACGAGCTCTCCAGGCATTTCCGCGGGGATGTGAAGGGGGAGATCGTGGTCGTGATCGCGGCCTCGCGCAAGCGTGCTTCCGCTCCAGACACCGCGTTCGCCGTCGATGCGCTGCGACGGCTGGTCCAGTCGGGCGCGCGGCCGCGCGCCGCCGCCCAGGTCGTCGCCGCGCTGACCGGGACCCGCCCGAACGAGCTCTACAAGGAGCTCACCGGACGGGAGCCGCGCCGTTGAGCGGGGCGGTCCCGACAGCCTCCGGGACGCCGGCGATCGGCGCGATCGGCAGGGCGCTCGGCCGAGGCGTGATCGTGCTTGCCGGAAAGCCGGCGCCGGAGCAGTGGCAGCAGGCCGAGCGCGTCGAGATCGGGGAGGCGGAGCTGGCGGCGCCGGAGGCGGTCGTCGCCCGGCTCAGCGAGCTCTGGAGCGAGCGGGTGCCGGTCGTGGTCTCGCTGGGCGTCGATCCGGGCCGCTTCCGCACCGCGACCTCGATCGGCACTGCGCCGTACGAGCTGAGCCCGGATCTCGATCTGCCCCTCGACCGTCTCCACCATCTCGTCTGGGCCAACAACTACGACGCGCGGAGAGAGGGGGCGCCGATCTGGTGGTGGGGGGAGAAGGCCGCCCGGATCGGCGCGAGCGTCGGCGACGCGGGCGGTGGGGGCACGGATGCCGGAGGCGGGGATGTCGTGGACCGCGCGGACGTGGTCCTTCCCGACGGCCGCCCGGCGTGGATCGACGGCGGGCCTCGCTGGAGCGTGCCGTCGCTCAGCGAGGCGGTGGTCGAGGCCGGGGCGGTGGAGGTCGGCTCACTCGATCCCGTTCCCACGGCGGTCGCTGACTCGCGGGCGCAGCTCGCGCCCGACCAGCTCGCCGCGGTCGGACACCACGGCGGCCCGGTCCGGGTGATCGCGCCCGCCGGGTCGGGGAAGACGCGGGTGCTGACCGAGCGGATGCGGCACCTGCTGGGCGATCGCGGCTACCGGCGCGAGGCGGTGATCGCCGTCGCCTACAACAAGCTCGCCCAGGACGAGCTGGAGTCGCGGCTGGCCGAGCTCTCGCCGCGGACCAAGACGCTGAACTCGCTCGGCTACTCGCTGCTCAACCGTCATCGGGGTCGCGTCTCGCCGGTGCTGAGCGAGCCCGACGTGCGCGAGATCATCGGCGAGGTCTTCCCGATCCCGCGCAACCGGCGGACGAACACCGATCCGATCGGCCCCTACCTGGACGCGCTGACCGTGGTCCGCCTCGGCCTCGTTCCGCCGGTCGAGGTCGAGGAGATGCGAGACGACGTTCCCGGCCTGGCCGACGGCTTCGACGGCTTCCGCCGCCGCCTCGCCGACCGCGGGGCGATCGACTTCGACGAGCAGATCTACGGCGCCCTGGAGGCGTTGCTGCGCGACGGCGAGTTCCGTCGCCGCGTCCAGCCCGAGCACCGGCACCTGCTGGTCGACGAGTTCCAGGACCTGACACCCGCCCACGTCCTGCTGATCCGGCTGCTGGCGATGCCCGCCTTCGACGTCTTCGGAGTCGGCGACGACGATCAGACGATCTACGACCACGCCGGCGCGGATCCTCGCTTCCTCGTCGACTACGCCGACTACTTCCCCGGCGCCGAGGCGACGGCGCTGGAGGTCAACTACCGCTGCCCGCAGGCGATCGTGAGCGGGGCGGCGACGTTGCTCGGCTACAACCGCGTGCGGGTGCCGAAGGAGATCCACGCGGTCGAGGGAGCCGATCCCGACCCGGCGGCACTCGATCTGCGGGTTCATCCCGGCGCCGAGGCCGCGACGACGCTGGTCGAGCTGGTCCGCGGCTGGCTCTCCGACCCCGACGTCGGCCCCGAGGACGTCGCGGTGCTGACCCGCGTCAACTCGCTGTTGCTGGCGCCGCAGGTCGCGCTGGCGACGGCGGGGGTGCCGGTCGCCTCGGCGGTTCGCGGCGAGATCCTCGAGCGGACCGGGATGGCGGCGGCGCTCGCCTGGCTGCGGGTCGCGGTCGATCCCGATGGCTTGATGGGCGACGACCTGGAGACGATCCGCCGCCGTCCTTCTCGTGGCTTCCCGCGCTGGATCAGCAAGTGGCTGGTCAACTGCCGCTCGGTCGGCGACGTGCGACGGATCGCGCAGCGGATCGACGACGAGCGGGTGGCGAAGAAGTGCGAGGAGATGGCGGAGGACATCGAGATGCTCGCGGGCCTGGCCCGCGAGGGCGCGGATACGCGGGCACTGCTGATCGCCGTCCGTGACCGCATCGGCCTCGGCGGCGCGATGGAGATGCTCGACGGCTCGAAGGGAAGCGAGTCCACCGCCAGCCATCTCGACGACCTCGAGGGCCTGATCCAGGTGGCCGATCTGCACACCGACCCCGGTGGCTTCGAGCCGTGGCTGCGAGCGGCGCTGGAGGAGTCGGCCGGGGGCAGGGGCGTGCGGCTGGCGACCGTCCATCGGGTCAAGGGCCGCGAGTGGGATCGGGTGGCCGTCTACGGCGCCAACCAGGGGTTGATGCCGCACCGGCTGAGCGAGAGCTACGAGGCCGAGCGCCGGGTCATGCACGTGGCGATCACCAGGGCGCGGCATCGCTGCACCGTCCTCAGCGATGCCGAGCGGACGACGCCGTTCCTCGCTGAGATCCGCGGCGAGGCGGCCGAGCCGGCGACCAAGCCGACGATCACCGCCACGCTGGGCAGAGCGACCGCCAAGTCGGGGAGCGCCGCGAGCGGCCCCCCCGACGCCTCCCCCCTGGAAGACGCCTCCCCCGAGTCACTGACAGCCAACGATGCACTTCGCGTCTGGCGCACCTCGCGCGCCGAGGCTGACGCCGTCCCCGCCTACGTGGTCCTCTCCAACCGCCAACTCGAGGGGATCGCCGCCGCCATGCCCACCGACGAGCGCGAGCTCCTCGCCTGCAACGGCATCGGCCCAACGAAGCTCGAGCGCTACGGCGAGGACATCCTCGGGATCCTCGAGGACGTGCGGGGCGCGGGCTCCGCGGCCTGACCGCGTTCCTGCCACCGCCCCCGAGCGTTCACGTCGTCGGCCACTACGGCTGTCGTCAATCGCACGACCGTCGCCGTCGAGCCCGGAACCGTCGTAGACATCCACTGTTGGGCCCGCTTCCGGCTCAGATCGCCGTCTCCGTTGTCACCATCGGCGAGCTGGAGCTTGGCGTTCTCAATGCGTCGGACGCTGCGCAGCGGGCCCGTCGCGCCGACACCCTCGCTTTGGTCAGGGGTGCGGATCCCATCCCGATCAGTGAGGCGGCGATGGTCGCGTGGGCACGCCTCGTCGCCGACTGCCGGCAGGCGGACGTTCACCGCACGATCAAGCTGACCGACGCGTTGATCGCTGCGACGGCGGTCGCTCATGGCCTCCCCGTCATCACGCGGGACAGCGATTTCGAACGGATTGCCGTTGCCCATTTGCCGCTGACCGTCGAGATGGCCTAGATGGTTGATTCCAAGTTCCCGCACCCCCGGATGACGCGCCCGCCCACTTCGTCGTTCGATCGCCGGATCAGCACCCACACCCTTGTCCGTAGCACCACTGCGCCCTGCGGGTGCGTGCGGCGCCCCGGCTTGGTCGTGCCCGCCCCCGAGGGCACGTCATTGGGAATCAACCGTCCAGCCGGCGCGGTCTGGTCACTCAGGCGACGAAGCCTTCGGTCTCCTGGACGTCCTCTCCGGCTGCGCGGAAGGTGACCTTCGTCGGTCCCAGCAGGCTCTGGTGAACGGCGGCCTCGACGGGCGTGCCGCTCGGGAGGACGCCACGCAGGTTGAAGTCGCCGGCGGCCGACGCCTCGTCGGACTCCTGGCCGTCGATCGAGAGAACCCAGGTCGAGTGCACCTTGCCGGAGCTGCCGTGCACGGTCACCTCGTGGCCCTCCAGCTCGATCGTATGTCGATCCTTGATCAGGCTCATGTTCTTCTGATTCCCACAGAAGGCGACCGCAAACGCTCGCGGCGGACATCAGCCGGGCGGGCGCTCAGCCGCGCCGCGCCTTCCCGGCCTTGTCCCCGCTGCTCAGATGCCAGTTGCCGCACCAGAAGCACTCGTAGGCGCGGAGCCTTGGGGCGCTCGGCTCGAACTCGAGGCGGTCGATCGCGGCCCACTCAGCCTCCCGCTGATTCGGGTAGGCGCGCTTGCGGCGGCAGTTGCGGATCTCCTCGGCGGCACCCATCGTCCCGAGGGTAGAGGGGTCATTGGGCGGATCGGGGCGAGCTCGGACCGTTGAATGTGCTCAGGGCGGGTGCATTTCTCAGTCCGAGCTCCTCCCGCGCGGCCGCACAGCGACCTCGAGGTCTTGGTGGGCGTGGAGCCGGCGCGCGCGACCTCCGATCCCGCGCGAATAGTCTTGTCTCGTGCCCTTCTACGTGACCACCCCTATCTACTACGTCAACGCCGAGCCCCATCTCGGCCATGCGTACACGACCATCGGCGCCGACATCCTCGCCCGGCACATGCGCCAGCGGGGGGAGGACGTCTTCTTCCTCACCGGCGTCGACGAGCACGGTGAGCCGGTCGCGCAGGCAGCCGAGCGGGCGGGGGTCTCGCCCCGCGAGCTGGCGGACAAGAACTCACGCCGGTTTCAGGATCTGATGCCGCAGATCGACGCCTCCAACGACTTCTTCATCCGCACCAGCGACCCCGCGCACGTCGCCAAGGTCCAGGAGGTGATGCAGCGGGTTCACGACAACGGGCACGTCTACGAGGGGACCTACGAGGGTTTCTACTGCCCGCGCTGCGCCGACTTCAAGACCCCGAACGAGCTCGGGCCCGGCAACACCTGCCCGATCCACGAGATCGTGCTCGAGCTGGAGACCGAGCAGAACTGGTTCTTCCGCCTCTCCACCTTCCAGGAGCCGCTGGAGCGGCTGTACGAGGAGCAGCCCGAGTTCGTCGCGCCCGACTTCCGACGCAATGAAGCACTCTCGTTCATCAAGGGCGGGCTGCAGGACGTCTCGCTCTCACGGCCGAAGCTGAGCTGGGGGGTGCCGCTTCCCTGGGATCCCGAGCAGGTCATGTACGTCTGGTTCGACGCGCTGCTGAACTACTACACCGCCCTCTCCTTCGCCCGCCCGGGCGAGGATCTGACCGACCGCTTCTGGCCCGCGGACCTGCACGTGATGGCCAAGGACATCCTCAAGTTCCACTCGATCTACTGGCCGGCCCTGCTGCTCGCCGCCGGGATCGAGCTGCCCAAGCGCATGTACGTCCACGGCTATCTGCTGATGGACGACAAGAAGATGTCGAAATCACTCGGGAACGTGCTCGACCCGTTCGAGGTGCTGGAGAAGTTCGGCTCCGACGCTCTGCGCTTCTACTGCTTCCGCGAGGTCAGCTTCGGCCAGGACGGCTCGATCTCGCCCGACGGCTTCGAGACGCGCTACGAGACCGAGCTCGCCAACGACTTCGGCAACCTCGCCAGCACGCGGCTGGCGATGGTCGATCGCTACCGGGACGGGATCGTTCCCGAAGCTCCGATCGACGACGCGCTCGCCGCGGGGGAGGACGGCCTGGGTGGGGTGGTGGAGCGGGTCAGCAAGCTGCTCGATCGGACCGAGGTCAGCCGCGCGCTGGACGCCTGCTGGAGCACCGTACGTCGCCTCAACCGCTACGTCGAGGAGAGCAAGCCCTGGGAGCTGGCCAAGGATCCCGAGCGCGCCGGGGAGCTCGATCGCGTCCTCTACAACCTGATCGAGGGCCTGCGGGTCGTGACGCTCCTGCTCCACGCCTACATGCCGAAGTCGACCGCGACGCTGCTCGAGGCGATCGGCGAGGACTCGCGCGAGCTGGCGGCGTTCGGCTCACGCTCGGGCGGCGGCAGCACCACCCGGATCGAGCCGCTGTTTCCCAAGTTGGACTGAGCGCTTGGGTCGCGGGCCTCCTGGTCGCGAGGCTCGTGAACTGCGTCGATCACCGGCCGCCATACACTGCGGCCGGTGATCGACAGCCACGCACACCTCGGGAGCTGCAAGCCGCCAAGCGCGGAGCTGGTGGCGGACGCCAAGCGCGTCGGCGTGCAGCGCATCCTCACGGTCGGGATGGACGAGGAGTCGAACGTCGAGGCGGTTCAGCTGGCGAGGGAGCACGAGGGCGTCTTCGCCGCGGTCGGGCGTCATCCGAACTCCGCGGAGGGGTTCGACCAGGCGGCGGCCGAGGCGATCGAGGAGCTCGCCGCCGAGGACGTCGTCCGAGCGGTCGGCGAGACCGGGCTCGACTTCTACCGCGATCGCTCCAGCGAGGGCGATCAGGTCCGCGCCTTCGAGGCGCAGATCGGGATCGCCCGCAGAGCGGCGCTCCCCCTGGTGATCCACGTCCGCGACAGCGCCGGGCCGGGCTCCGGGCGCGCGGTCGCCGACTGCTTCGAGCTGCTCGCCGCCGAGGCCGAGGGGATCGACGTGATCCTGCACTGCTTCTCCGCCACCGCCGAGCGCGCCGAGGAGGCCGCCGAGCGCGGCTGGCACGTCTCCTTCGCCGGCAACGTCACCTACCCCAGGTCGGAGGAGCTGCGAACGGCGGCGGCGATCGTCCCCGAGTCGCTGCTGCTGGTCGAGACCGACAGCCCCTACCTGAGTCCGCAGGCGGTGCGGGGCAAGTCGAACCAGCCGGCGAACGTGACCCACACCGCCGAGGTGGTCGCGGAGGCTCGCGGGATCGACTACGGACGGCTCGACGAGATCGTCAGCGAGAACGCGGCGCGGCTCTTCGGCTGGTGAGCGGCGGGCGGTTGGCGTCGGCCGACTTCTGATGGTGCGGCTCGGTCAGAACTTCCTCGCCGACCCGAACCTGCTCGAGGCGATCGTCGCCGACGCCGCGCTCGAGCCCGACGACGTCGTCCTCGAGGTCGGCGGCGGCGAGGGCGTCCTCACCGAGCGGCTCGCCGCCCGCGCTTCGCGGGTCCACGTGATCGAGCTGGACGAGCGCCTGCGCGAGCCGCTGGGTCGCATCGAGGCGGAGGCGGAGTCGATCTCGATCACCTGGGGCGATGCGATGAACGTCGATCTGGGGGCCCTCGATCCGGCGCCGACCGCGATGGTCGCCAACCTCCCCTACTCGGTGGCGACGCCGGTGATCCTGCGGACGATCTTCGAGTTGCCCTCGATCAACCGCTGGACGGTGATGGTGCAGCGGGAGATCGCCGAGCGGCTCCGGGCACGACCGGGCTCGCGGAGCTACGGGGCGCCGAGCGTCCAGGTGCAGCTCTGCTGTGAGGTGAGGATGCTGCGCACCGTCGATCCCGCCGTGTTCACCCCGAGACCGCGGGTGGAGTCGGCCGTGCTGGCTATGCGCCGGCGGACCGGGGTGACGATGCCGAGCGAGCGTGAGCGGGAGCTGATCAGAGACTGCTTCGCTCATCGCAGGAAGGCGATCCCGCGCTCCCTGGAGCTGGCGACGAAGCGGCGCGAGGGGGAAGCCGAGCGGGCGGGCCTGCCCGCGCCCCGTCCGCGCTCGCGTGAGATCCGGCACATGAGCCGGGAGGCGATCGTGCGGCTCGGCCTGCCCCCGGAGGTGCGGGCGGAGATGCTGACCCCGCCCCAGCACGCCGAGCTGGCGGCGGCGCTGCTCCCGGCGGCGGCGGAGGGCGGCTCGTGATCGCCCGCTACGCCCCGGCCAAGCTCAACCTGGGCCTCTACCTGGGGGAGACGCGGGAGGACGGTCTGCACGAGCTCTGCTCGCTGTTCGCCCCGCTCGAGCTGGCCGACGAGCTGACGATCGCCGAGCTCGGGTCGGGGCCGGACGAGGTGGTGTGCGCGGCGGTCGAGGGCCCCGATCTGAGCGCCCAGGCACTCCGCGCGCTGCGCGCAGCGGGCTGGGAGGGGCCGCCGCTGCGGATCGAGGTCGACAAGCGGATCCCGATCGCTGCCGGCCTCGGCGGCGGCAGCGCCGACGCGGCGGCCGTGCTGCGGATCGGCCTCGATCAGCTCGGCGCCGACCGGCTGGCCGAGATCGCCGCCGGGCTCGGTGCCGACGTCCCCTCGCAGGTCGACCCTGCCTTCAGCCTGGTGGGCGGAGCGGGGGAGAGGGTCGAGCGGATGCCCGACCCGCGGCCGTTCTCGGTGCTCCTGATTCGCGGCGACTTCGGCCTCGGCGCCGGCCAGGTCTACGCCGAGGCGGACCGCCTGGGCAGCGGCCGCTCGGCGGCGGAGCTGGCCGAGGTCAGGGAGCGGTTGCGACGGGCGGGCCGTTCCGGCGGCTCCCCCCTGGAGTACGCGGAGCTGCTCGTCAACGACCTCGGGGAGGCCGCGATCTCCCTGCAGCCCGCGATCGCGGAGCGGTTGGAGCGCTTACGTGAGGTCGGGGCGGGGGCCGCGTTCGTGAGTGGATCGGGGCCGACCGTCGCCGGGCTGTTCCCCGATCCCGGGGCGGCTGACGCCGCCGCCGCGGAGCTCGTGGCCGCCGGGTACGAGCCGATCGTCACCTCCGCGCTGGCGGCAAGCCGATGATGGATCTGCCGAAGTCGCGAGGGGGGTGGCTGAAGCTGGCCGCGATCGTCGTCGCGGTCTTCCTCGTCTACCAGGTGGGCAAGCGCCTGGTTCCCGACATCGACCCCCAGCAGGTGCTCGAGGACGTCGCGCTGGCCCTCGGGCCGTGGACCTACCTGATCGCGGGTGCGCTCGCCTTCCTCGAGACCGGCGCGTTCGTCGGGCTCGTCGCCCCGGGGGAGACGGCGGTCGTTCTGGCCGGAGCGGTCGCGGGTCAGGGCGCCACCTCGATCATCCTCACGATCGCGATCGTCTGGATCAGCGCGTTCGCGGGCGACACGTGCAGCTACCTGCTCGGCAGGCGGCTGGGTCGAGGGTTCATCCTCGAGCACGGTCCTCGGATCAAGATCACCGAGGAGCGGTTCAACGGGGTCGAGAGGTACTTCGAATCCCACGGCGGCAAGACGATCCTGATCGGGCGCTTCATCGGGATCGTGCGCGCCTTGGCGCCGTTCATAGCCGGCAGCTCGGGGATGCGATATGGAGCGATGGCCCCCTACAGCGTTCTCGGGACCGGGCTCTGGGCGACGGCCTTCTGCCTGCTCGGTTACTTCGCCTCGCGGCAGATCGACGTCGTCATCGAGAACTCCGAGCACGTGCTGTTCGCGTTCGGGGTGATCGTCGCGGTCATCGTCGGCATCATCGTCCTGCGGAACTACCTGCGGGTGGAGGAGAACCGCGTCAAGGTGATCGCGGCGATGGAGCGGCGCCCGGTTCTGCGGAGCCTGCTCCGGCTCGGCCGCAAGCTCGCACCTCAGCTCAGGTTCCTGCGGGCGCGGTTGACGCCCGGGGATCTCGGCCTGGAGCTCACCTCCGCGCTCGCGGCACTCGCGGTCGGCTCGTTCGTGGTGATCGGCTACGCGCTCGTTCTCGACGGCAACCTCGGCCCGACCCCGGGAGACAGCCAGGCGTTCGACGTCGTCGACAGACTCCGTGCCGGCTGGCTCACCGACGTCGCGAAGGTGGTGACGGCGCTCGGGTCGACCGCCGTGATCGTCGCGGTGACGGCGCTCTTCGCCGGCTGGCTCGGCTGGCGGCGTCACTGGCCGGAGCTCGCGGTGCTGCTCGGGGGGACCGTGGCGATCTTCGTCGGGGTCGACCTGCTCAAGGATCTGATCGCGCGTCCCCGCCCGGCCGACCCCCTCGTCTCCGCCTCCGGCTTCTCCTACCCGAGCGGTCACGCCGCCCACGCGGTCGTCTACCCGTGGATCGCGCTGACCGCCTCCCTCCGTCTGCGGACCGGGACGACGCGCGGGAGCGGGCTGTTCGTCGCCGGCGTCGCAGTGGCGGTGGTGGTCGGCTTGAGCCGGGTCTACCTGCGGGTTCACTACATGAGCGACGTCAGCGGCGGCTGGGGTTTGGGCGCCGCTTTGTTCGCTCTCGGAGCGGCCATCGCCGTGATCGTCGTCTTCATCCGGCAGAATTCCCGCGAT
This sequence comes from uncultured Conexibacter sp., assembly GCA_964641695.1. Lineage (GTDB taxonomy): Bacteria > Actinomycetota > Thermoleophilia > Solirubrobacterales > 70-9 > RHKX01. Next base: position 34,789 of record CAZXKG010000014.1, read on the forward strand.
GTCCCCTGAGCTGTGGATCTTCGGGGCGGCCGGGCTGATCTGCCTGCTCGCCTTCGCGGGGCTGATCCTCGTCCCCGCCGTGGGCTCGTTCGGGCGGGCCTGGGAGAAGCTGACCGCGGCGTTGCTGTCGGTGATCGTGCTGGTCGCGCTCGTCGGGGTCGGCGTCGCGGTCGGAGTCACGATCGTCTACTACTGGCCGCAGATCTCCTCGTTGCTGTCCTGATCGAGGCCTCTCGTCGGGCCGGCCGCGGGCGGTTCGAGCCCGGGCGCGGCCCTACTATTGACGGCAGATGGCGACGACTGGGAAGTCCTCCACTGATTCCGGAGCAGGCGGGGGCGCCGCTGCGGCCAACGGTCAGGCCGCTCCGTTGGACGCGCTGTCGGAGGCGATCGAGTCCGGTGCCGGCCTCCCGGCCGTGACCCGCGCCGCCGCTGCCGCGCTGAGCGCGAGCATCGCCCTGATCGATCGCTCCAGCGCCGTGCTGGCGGTCGCCGCGGCCTCGGGGGCGGAGGAGGAGCGGCTGATCGCCAACGGGCCGGGGGTCGAGCGGGCCGAGCTCCGCGTCGCCGACACGGTGGTGGGCGAGCTTCGGTACCGAGCCCGCGGGAAGGGCGCCACGCCCTTGCCGATGCGGATGGTCAGCACCTTGCTGGCGCTCGAGGTCGAGCGTGCCAGGTCTCCCGAGTGGGCCAGCGACGAGGCGGTGGCCGGCTACGTGCGGGCCGTCTGCTCGCGCGAGCTGTCGGACCCCGCCGAGATCGTCGCCCGCGGGGAGGATCTGGGGGCCGAGCTGGCCGAGGGCGGCGGTGTCGTCGTCGCCCGCGCGGTGCCGCAGCAGGCGCAGTCGGGAGATTGGCGGGCGCGGTTGCTGACGCTGGTGCTGCGTTCGGTGCGGTCCGGCGGGCGCGGGGCGCTCGCGGCCCTGCACGATCCCGAGAGCGGTGACGTGGTCACGATCCTCGCCGGCGTCGACGAGCAGGGGATCGAGCGCGCGGCGGCGGCGATCGACGAGGAGCTGAAGCGCTCGCTGCCAGGCTTCGCGGTGACGATCGGCTTCAGCCGCCATGCGATCGATGCCGCCCATCTCTACCGGGCGGGCAAGGAGGCGCTGATGGCGGCCAACGTGGCGGAGTCGGAAGGCGGCTCGCCGCTGTCGTTCGAGGAGACCGGCGCCTACCGGCTGCTGCTGCCGGCGATGAGCGACGATCCGGCGGAGCTCGAGCGCTTCTTCGACGAGACCGTCGCGCCGCTGGCCGCCTACGACGAGCAGTACGAGACCGAGCTGGTGGCGACGGTCGAGGCCTACCTGGACAACGACGGCAACGTCACGCCGACGGCCGAGACGCTGTTCACCCATCGCCACACGGTCCGCTACCGGCTCGAGCGGGTGAAGGAGCTGTGCGGCCACGACCTCAGCTCGACCGAGGGCCGCGAGAAGCTCGGCCTCGGCCTGAAGGCGATGCGCGTGCTGGGCATCACGGCCCCAAGGGGCCCGGCGCAGGAGGCCCGAGCGAAGTCTCGGAGCGCCAAGGGCAAGCGCGAGTAGTCTTGGCCCGATTCGACTCACGGTGGGGAGTCGTCTAAAGGCAAGACTCAGGCTTTTGGTGCCTGCTATCCCGGTTCGAGTCCGGGCTCCCCAGTTCGAGATCCCGCCGGTGCCTGTACGCACGAGCAGCTCGCGAGGATCGATGAGACGGGCCTGGCTGAGGACGGCCGGCGCGTTGGCCGCATCGCGAATACGATGGAGACGCATGAGCGAAGCGAGCGCGCCGACCGTTCTGATCATGGCTGCCGGGCAGGGGACCCGGATGAGGTCTGCGGTCCCGAAGGTCCTCCATCCGATCTGCGGGCGAGCGCTCGTGCTCTGGCCGATCGAGGCCGCGCGCGAGGCGGGCGCCGGCCGCATCGCGGTCGTCGTCTCGCCCGATCGGGACATCAGCGGCGTCTTCCCCGCCGGCGTCGAGACCGTCGCTCAGCCTCGTCCCGACGGGACCGGGGGGGCGGTACGCGCCGCGGCCGAGATCGTCGCCGCCTCGGCGACCGTCGTCGTCCTCTCCGGCGACGTGCCGCTCGTCTCCGCCGAGACGATCGGCGAGATCATCGCCACCCACCGTGCCGCCGACGCGGCGGCCACCGTCGTCACCGCCGTCCTCGACGATCCCGGCAGCTACGGCCGCGTCATCCGCGCCGCCGACCCGGCGCGCGAGGGCGAGGTCGAGTTCATCGTGGAGGCGAAGGCCGCCGGAGACGCCACTCCCGAGCAGCTCGAGATCCGCGAGGTCAACGCCGGCATCTACGTCTTCGACGGGCCGGCCCTGGCCGCGGTGCTCCCCGACCTCTCCGACGACAACGCCCAGGGCGAGTACTACCTCCCGGACACGCTGCCACTGCTCGCGGCTCGCGGCGGCAAGGTCGTAGCCCACGCCTCGTCCGATCCCGACGTGATCCTCGGCGTCAACTCGCGCGTCGATCTGGCCGCCGCCGAGGCCGCCGCGCGCAAGCGCCTGCTCGAGGGCCACATGCTCGCCGGGGTCACGATCGTCGACCCGACCTCGACCTGGGTCGACGTCGACGTCGAGATCGCCGCCGACGTCCGTCTCGAGCCGGGCTGCACGTTGATCGGCGAGACGAAGATCGGGCCGGGCTCGGTGATCGGCCCGCACACGACGGCGATCGACTCGGCGATCGGCGCCGAGGTGACGGCGCCGCACTCCTACCTGATGGAGTGCGAGGTCGGTGATGGCTGCTCCGTCGGACCGTTCGCCTACCTGCGGCCCAAGGCCGCCCTCGCCGAGGGCGCCAAGGCGGGCACGTTCGTCGAGATCAAGAACTCCAACATCGGCGCCGGCAGCAAGGTCCCGCATCTCTCCTACATCGGCGACGCCGACGTCGGCGCGGGCACGAACCTCGGTGCCGCCACGATCACCGCCAACTACGACGGCTACACGAAGGCCCGCACGAAGATCGGGGACGGTGCGAGAACCGGCGTCGACACGACCCTCGTCGCCCCGGTCGAGATCGGCGAATCCGCTTACACTGGCGCCGGCTCGGTGATCTCCGAGGACGTGGCCCCGGGCGCGCTCGGGCTGACCCGCCCGGAGCAGGTCCAGATCGAGGGCTACGCCGAGCGCAAGGCAGCCCAACAGCAGAGCGAGGACGACCAGGACCGATGAGCGATTCCGCCCCGCCCATGACCCTCAACCACCCGCCCTCCCAATCGGCACCCGAGCCGCATGCCCTGTTCCAGGACTACCGCAAGCGGCTGATGGTCTTCGGCGGTCGCGCGTCCGGAGAGCTGGCCGCGAAGATCGCCCAGAAGCTCGACGTCGACCTCGGCGAGGCGGATCTGCGCACCTTCTCCAACGGCGAGGTCTACTGCCGCTACCAGGAGTCGATCCGCGGCGCCGACGTCTTCATCGTCCAGTCCACCGCCGCCAACGAGGCCGCGGGCATGACCCCCAACGACGCCCTGATGGAGCTGCTCTGCATGATCGACGCTGCGCAGGGAGCCTCCGCGCACCGGATCATCGCCGTCATGCCCTGGTACGGCTACGCCCGCCAGGACAAGAAGTCCCAGCCCCGCGAGCCGATCTCCGCCCGCGTCGTCGCCAAGGCGCTCGAGGCCGTCGGCACCGACCGCGTCCTGACCATGGACCTCCACGCCGGTCAGGTCCAGGGCTTCTTCGAGGTGCCGGTCGACCACATGACCGCGCAGCCGATGCTGACCCAGTGGTTCATGGACCAGCAGCTCAACGAGGAGCTGGTGATCGTCAGCCCCGATGCCGGCCGCGTCAAGGCCGCCCGCAACTTCGCCCGCAAGATCGGAACCCACTGGGCGGTGATGGAGAAGGAGCGGCCGGCCCAGCAGGTCGCCGAGATCGGCTACGTCGTCGGCGATGTGAAGGGCAAGACGGCCGTCCTCGTCGACGACATGATCGACACCGCCGGAACCCTCTGCGCAGCCGCCAAGACCGTCCTCGACGAGGGCGCCTCCCGCGTCATCGCATGTGCGACCCACGGCGTCTTCAGCGGCCCCGCCTACGAGCGGCTCGCCTACGAGAGCTCGCGGATCGAGAAGATCCTCGTCACCGACACCATCCCGCTCCGCCCCGGCTACCCGGACAACATCGCCCAGCTCTCGACCGCCCAGACGCTGGCTGACTCGATCCGCAGGATCTTCACCGACGATTCGGTCAGCGAGATCTTCGCCGG
>CAZXKG010000015.1:0-35495 GCA_964641695.1 uncultured Conexibacter sp.
GAACACCGCGGTCGACTACGAAGGAACGAAGCTGAACATCATCGACACCCCCGGCCACGCCGACTTCGGCGGCGAGGTCGAACGCGGCCTGACGATGGTCGACGGGATCGTCCTCCTGGTCGACTCCTCCGAGGGGCCCCTCCCCCAGACCCGCTTCGTCCTGCGTAAGGCGCTCGAGTCCCGCCTCCCGGTGATCCTCGTGGTCAACAAGGTGGACCGCCCGGACGCGCGGATCGCCGAGGTCGTCGACGAGGTCTACGAGCTCTTCCTCGATCTCGACGCCGACGAGTCCCAGATCGACTTCCCGATCGTCTACACGAACGCCAAGGACGGCTGGGCGGCGCTCGAGGAGGGCGTCGAGGGGACTGACCTGAAGCCGCTGATGGACCTGATCGTCGAGCGGATCCCGGCGCCCGCCCATGACCCCGGCCACCCGCTGCAGGCCCACGTCACGAACCTCGACGCATCCCCTTACGTGGGCCGGCTGGCGATCTGCCGGGTCCGCCACGGAACGATCCGCGCGGGCAAGCCGATCGCCTGGTGTCGCGCCGACGGCACCGTCGAGCGCGCCACGGTCACCAACCTCTACATCACCGAGGCGCTCGAGCGGGTCGAGGCGGAGGAGGCGGGACCCGGCGAGATCATCGCCGTCGCCGGTCTCCCGGAGGTGACGATCGGCGAGACGCTGGCCGACCCCGACGATCCCCGGCCGCTGCCGGTGATCACCGTCGACGAGCCGTCCCTTTCGATGATCGTCGGCATCAACACCTCCCCGCTCGCGGGTCGCGACGGGTCGAAGCTGACCGCTCGGCAGATCAAGAGCCGGCTCGATCAGGAGCTCGTCGGCAACGTCTCGATCCGGGTCAACGACACCAACCGGCCCGACGCCTGGGAAGTCCAGGGGCGCGGTGAGCTGCAGCTCGTCGTCCTCCTGGAGATGATGCGCCGCGAGGGGTACGAGCTGACCGCGGGCCAGCCGCAGGTGGTCACCCGCGAAGTGGACGGCAAGACCTGCGAGCCGGTCGAGCGACTCGCGATCGACGTCCCCGAGGAGTTCGTCGGGGTCGTCACCCAGGCACTCGCGGTCCGCAAGGGCCGGATGGAGCAGATGGTCAACCACTCGACCGGCTGGGTGCGACTCGAGTTCCTCGTCCCCGCCCGCGGCCTGATCGGCTTCCGCACCGAGTTCCTGACCGAGACCCGCGGCACGGGTCTCATGCATCACGTCTTCGACCGCTGGGAGCCCTGGGTCGGGGAGCTGCGAACCCGGCCCACCGGCTCGCTCGTCTCCGACCGCCAGGGCAAGAGCGCCAGCTTCGCGCTGTTCAGCCTGCAGGAGCGCGGGACGATGTTCATCGGCCCCGGCGAGGAGGTCTACGAGGGGATGATCGTGGGCGAGAACGCCCGCGCCGACGACCTCGACGTCAACGCCACCAAGGAGAAGCACCAGACCAACGTCCGCGCCGCGAGCGCCGACGTGCTGGTCCGCCTGATCCCGCCGAAGCTGCTCTCGCTCGAGCAGGCGATCGAGTTCCTGCGCGAGGATGAGAGCGTGGAGATCACGCCCGAGAACGTGCGGATGCGCAAGGGCGAGCTCGCGAAGACCGACCGCGTGCGCGCCGCTCGGCGGGCACGCGCCGCGGCCGGCTGAACGTTCTCTCTCGATCCGCAGGGACGATCACGCGGATCTCCCCGCCGGCGTGGTCGTCAGGGGTGCCCGGCACCCGTGATGACGACCACGCGAAGGCGGGTAGTCAGAACCTGCCGTCAGCGGTGTCGGCGGCCTCCAGCGCTGGCGACTACGCGCGAACCGCCGTCTCCCCCGCTGCCGCCGTGACCGCCGTTGGACCGGTTGCCGGACTTCCGCTTGCTCGAGTCCTTGCGGCCGCCCTTGGGGCCCTTGCCGCCGTGGCCGCCGGCCTTCGGCTTGCCGCCGTTCGACCGGTTGCCGCCATGTGTACGGCCGGCGTGCCTCGACCCGTCGCGGCCACCGCTTCGGGGCTTCGAACCGCCGCCGCCACCGACGCCATCCGGCACCACCTCGCCGAACTCGCGTGACAGCCCGAGTCCACGGGCCATCTTCCGCATCTCCGCCGCCTGATCGTCGAGGACGAAGCTGATGCACCGACCGCTTGCGCCGGCGCGGCCGGTGCGGCCTACACGGTGCGTGTAGGTGTCCCCGTCTTCGGGCGCATCGAAGTTGACTACGTCGGTGACCTCGGGCACGTCGATGCCGCGGGCGGCGACGTCGGTGGCGACCAGAACGGTCACATCCCCACGCTCGAACTTCGCCAGTGCCTTCTGGCGCTGGTTCTGCGACTTGTCGCCGTGCATGGCAAGCGCGACGACGTCGCGCCCCTTCAGCTTCTTGATCAGCCTGTCAGCGCCGCGCTTGGTGCGGACGAAGACGAGCGTGCGGCCGACGTCGCCGGCGTCGAGCGCGTCGACGAGCGCGTCGACCTTCCCGGCCTGGCTGTCGACGCGAGCGAAGCGATGGGCGATGTTCACGGCCTTCTCACGGGTTGGAGCGTTGACGTGGCGCTTCGCGTCCCGTGTGTAGGAGGCGGCGAGATCGCCCGGCGCGCCGTCGAGCGTGGCCGAGAAGAAGAGCGTCTGGCGATCCTGAGCGGTCTGCTTGACGATCCGGTCGACCGCGGGCTTGAAGCCCATGTCGAGCATCCGGTCGGCCTCGTCGAGGACGAGCATGCGGACGTGCTTCAGGGTCAGCGCGCGGCGCTGGAGGAGATCCTCCAGGCGGCCGGGGGTGGCGACGAGGATGTGAGCCTTCGGCGCCTTGCGGATCTGCGGCTCCATGCCGACGCCGCCGTAGACGACCTCGACCCGCAGGGCGCGGGCACGAGCGATCGCGTCGAGCTCGTCGACGATCTGCCGGGCGAGCTCGCGGGTCGGGGCGAGGACGAGCGCCGCCGGGCGGCGGGAATCGGCCTCGATGCGATCGACCATCGGGATGCCGAAGGCGAGCGTCTTGCCCGATCCGGTCGGCGACTGGACGAGGACGTCTCGGCCTGCGAGGACATCCTCGATGACCATCTTCTGGACAGGAAACGGGGCCTCGATGCCGCGCTTGGAAAGCGCGCTCGCGACGGAATTCGACACGCCGAGATCGGCGAAGGTGGTACTCAAGTCTCTACTGCTCCTTGTGAGCGTTGTTCGGGGAGATTCGTCGGCCCCGAAAACATCCGACGCTCAGTCGGCGAAAGCAGGAAACGTGGAACCTCTCGGGCGCCACAGCGGCTACCCGACGCCCGGCACAGTAGCAGGCGCCGGGCAAATCACCTGCTAAGGCCCGGAGAACGTGTAGTCGTAGCAGGGGCCCGAGCACGTGTCGCCGAAGGCGCTCTGCGCGTTCGGGCGCAGGAAGTCGGCGACCATCTGCTGCTCGGCGGCGGTCCGCCGCGGCATCTCGTGCGGGTCGATCCCGGACCGGTTCGGGATGTTCTCGACATGGGGCGGGTCGGTGCCGAGCAGGTCCTCGGGATCGGCCGAGCCGGGATCGTCGCGAACGGGTCCGCCGTCCCAGTAGACGAGCGCCGAATCGCTGAACGGGTAGTCGCCGATCCGCGGGATGCCCCAGGCGATCTCCGAGATCTGCGGCCAGCGGCCCTCGTAGACGACCGGGTCGTGGATCGAGGCGCCGATCGTCCGCGCCATCGTCTCGGTCGTGAACGTCGACACCTGGTGATCGCCGAAGCCGACGTTCATCAGGATCTCGTGGGCCGGGGTGTTCGGGAGCGGGTTGTCGGTCGCCCGGTTCGCGTAGCCGTTGGACTCCCCGCGGTCCCAGAGCATCTGCACCAGGGAGAGGATCAGCTGCTGGGTGAGCGCGTCGGGGTAGGCGGGGTCGAGGAACGCCTTGTAGATGTCGAAGTCGACCGAGCGGTTCAGCAGCACCGAGTAGTTCATGCCGCCGACGCCCAGCGACGCCCTCGTGAAGTCCGGCGCCAGCGCCGTCAGCGCGCCGCCGAAGATCGCGCCCTGGCTGTTGCCGTTGTAGTAGAGCCTCGAGGTGTCGATCACCGCGGGGTTGGTCCCGTCGACCGGGCCCGCGTCGTCGACCCGGAACGCGGCGTCGCTGACGAACCCGTCCGGGTGGATCAGCAGACGCCCCAGGTAGAGGCCGTTGAGCAACCCCTGCTGCAGGCGGTCGGCGAGCTCGGGGAAGTCGCCCATCTGCCCGAGGATCCCGATCGTGTTGCCGATGTCGGAGCCGGACATGCCGATCTCGTCGGTCGCGCAATCCATCATGTTGTGGGTGTTGCCGAGGGTCTTCTGCGGGCCCGAGGTGGCCTCGTTGGCGCTGCCGAGCAGCCCGTGGCCGTAGACCGTCGGCCGCGCCGGAGCGCTCAGGGACGAGCGCGGGATCATGCAGTTGAAGTTCGCGGTCCAGGTCCCGTTCTGGACGGGCTCGCCGGCTCCGTTCAGGTTGAGGACGGCACCGGGCGCACACGGCGTGTCTCCGGCCCCGGCGGTCATGTAGCAGGGAACTTCGAACGTTCCCTGGACCCGGCGCGCCATGTCGGGATCCTCGATCGGGGTGAAGTTGGTGACCGTGCCGACGCTGAACGAAGGCGCGGTCGAGGTGGCAGGCACCTCGCTGTCGGCGAGGTTGGAATCCCCCAGCAGCCCGAATGCCTGATCGCGCATGGACAGCGTGTACTTGGCGATGTTCTCGTCGCTGGCCACGGTGAAGTCCCACGCCAGGTAGAGGTTCGATCGCTTGATCTCGGCGTTCCGGAGCGCGCGGAAGATCGAGTCGAAGCGACCGCGCTGATCGTCGATCGCCTTCTCCTTGGACGGCAGATCGTCGCGGTAGTAGCGGAACCCCTCGGGTGCCGCGAGCTTGCTGCCCTCGGCATCCTTCAGGTTCCGCATGGCGACGATGTAGCGGTGTCCTGAGGCGAAGTTCCTCGCGGGATGGACCAGGAGAGCGGCGCGTGCGGCGTTGGCGGAGTTGGAGTCGATCTCGACCCAGATCGGGTGACGCTCACCCGTCTCGGCGTCGATGACCACAACGGGGGCGTCTTCGTTCGCGTAACGGCTGAGCGCGGGCAGGCCAACGGGGCTCGTGTTGTCGAGTGCCTGCTTGGTGTCGAGTCCGGGCGCCTTGACGACGATCGCCTGTCCGGGGCTGAAGCCGTCGTTGGCGGCGTAGGCGGCGGCGTTCATGTGCGTGCCGCCGGCGTTGGCGGGCATGGCCTCCGACTTCATCGCGATCCGCTTGCCGGTGTTCGTACTCGAATCATCGGCGGTGTAGTAGTCGTCGGGGAACGGGAGTAGGCAGAGCGAGCCCTCCTGGGCACCGATGAAGTCACAGCGGTCGGCCTCGCTCAGGTCGACGGGCTTCGGCTTGCAGGGACCGGTGTCGCGGACCAGCCCGACCTTGGACTTCTTGCCCTTGGCCTTGACGACGATCGTCCTCGCCTGGCAGCCCGAGACGGCATTGCGGCCACCCTTGTTGAGCTTCAGCTTGACGGTCCGCTTCTTGCCCGCCTTGAGCTTGACCTTCTTCGCCTTGGTCAGCTTCTTGGCCTTGGAGTTGTCGAAGGTGGTCGAGGTCGCCACCAGCTTGACCTTCACCTTGGAGGCCTTCTTGGCCTTCTTGCTCTTGGCCTTCTTCCCCTTGGCCCCTTTCCCCTTGGCCTTCGGGGCCTTGAGCTGAACCTCGATCCCCTTCTTGAGGATCTGCTTCTGGCTTTTGCCCTTGATCTTGACCGTGACCTTGGGCTTCTTGGCCAAGAGGTCTGCGGCCTCGGCAGCGGCGGAACCGACCAGCACGAATGCCAACGCGGCAACGATCATGACGACGAACAGCCGGGCGAACCTGAGCAAGCTACTTCTCCTCCGTTGGTGACTGACACCCCCTCCCCAGGGGGTCGTCGGCAAATCTAGCACCGGCCGTGCGTCAAGCCGCCGATCCTACGGCTGACGCGGAGGCGGCTCAGCGCTCCGGCTCCTGCCCGACGCCGGGCGCGTACGCGTCGTCCGGGTAGCCGTCGCCGTCGCTGTCGACGCCGTCGGTCGTCGGATCCGTCGGGATCACGTTGCCGTCCTCGTCGGTGGTCTCCTCCGTCGAGTCCGAGGAATCGGAGTCGTAGTCGGACGACCGGGTCTGGCTGCTCGAGTAGGCCGAGAGATCGGCCGGATCCTTGGGCTCGGGGAAGTCGCGACAGCCCTTGGTCGCCGCGACCATCATGTAGTCGTGCCAGATCGGGGCCGAGAGATCGGCGCCGTAGCCGGGGAGCGGGGTCCTCGAGTCGGGGTTGCCGGTCCAGACCGCGGTCGAGACATCCGGCGTGTAGCCGACGAACCACGCGTCCGAGTTGAGCTCGGTCGTACCGGTCTTACCCGACGCGGTGCAACCGGGGAGGTCGTGGCCCGCAGCAGTGCCGTAGTCGAGGGTGCCCTGCATGACGTCGGCGACCGTGTAGGCGACGCCGTCACTGATCACGCGTTCTCCCTCGGGGTTCTTCGGCTTGTCTTCCTTGCCGTTGGGGAACTCGACCTTGCGGATCGCCGTCGGGTCGTGGTGGATGCCACCGTTGGCGAGGGTGGCATAAGCGTTCGACATCTCGAGCACGGTGCAGCAGGTCTCGGTGCCGCCCAGCGCCTCCGCGTAGTAGCCGTTGAGCTTCGATTTGACCCCAAGCTTGTGCGCCATCTCGACGAAGTTCGCCGGCCCGACGTCGATACCGAGCTGTGCGTAGACGGTGTTCACAGAGCCGGCGGTCGCCGCCCGCAACGTCATCGATCCCCCCTTTCCACCGCCGTTCACCTGCCAAGGCTCCATTCCGGGATCAGGTGTGAGCGAGATCGAACCAGGCGCTGGGTAGCTCGTCGAATCCGGGTCCATGCCCTGATCCACGGCGGCCGTCAACACGAACGGCTTGAACGACGAGCCTGGCTGCCGCTCGCCCTGGGCCGCGAGGTTGAACTGGCTCGCGTCGTATGCCTGCGACGAAGCCATCGCAAGGATCTCGCCGGTCTGGGTGTCAGTGGAGACCAGCGCGGAGGCGGCCCCGTAAACGGGGTGATCGGCGATCGCCCGCACTGCGGCGGCTTGGTACTCCGGGACGAGCGTCGTGTAGATCTTCAGGCCGCCCTGCCGAACCTTGCGCAATCCGTAGCGGTCGATCAGCTCCTGCTGGACGTAGTCGAAGAAGAAAGGTTCCTCGCGCTTCTCGTAGCGATTCCCACGCTCGAGTCCCAGCCCGGCCTCCTTCGCCCTGTCCGCCTTCTCCTGGGTGATGTACCCCTGCTTTGCGAGAGCGTTGAGCACCTGGTTGCGGCGCTGCTTCGCGAGATCCGGGTTCAGGTAGGGGTTGTAGTCCGTCGGCGCCTGTGGGAGCCCGGCGAGCAGCGCGACCTCGCGCAGGCCGAGGTCGCGGAGGCTCTTGTTGAAGAAGACCTCGGCCGCGGCGGCGACGCCGATCGCCGAGCGGCCGTCGGTAGTCCCGTAGGTGGCGGTGTTGAGGTACTCCTCGAGGATCTCCTGCTTGCTGTGAGTCTGCTCGTACTCACGCGCCATCTCGGCCTCGCGGATCTTCCGCTCGATCGTGTCCTCGGGCTCGTCGATGTAGAGGTTGCGGACGAGCTGCTGGGTGATCGTCGAGGCACCCTGACGAACCTCTCCCGCCTCCGCGTTCTCGATCGCGGCGCGGACGATCGCGGCGTAGTCGACTCCGCTGTGGTCGTAGAAGCTCTCGTCCTCGATCGCGATCGTCGCCTGCTGCAGGGTGAGCGGGATCTGCTTCAGCTTCGCCGGCTCGCGCAGGATGTCCGACTGGACGTAGCCGAGGCTGTTCCCGTCGGCGTCGAAGACCTCGGAGTTGGCGCCGTCGCTCGCCGGCTTCAGCGTCGCGATGTCGGGCGCCGACGCGGCGACGTCCAGCACCCGGAAGGCGGCGGCGCCGGCGGCGAGCGCGGCAACGCCGAGCAAGACCGCCATCCCGGCGACCAGCTTCTTGCCGACCCCCCCGCGACGGGCGGCCCTCCGGTGTCTCGCGCGCTGCGACATCGACCTCCGAGAAGGGTACCGACGCGCCAACCCGGTTCCAAAGGACCGGCAGATACTCTGCAAGACGATGGGATACCGGGTGTTGAGAGCAGCTGATGCCCACTGGCGTCGCTCGAACCAGATGGGCGTGCTGAACACGGACCTGGCGAAGCAGCTGGACGCCAAGACGCTCGGGGCTCGACTGTGGCGAATCGAACCCGGACAGGCGTCGACGCGGCACCGTCACGGCGAGACCGCGGAGCTCTACGTTCTGCTCGAGGGCACCGGAAAGCTGCGGGTCGACGGGGAGCTGCTGACGCTCGAGCCGCTGAGCGCGGTCTACGTCGAGCCGGAGTCGATCCGCCAGCCTTTCAACGACACCGACCAGGACCAGCTCTGGCTCGTCGTCGGCGCGCCGCAGGAGGCAGCGAACACCCTCGAGATGACCGAGGAGACGCTCGCCTTCCTCTACCCGGACGGGGCGAAGGCGCTACCGCCGGAGCTGGAGTAGGTTCCACGCATGGACGTCGCCAACGAGCTGTTCGCCAACAACCAGGAGTTCGCGAACTCCCTTCCCGAAGCTCATCTCGACGTCAAACCGAGCCGCAAGCTCGCGATCGTCACCTGCATGGACTCGCGACTCGACGTCTTCGCCGCGCTCGGCCTGAAGGACGGCGAGGCGCACATCCTCCGTAACGCGGGGGGCGTGATCACCGACGACGTGATCCGCTCCCTCGCGATCTCCCAGCGCAAGCTGGGAACCCAGGAGGTGATGCTGATCCATCACACCGACTGCGGTATGCAGACGATCACCGACGACGGCTTCCGGGCGGAGCTGCAGGAATCGACCGGCGTCGCCCCCGCCTTCGCGATCGAGTCGTTCAGCGACGTCGACGGGGACGTGGCCCAGTCGATCCGGCGCGTGCGCCAGTCGCCGTTCCTGCTTCACCGCGACCTCGTGCGGGGGTTCGTCTACGACGTCGACACCCACCGCTTGCACGAGGTCGAGGTCACCGCCGAGCGCTGACCTCGGCAGTCAGAGCGTCTTGCAGAGGCTCTTCGCGTTGGTCCGCGTTGCGTTGCCCATCTGCGACGGCTTGTGGAAGTAGTCGATCCCGACCTTCCACTGCTTACCGTTCTTGGCCATTGCGACGTAGCCGCTCTTTCCGAACTTGACGATCGCCCAGAAGCCGCTCTTGGTCTGCTTGGCATCGAAGACCTTCCAGCCCTTGCCCTTGGAGACGCCCGTCGAGCCGGTGTAGTAGTCGGTCGTGCGGATCTCGTACTTGCCGTTCTTGCAGAGGGTCCAGTCGACCGCATCGCGATCCTCACCCCCGCGTGCCCCCACGAACTGCCCATCGCGAATCGCCTTGGACGCCTTCTTGATCGCCTTCTTCTTCTTTTTCTTCGCCTTCTTGCCGTACTCGACGGCAGCCTGAGCGTCGGAGGCCGTGCCCGAGGACGTGATCAAGAGCCCGGCAACCGCGAAGAGGGCGAGGGCGACGACGAGAAGGTGAGAAGCGCGACGCATGGCCGCGCAGGCTATACGGATTCAGTCGACTGCACGCCGCACCGGCCACCGCAGGATCGGAGATCTGAGACGCGGCGAGAGACGTCAGACCGAGGACGCACAAGGCGAAGCGGCCAAAGGGGTCGTGAGCCGCGCGGGACGCTGAGCTGAGACGCCGTGGGGCGGGTCAGATCAAGAACGCACAAGGCGAAGCGGCCAAAAAGGGCCGTGAGCCGCGGAGGACGCTGAGCTGACCCGCCCCACGGCGTCTCAGCCGCAGACGGGCCAGTGGCCGGCGCCATCCCGCATCTTCAAGCGAACCGCGACGTAGGCCTGGGTCTTGTACGTGTAGCGGATCGGATCGCCGCCGGGTGACTTCGGCGAGGTCCTCCACGTCGAGCGCATGAACTGGAACGCGCCGCGGTAGAGGCCCTTGTAACCGATCGCCTTCGGGTTGCCGCCGGACTCGCACTCGGCGGTCCTGCGCGCCCAGCGCTTGTTCTTCGCCGAGACGTTGGACCAGAGTCGCGAGTACTTGCCGGCGAGCGGACTTCCCTTACCGGTGAAGTTCTTCGCCTGCTTGGTCTTCTTCGGGCTGGAATCGGCGAGACTGGTCGAGCCGACGCCGCCGGTGGAGCCCTCCGCCTCATGCGCCGAAACAGCGATCAGGCCGAAGGAAAGGCCGACCAGGATGGACAGCATCACCCCGAGCAGGATGCTCGGCTTCGCAACTGAAGGTTGATCTGTGGAATGCACTTCTCTCGCTTACTCTCAGATTGCTTGCGGGGTTAGCTGACGGGCTCGCACCTGAGAGCAGGCGCTACGCGACAAGCAGTCGCGATTCGCCCCAACGAATTGGGTCCCCCGCTACCTGGCCTGGATATGTGAGGCCGGGTACTCAGCAGGTCGGGCGGGAACGTTAGCAAATCGTTAGCGAACCCTGAGGGGACGACCCGGCACGCCGGCAACGCCACCCGCAAAGCCGCCGACCGCGAGCTGCGGCCATGAGGTTCTCCGCCCGGACGGCAGCTCAGCCGAGGTCCGCGGCGAGCCCGCCGGACCCGGCCCCGCCGGCGACCCGGATCCTCGGCATCAGAAACGGGTCTCCGCCCGGTTCGGCGAAGCCCGGCTCGACGGTGACGGCACCCCGGTACCCGGCCGCCTCGACGGCGGCCACGGCCTCGTCGTCGTAGGAGCCGGCCGGATAGCAGAAGAAATCGACCGGCACCCCGAAGCGCTTGCGCAGCTCCCGCCGCGAGCCCTCCAGCTCCTCCACGAGCTGCGAGGCGTTCGCGGCCGCCAGGTCGGCGTGCGTGATCGTGTGCGAGCCGAGCTCCCAGCCCGCCGCGAGCATCTCCTCGACCATCTCCTCGGTCAGCTCTCCCTGGGTCAGGGCGTCGACCTTGAGGAAGAGCACAGCGGGCCAGCCACGCTTCTCGAGCTTCGGCAGCGCCCGGTCGTACTGCCCGCGCAGACCGTCGTCGAAGCTGATCACCACGGGCTTCTCCGGAAGCCGCGCCTTCCCACGCCAGCCAAGCTCCAGCGCCTCGAGCGTCACCGGCTCATAGCCGTTGTCGTCGAGCCAGCGGAGCTGGTCCTTGAACTCCCCGAAGCTGACGAACAGCTCCGGGTAGGGGTTGTCCGGCGGAGCCGGTCCGATCTCGTGGTACATCAGGATCGGAACCGGATCGGTGAACGGCTCGGCGTCCCCCAACTCGTAGGTGGTCGCGTCCGCGGGTGTCTGCTCCTCCCCGCCCTCCGCCGACCCGACGTCCCGCTCCGCGCTCGGATCCTGCTCGGCGGCCTCGAGTCCTGATCCGTCTGCCGAGTCAGGATCCCCGCCGCCGACAGCTCCGCTCAAGACGGCGATCGCGAGCGCCGCGAACGCGGCCAGTGCCCCCACCGCGAGTAGCCGCCTACGCCAGTAGGTCCGCAAAGCCGACCGCTCCTCTTCCCTGCGGAGGCGCCGTCGCTCGCCGATGTCGCCGTCGTTCACGCGGCGGGAGTCGTGCCGTCGGGTCGGTCGCTCAGCCCTGAGAGGCGGCGCGCTCGTCCTCGGCCTTGGCGATCAACACGCCCGAGACGGCCGCTGGAACGGCGGCGGCCAGGAGCGCGATCGATGCGGCGTTGGCCGTGCCGCCGCGCAGCATCAACGTCGCCGCGACCGCGTCGCCCGCGTCGACGCATGCGGTCACACGGTGAAAGCGCGCGGAGGCCTTCGGGTCGGCGTCGACGGCGAGGGCGATCGCACCGATCGCGATGTCGCGGACGCCGAAGAGGCGGCCCATCGTCCGCGCCGTCGCGTTGTCGTCGGCCTGCGGGAACAGGAAGATCCGCGACGCGAAACGCGGCGCTACGAAGGCGAGGAGGCCGATGACGATCCTGCCGACGGCCAACTGCTTCTTGTCGATTCCTCCGCTGATGCCCTGCTTTCTACCAGAACCGCCAACTTCAGGAACGCTCGCGTACATGAAGTAGCGAGCAGACGGGGCCGCCCACGCCCGGCTTCGAATCGATTCCCCAGGTTCCGGGTTGTGGAACCGACGTACGAGATGGCCACTGCCGATGGCCGACCACGTCGCTTACGGGACCTCGATGCGCCAATTCCTGTTAGGTTCACCTAATGAGGGTGCCCGAAACCGGGTCCCCTTTCGAGATATCAGGCCTCCGCGTAACGCGGAGGCCGCCCACACAAGGAGCATTACGAACTTGAAGCACCGGAGAACCGCTACGACTGCGCCGCCGCTGCGGCGGGGTCTTGTCGCCGTCGCCCTGGCCGCCCTCACGGCCATCGCAATGGCGATCGTCCCCACCGTTGCCAGCGCGGCGCAGGCGAACGGATCGGTCGATTTCGACATCGTCAAGCGCTCGAAGGCCGGCAAAGGCCTGATCAAGGCGAAGATCAAGGCCCAGAAGCCGGCCGCTACCGCGTCGGATCGCAAGGGCACGTTGCTCGGCTTCGTCGTCCGTAACGCCGAAGCCGGGCCGAAGTTCAGCAGCACGCTGAAGGGCTCGATCGTCGTCAAGAACAAGAAGCGCAAGGCCAAGATCACCCAGCTCTCGCTGGCCAGCAGATCGGGCAAGACGACCGTGACCGGCAAGCTCGGCAAGCGCAAGCTCACGATCTTCACGGCGAACAGGTCGGTCAAGGAGACCGTCGACGGCGCGACCACGACCTACGCGATCGCGGGCGCCAAGCTCACCCTGCCCAAGCCGACGGCCAAGCAGCTCAACAAGAAGCTGAAGCTGAAGAAGAAGGCGAAGATCAAGCAGGGTGCCACGGGCAAGCTCTTCGTGGACGTGGCGATCGAGGGCGAGGAGCCCCCGCCACCGCCGCCGGATCCTGACTACCCGTACGCGGAGCAGTGCGATGTGCAGACTGGAACCCCCCTCAGCACGCCAACAGAAGTCGAAGCGCCACAGCAGGCCCCAAGTTTCGAGGTCGACCAACCCGTGACCGGTACTTCCATCGATTGGGGGTTCAAGGACAGCTTCCGTAGCTATGTACTTAGCCACGGATCCCTGCCCGCGCTGGACGGAGCGACGGCGGTTCCGAACGGTGAGAGCATGGCCGTACAGGGATCGTATTGGCGGTTTTCTGCCTCAAGCGGCAGCTATGAAGCCGGAAATCAACCTGACCATTCCGACGACAAGCTCGTGATCAATGGAACTGGCACGGTGATCTTCTGCAGTCCAGATCCTCCTTACCTGTTCGCGGTAGTGATGAAAGATCCGACCATCACGATCGACGGTGAGGACTCAAGGATCACAGCAAGCATCGGCGTCAACCAAGGTGGAACGTGGTATCCGTTCCAGCGCACTGACATTGCCCAGCTGGATCTAGCCGATATTGAGCCTGACGTCACAGACAACGGCAACTCGATCGGCTGGGACAACATTCCAGTCTCGCTTGGCCAGAATTTCATTGATGCAAGCGGTACCGAGGACTTCTACGACGCAGGAGACCAGATCGATTCCATCAGCGTTGAGGCCACCATCGACCGACCACTCCTGACCGAGTGTCCTATTGCATCTCAGATTGACGGTCCACCGACGATCGATCCCCCGGTCGATTTCACCAAGCTGGCATTGCCCGAGCTCGATGATCCGATCGTCGCCGAGGGCGATAGCCTCGGCACGATCAACTGGGGATTCCGATCGGGGTCTCGAGGAGGAATTACGAGTGCCATGTCCGGGGGAGCTAGCTTCGTCCTGCTAGGCGGTGCGACGGCTTCGAACCCCTTCCCCAGCATGAGCGGTGCCGGGAAGTTCTTCCGATTCCCGATCACTGAGTACGCCTACGACGAGGGCACTTCAGATCCCACGGACGACGTCCTGATCGCAAGCAGTGACGCCACGATCGCGTTCTGTAACGCGAACCCGGGCAGAGGCAACTGGGCCACGGTGATCTCGAAGCCAACCCTCGTCATCGACGGCACCTCATCTCGAGTCGTCGCCAACTCGTACAGTTTCAAGGGCGAGGGCGAGGCCCCAGCTGTGGGGCCTGCTGAAGGCTGGGCAGGCGGCAGGGTCGACATAGTTGCCCTCGACGCGTCATCCGTGGACGCGGTGGCCGACGATGGCACGGTGACGTGGGGAGATGTAGTCGGCGACGAGGTCGCGCTCGAAAACGGTATACCCGCAACAGGGGCCTACCTGACGAACGCGTTCCGTCTCGCAGGCCCCTCGGCGGCGATTGATACCGGCGCGGGCGCCTTCGACCCGGTCGCCGCTCAGATCGACCTGCCGACCCCCTAACCGGGTCCGACAGCGAAGTGAGCCGAACGCCCGGGGCCGTCAGATCCCGGGCGTTCGTCTTCTCCGACCGCGAGAATCGGCGCCCATGGGCAAGCTCGACATCCGCGTCATGCCGCGCGCCAAGCGGGACGAGATCGGCGGAACCCGCGACGGCCGTCTGCTGGTCCGCGTCACGGCTCCTCCGGTCGACGGGAAGGCCAACTCAGCCGTCTGCAAGCTGATCGCCAAGGCCGCCTCGGTGCCGAAGGGTCGGGTGTCGATCGCCCGGGGGGAGACCGGCCGCGACAAGGTCGTCGAGGTCGAGGGGATCGCGCCGGCCGAGCTCAGGGAGCGACTCGGGATCTGAGCGTTCGCAGGAGGTGGGGCGCTACATCGCCGCCCTACGTGGGCCGTCACCTGAGCGACCCCCACCTTGCTGCCGTCGTCGTCAGGCCGCGGTGAACTCGGCGATCAGGGTGACCAGCCGCTGCGGCTCCTGAGCCATGAAGGCGTGGCCGCCGCCGGCGAACATCTCCGTGCGTACCGTGGAGAGATCTGCCCGTTCAGCGGGGCTGTTCCTCCGCAGTTCACTCGGCCCGGAATAGCGGGCGGCGAGCCGTTCCAGGTTTCCCGGCGGGATGACCACGTCCTGATCCCCATGCGCGAGCAGGACGGGAGGGAAGCCGACCCCGACGGGCTCCCTCGGCGTCCGCCCCCAGGCGATCATCGCCCGCTCCTGCGCGGAGAGAGCCTCGGGATCGAGCGCGGACCGCGCCGCGGCTACCAGATCACCGAAATCCATCTCGTTGAAGCCCGCCTGCAGCTGACCGATCTGGGTCCCGTCGTAGGGATGGACGCGGACATCGAAGTTCCCCTTCTGCACCTCGCCCTGCGCTCTCCGCACCGAGTCGACGGGGTCCGCCACCGCGCGGGCCGCGACGGTGACTGAGAGCAGGCCGACGATCAGGGCCGTGCCGCCGAGGAGCTCGTCGGTGCTCGACGTGGTTCCGGCGAGGACCTCGATCCCGATCGACGGCCGTGATCAGGGCGCCGGAGGCGAAGGCGAGCAGCGCCGCGGTCGCCCGCTTCGGCGGTGGTGCCCATACCCCGATCGCCGCCCCGATCGGCAGAGCGACCGATGCGACCACGGCGAATGCGATCGCCTCGCCACCCTCAGAGCTCCAGCTCGTAGAAGAGCATCCGTGGGCCGCCCGGCCCGCCCTCCTCGCCGCAGAAGCCGAGCTTCTCGTAGAGGGCGATCGCGCCGACGTCGTCGGTGCTGGTGCCGAGCTCGATCGAGCCGCAGCCGCGCTCCCGGACGAGCTCGATCACGCGGCGCATGATCCGCTCGCCGATCCCCCGCCGTCGCCGAGCCGGCACGACGTAGAGCTCCTCCAGGTAGGCGATCTCCCCGTCGCTCCAGATCGACGGCCGGAAGCGCAGGATCGCGAGCCCCTCGTCGTCCCCGCCCAGGAGCGCGACGACCGAGCCACCGGACACCAGCTCCCGAAGCCGCGGCTCCAAGGCGTCCGCGCCGGGCGAGTACATCTCGAACTCGGTGTTGAAGTCGTGCAGCATGCGCGCGAGCAGCGGCGCGTCGTCAGGGCCCGCGAGCCTGACCGCGCCTCCAATCGGATCCTCGACGCTCGGCATGCCGTCAGCGTACGAGTCGAGCGGGCGGATCAGTCCGATCGGGTCAGTGGCGGCGGTCGCGCTCGGCGAGGAAGCGGAGGATCTCCGCCGCGATCCGGTCCGGCGGTGGCGGACAGCCGGGGATCTCCAGGTCGACCCGGCCGAGCAGCTCGGCGACGGGCGGGCCGAGCTCGGCGGGGTCGGCGAGCACCCCCACGCCCCGCGCGCAGTCGCCGAGGGCGACGATGAGACGTGGCTCCGGCATCGCGTCGTATGCGTCGCGCAGGGGCCCGGCCATCCGGGCGGTGACCGGTCCGGTGATCAGCAACGCGTCGGCGTGCCGTGGCGAGGCGACCAGATCGAGACCGAACCGCTGCATGTCGTAGTCGGGCGCGAGCGTCGCGCCCAGCTCGTGCTCGCAGGCGTTGCACGAGCCGCAGTCGACGTGACGGAGCGCCAGCGAGACGGGGCGGCTGCGCGGCGGCAGCGCAGCGCGGCGGCGGACGGCGCGGAGTTGTCTCAGCAGCATGAACATCCGACCTACCTGTTCGTGCACGCGAAGCAGAGCTCGAAGCTCTTGTTGATCAACGGGAAGTCGGGGAGCAGCTCGTCGACGCAGACGTGTGCCAGCGCCGGCCAGTTGGCGTAGGAGGCCGTGCGCAGGTGAAGCCTCCGGATCCCGCCCCCCGCGACCTCGAGGACGCAGACCGTCTCCCCCCTCGGGCTCTCGACCCGGCCGACCGCGACCGCGGCGCCGGCGTCGGCCTCCGCCCCGGCGCCGCGCGGCGCCGCCTCCCCGTCCTCGATCGACTCCTCGAGCAGCTCGGCCAGGATCGCCAGGTTCGCCTGGACCTCCATCCCCCGGATGCGGAAGCGGGCGGCCACGTCCCCGGACGGCTCCTCGAGCGCCGCGGGCTCGAAGTCCCGCGGGTAGGCGAGCTCGGTGGAGTCGGCGCGAACGTCCACGCGCAGCCCGGCGGCGCGGGCGGCCGGACCGACCACCCCGAGTCGGCGCGCGTCCTCGTGAGAGAGAACCCCGACGCCGGCGAGCCGCGCCTGCAAAGAGGTCGCGAAGCTGAGCTCGCGCCAGGCGGAGACGAACTCAGAGGCGATCGAGGCGAGCTCCTCGCGAACACCCTCGAGCACGGCGCCCGCGAGCTCGACCCGGGAGCGGCCCACCTCGACCGCACCGAACAGGTAGCGGTGTCCGCCGACGCGCTCGTTCAGTCGCAATGCTCGCTCCTTGAGCGCGAGGAAGGCCATGTTGCCCGGCCCGAACCCGACCCCCGCGCAGATCGCGGCGATGTCGTTGAGGTGGTTGTAGAGGCGTTCCAGCTCCGCGAGCACGGTTCGCCCGCGGCGCATCGAGGGCGTCGGCGCCAGTCGGAGGAGCGCCTCGCACGCCTGCGCGTAGGCGAGCGAGTTGGCGACCGCGCAGGCCCCGCAGGCCCGCGCCGCGTACGCGATCCCGTGCTCCGGCGGGCGCCCCTCCGCCGCACGCTCCAGCCCCCGGTGCTTGTAGAAGAGCCGCAGATCGAGGTGCAGGATGCGCTCGCCGACGACGTGGAAGCGGAAGTGCCCCGACTCGATCACCCCGGCGTGAATCGGGCCGACCGCGACCTGATGGACGCCCTCGCCGCGAACCGGCACCGTCCATGCCTCGGGGTCGTCGGGATCCCCCGCGAGCAGCGGCCTGCTCGAGGGTCGGCCGGAGAAGCGGATGCCGAAGCGGTCCGCGGCCTCGCGCTCGTCCCAGTCCAGGGCGGGGACGATGTCGACGAGCGAGGGCACCGGGTCCACTGCCGGGGTCCGCAGGATCCGGACCTCCGGCCCGTGCGCGACGACGGCGCTCCAGTCGCGGCGAGCCTCCTCTCCGCCCGCGTACGCGCCGCAGAAGCGCCCGCCGGTCGCGAGCTCCCGCTCGCAGGCCTGCCGCCAGGCCGCCGCGTCGACCGTCTCCACCGCGACGCCTCGACCCCGCGCTCGTGCCTCCGCCGCTCCGCCGCTCATCCCCCGCCCCCAAGCAGACCCTCGACCAGATCCGAGCCCGGCAACCCGACCGCCACCACGCTCAGCGCCAGCAGCAAGCACGTCGTCAGCAGCGCGATCGCGAGCACCGGACGGGCCGCACGCGACGGCGCGGCGCCGCCACGACGGCGCTTGCCGAGCAGCCCCTCCAGCGTCGCGTGCGCCAAGCCGAGAAAGCCGAGCGCGAGCAGGACCGCGGCCACGATCGAGACCCAGAGCATCCCCGCCTGGATCCCGGCCAGCAGGATCATCACCTCGGAGACGAACAGCGGCAGCGGCGGCAGTCCCGCCAGCGTCAGCATCGAGAGCGAGTAGGCGTAGCCGGTCCTCGGGTTGATCCGCCCGATCCCGCGCGGCTGCATCGTCGCGGCCTTCGGGTCCTCGCGCAGGATCGGCAGCGCCGCGTAGAAGCCCAGGGACTTCGCCAGACCGTGGCCGAGCACGTGCACGACGACCCCGGCGATCGCCAGCGGGGTCGCGAAACCCAGGCCCAACGCTAGGACGCCCATGTGCTCGAGGCTCGAGTAGGCGAGCAGACGCTTGAACGGCAGCGCCCGCCACAGGAACGGGATCGCGACCAGCAGCGAGGCGAGTCCGAAGGCGATCAGCAAGACCTCGGCCGCATTCCCGGGAAGCGCCGGCTCGAGCGCCTGTCGCGTGCGCCAGACCACGAGCAGCACGGTCGGCAACAGCGCCGCCGAGAGCATCGCGCTGATCGGCGGCGGCGCCTCGCTGTGCGCGTCGGGAAGCCAGTTGTGGACCGGCGCCCAGCCGATCTTGCCGGCCATCCCGACCACGATCAGGACGAAGGCGATCAAGGTCTCCTCGCTCGCCAGCCCCGGCGCCGCGGCGCCGAGCGCCGCCCAGTCGAGCTCGCCCAAGCTCGGATCGGTGCCGACGGCGGCGAAGAGGACGACGATCCCGAGCAGGCTCACGGTGAGCCCGAGCGTGGTCAGGACCACGTACTTCCAACCTGCCTCCAGGGAGCTGCGCCTGCCGCTGAAGGCAACCAGCACCGCCGAGGCGGCGGTCGTCGCCTCGACCAGGAGCCAGGCGATGCCCAGGTTGTCTGCGAGCGGCACCGCGAGCAGCGCCGCCCAGAAGAGGTTGAACGCCGCGTAGTACCAGGCTCGCGAATGCCGGGCGCCGAGCATCCCACGACCCGCGTGACGGAGGTAGGTGATCGAGGTCCCCGCGCTCGCCACGCCGACCACGCCGACCAGCAGCAGGAACACGCCCGCGGCGGGATCGAGCAGGTACCAGCGGCCTTCCGCGGCGACCCCGGGCGCCCCGGCCAACGCCGCGACCGCCAGCGCCAGCGCCAGCGCCGAGGTGAGCGACGCCCCAGCGACGTTGAGGCGGTCCAGGCCCGCGGGGGAACGGGCGACTCCCATCGCCGCCGCGGTCAGGACCGGCACCGCGATCAGGGAGATGACGCCCATCGTCGCCAGGTCAGTCACGGAGTCCCCTGAGCAGCTCGGTGTCGGTCGTGCCGACCTCGCGGTGGATCCGGTAGCTGAAGCCGGCCGCGACCGTGACCACGAGGGCGACGTCGAAGAGCACGCCCAGCTCGATCACCGGCGGGACGCCACCGGGCACGGAGACGGCCAGCAGGTAGACGCCGTTCTCGGCGACCAGCAGCCCGATGATCTGAAACAGGGAGGGCCTGCGAGTCACCACGATCGTCATCCCGATCGCGACCAGCGCGACGGCGGCGATCTCCGCACCGCGGTCTCCCAGCCCGAGCGGCGGCATCGAGGCGGCGGCGACCGACGCGATCACGATCCCGATCGTCAGCCGGGCCGCCGCCGGGCGCGCCGGGCTGACCAGCCGCCTCTCCGGGGTCCGCGCCCTGATCCAGAGGAGCACGGCCGGCAGCGTGAGGGCGCGTACCAGCAGCACCGCGACCGGCAGGATCACCCCCTCGGCATGACCGTGCGCGACGCTGATCGCGCCGGCGACCAACAGCAGGGTCTGCAGCGAGACCAGCGCGATCGCCACGGTGCGCCTGCGGACGACGAGGATCGCCAGCGCGAGACCGACCAGCCCGGCGAGGATGGCGCCGCTCATCCGAGCCCTCCCGCCAGCGTCCCGACGACCCCGACGAGCGCGATCAGGCAACCCGCGCCGAGCAGCGCCGGGACCTGGAGGATCCTCATCTTCGCCTGGGCCGTCTCGCTCAGGGCGAGAAGGAGGACGAGCACCGCCAGCGACGCCGCCAGCCATCCGATCTGTGCCCAAAATCCACCCGCGTGCGGCAGCAGGAGCCCTGCCGCCAAGACGAGGAAGACCCACTGCCGCGCGGCCGTCGACCACTGCAGAAGCGCCAGGTCCCTGCCCCCGTACTCGAGCAGAGGTCCCTCGTGGATCATCGTCAGCTCCAGGTGCGTCTCCGGGTTGTCCACCGGGCGGCGGCCCGTCTCGGCGACGAGCACCAGCGCGAACGCCGCCAGCGCGCACCAGTGCGCAGCCTCCCCCCAGGGCGCCGAACCGCCGGTCGAGGCCGCGATCGCGACCAGGTCGGTGCTGCCCGCGCCAAGCACGAGCAGCAGCAGGGTGAGCAGCAGCAGCGCCTCGGCGAAGACGGCGATCGTCAGATCGCGGGCCGACCCCATCAGCGCGAAGCCGGAGCCCGTGTCCCAGCTCGAGGCCGCGAGCGCGAACCTGGCCAGCGCGAGCAGGCCGACGAGCACGATCGCGTCGTTGCCGAACGGCCATGCGCCGGAGCGCCCGCCGATCGGCACCATCAGCAGCGCCACGCACAGGGAGGCGACCACGAGGAGCGGGGCGAGCTCGTAGACGATGGTGCGCGGCTCGGGCGAGATCCTCGCCCTGCTCCAGAGCCTGCGCAGCTCACGATAGGGCTGCAGCGGAGAGGGCCCGCGGCGGCCCTGGAGACGGGCCGAGATCGAGGCGATCAGGCCGCTCAGAAGCGGCGCCAGGGCGACGCCGCCGACGAGCTGGGTCAGACCCGCGAGCAGGTCCGGGCTCATCCCAGCACCCCCGTCCTGAGCAGGAGCAGCGCAACCAGCACGGTGGCCAGCAGGTAGCCGGCGTAGGTGCGGACGTTGCCGGTCTGCAGGCGGCGGGCGTGGGTGGCGGCGGCGAGCGCCCGCCGGCGCAGCGGGCCGTACAGCGCCGTGTCGAAGAGGTGCGGGATCGAGCCGCGGTAGCCGACTGACTCGACGACACCCCCCTCGACGATCGCCGTCACCTCGCTCCGCGACCGCAACGCCGGCTCGAGCACGAGGCGCAGCGGCTTCGTGAAGCCGTCGGTGGTCCACCGCATCGCCGGGATCTCGCGCTGCCCGCATGCCCACGCCGGCGAGGGGGCCGCCCGACGGGAGCCGCGCAGCTTCCAGAGCGCCGCGACGAGCACCGCCAGGGCGACGGCGATCCAGACGGACGGCAAGCCGCCGGTGCCGGGGAGATCGAGCGCGGGACTCGCCTCGAAGTCGACTGGGATCGGCGCGAGCTCGACCAGAACGGGCAGCATCGCGCCGGCGAGCAGGCCGATCGCCACCGTGCCCGCGGCCAGAACCAGGAGCGGCAGCGTCATCCCAGCCGGCGGATCGACCGCCGTCCGCGCCCGCTCGGTGCGGGGTTCGCCGAGCAACGTCTGGCCGGCGACGCGGACGAAGCAGTAGAGGGCGAGCGCGGCGGTCGCGGCGAGGGCGAGCAGCGCCGAGGTGGCCGCGATCCCCGTCCCCAGCGGCGCCTCGATCGCGAGGTGGAACATCGCCTGCAGCACCATCCATTCCGCCGCGAACCCGCCCAGCGGCGGCAGTCCCGCGATCGCCATGCAGCCGATGAGGAACGCCGCGCCCGTCAGCGGCATCCGCCTCAGCAGACCGCCGAGGCGGTCGAGATCGAGGTCGCCGACCGCGCGCTCGAAGGCGCCCGCGCCGCAGAACAGGAGCGCCTTGCTCACCGCGTGCGCCGCGATCTGCAGGAGCGCGGCGGCGAACGCGAGCGATGCCCAGAGCTCCTCGCCCGCGGAGGCGAACAGGATCGACGCGCCGAGCGCGGCCGCCGCGATCCCCGCGTTCTCGATCGAGGAGAAGGCGAGCAGCGTCTTCAGCCGCCGCTGGAAGAGCGCGTAGACGATGCCGCCGAGCGCCGAGAGCACGCCGAGCGCGAGCAGCGCGTAGCCGCTCCAGGCCGGCACGGGCGCCGCCCACTCGAAGAGGACGCGGATCAGCCCGTAGAGGGCGAGCTTGATCATCACCGCCGACATCAGGGCCGAGAGGAACGCCGGCGCGACCGGGTGCGCGCGCGGCAGCCAGGAGTGCAACGGCATCAGGCCGGCCTTGGTCCCGAAGCCGACCAGGGCGGCCGCGACGACGATCGCCTGGGTGCCGCCGCCGTGAGCGAGCAGGGCCGAGGGATCGGAGAGCGCCCCCAGATCGGCGAGGGCGAGGATCGCGACCCAGGTGCCGACCCCGCCGAGGTGGGTGATCGCGAGGTAGACGAAGACGACCCGCCTGGAGTGCGGATCGCTGCCGCCGACGAGGATGGCCGCCGCCGGCACGAGCGTGATCAGCTCCCAGAAGGCGAGGAAGGTGAGCGGATCGCGTGCCGTCAGGAAGCCGACGAGACAGAGCAGGAACAGCCCGGTCAGCCCGACCAGGGCGCCGCTGCGGGGAACTCCGTCCAGGTAGGAGCGGGCGAAGACGCAGACCGGAACCGCGACCACGGCGAGGACGAGGAGGAAGAAGCCGGAGAGGGGATCGACGCCGAAGGCGGGATCGAGCGAACTGCGGAAGCCCGCACCGAGATCGGTAGGGCCGAACAGGGAGACGGCGCCGACCAGGCCGGCGACTCCGGCGGCGAGGGCGAGGAGCGGCGCCCCGATACTGACCGCTCGGGATCGGGCTGGCGGTACGTGGCTCAAGCTATGTCAGGTCCGATTCGGGAGCGTCGGGCTCATGGCGAACCCCCCGGCGGATCAAGCTCGTCGAGAAGAGCCTGGGTCCCCTCGTAGTGCGTGGTGAGGATCTTGCGGGCGACCTCGAGCAGCTCGAACGTACGCGGATCTTTGACCTCGTAGAAGACGCTCGTCCCCTCACGGCGGCTCTCCACGAGACCCTGACGACGGAGCGCGGCGAGGTGCTGCGAGGTTCCGCTGGAGTCGATCTCCAGCTCGGCCTGCAGATCGCCGACCGAGCGCTCGCCGTCACGGAGCAACTCGAGGATCCGCACCCTGACCGGGTGTCCGAGGACCTTGAAGAACTCCGCCTTGACGCGGTGGATCGGCTGGGGGGCGAGATCTGGCACGGCGAGCGAGAGATTAGCGAGTTAGATACTTCGAAGCTTATGAGTTTCTAATAGATGAACCACCGACCGCGTACGATCCGGGCATGGCCGACTCCTCCGCGAAGATGTCCTCCAAGAGCTCCCCGCCGCGCGTCGTCACCGTTCTGCGCAGCGAGCCGCTGACGCCGAGGATGCTTCGGCTCGTGCTCGGCGGCGATGGGCTGGGGGGCTTCGGGGCGGGCCCCTTCAGCGACCACTACGTGAAGCTGCAGATTCCGCCTCCGGGCGCGAGCTACGAAGCTCCATTCGACCTGGCCGAGCTGCGAGCGACCCTGCCGAAGGAGCTGCATCCCCGGGTCAGGACCTACTCGGTGCGGCACTGGGACGACCAGCGGCGGGAGCTGACCATCGACTTCGTCCACCACGGCGCCACCGGCGTGGCGGGGCCCTGGGCCGCCGCCGCCGAGCCCGGAGATCAGGTTCAGATCGTCGGACCGGGCGGGGCCTACGCGCCGGCCCTCGACGCCGACTGGCACCTGATGGTCGGCGATTCCTGCGTGATCCCGGCGATCGCCGCGTCACTGGCGCGAATCGAGCCCGGGAAGCCGGTGCTCGCGTTCATCTCCGTCGACGACGAGGCGGAGGAGCAGGGGCTGCCGACGGCCGCGGACCTGCGCCTGACGTGGATCCACCGCGACCCGGCCGAGCCGGTCGAACCCGAGCCCCTGCTGGCTGCGATCGCAGCCGAGGCGCTGCCTGACGGCCGCGGCGACCTCTTCGTCCACGGCGAGGCCGGGATGGTGCGCGCGATTCGCAAGCACCTGCTCGTCGAACGGGAGCTGGAGACCGCCGGCGTCTCGATCTCCGGCTACTGGAAGCGCAGCCGCGACGAAGAGGGCTGGCGCGCCGACAAGCCCGAGTGGAATCGGCTCGCCGAGCAGGATCTGCTCGCGCCGAGGATCAGCCCGAGCGCGAGGATCACGGTCCCCGCCAGGAGATAACGGACGCTGTCGCCGAGGACCGGCCCGACCAGCGGCGCCGGCGGCCAGATCGGCAGCGAGCGGAACCGGTCGACGACGCCCTTGGTCAGGTCGGTGTTCAGCGAGACCCCCGAGTAGACGGTCGTGAACAGCACGGACATGACCAGGATCCCGCCCCCGCAGCAGGGTCGCCAGCATCCTGATCGTGGTCGTCTTGCCCGCGCCGTTGGGGCCGAGCACTCCGTACACCGATCCCGCTCCCCGACCGGATCCATCGCGCGGCAACCCGATCGCCGATCCGGCGTCGCTCGCGGGTACGTTTGTCGCGAGTGGAGGACGTGATCGACACCCTCACCCGCGGCAACCCGACCGAGGTCAAGGTCGTGCTCGCCTCCGTCGCGCTGGCGCTGGCGACCTACCAGGTGTTCCTGATCACGATCGCCTACGGGAAGGTGCGCCTCCCGTTCCTGCGCGCCGCGGCGGCATCGTTCTCGCACCGTGCGATCGGGGACGCGGCGGCGCTGATCCTCGTCGTCGTCGCATTCACCTGCATCGCCTACTACGGCTTCGAGGACGACGCCGGACTGCACGTCGCCTGCGCCTCCGCCCTGCTGATCGTCCTCGCCACGAAGATCCTCGTCCTCCGGCGCGCCCACTCGCTCAGCCGATTGCTCCCATATCTGGGGACCGCGACGTGGATACTCCTTGCGGCGACGTGGATGACCTCCGCGGGAGATTTCCTCTTCGATGGTTGACGAGAACGACAAGAGCCTCGACGAAGGACGAACCTACGCAAAGCAGGTCATCGCCTCGCTGCTCGCAGCCGCGGCGATAGTGGCGATCGTGATCGTCGCGGTGACGCTCGAGCTCGGCCCGACCAGCACCGCCGAGCTCGACGCGCAGGAGGACGTCCTCAAGGAGAAGGTCGAGCTTCAGGAGGAGCGGCGTGAGGCCGCTGAGGAGCGGCGTGAGCGCTAGCGGCGGGCGCGCAGCTCGTCGCGGATCTCGGCCAGCAGCTTGATCTCCTCGGCCTGCTCCTCTTCCTCCTCCTTGCCGCGCCACTGGGCGAGCGCGTTCAGGGGACGGACGACGACGAAGTAGACGACCGCGGCGACGATCACGAAGTTGATCGCGGCGTTGATCGTCGAGCCGTAGACGATCTTCGACCCGTTGATCGTGACGCCGGCGTCGCCGAAGTCCGGAGTGCCGCCGATCGCGCCGATGATGCCGCCGATGAAATCGGTGCTGAAGGCCGCGACGATCGCTGCGAAAGCGACGCCGATGACGAACGCCACCGCGAGGTCAACGACGTTCCCGCGGAGGAGGAAGTCCTTGAAGTCGTTGAGCATCCCATCGCCTTCGACGGCGTCGCGGCGACTCCTGCCTAGTAGTCGGGATCCTGGCCCAGACCGACGTATGTACCCGTCCTGGGCACAAACGTCGGTCCGAGCGGCTTCTCGGCCTCAGCCTCGGCTGCCCCTGACGCGGATCGATCCCCTCATATCCGGGTGGATGCGGCAGAAGTACGTGTAGGTCGTGCCTCGCGCTCCCCTGGCGCGCTTGCCCTTCGCTCCCTTGCCCCGCTTGCCTTTGGCGGGGCGCGCCCGCAGCGGCGGCGTCGTGAAGGTGCTGGTGCCGGTCGTCACCTCGGAGCTGGTGCCGGTCCCGTACCCGAGCTGCCCCGAGTCGAAGCTGACCGGCCCGTTGGCGAGCGGGTAGCCGATCCCGGATCCCCTGTTGCACGGCGCCTTACAGGAGGTGATGCTGTGCCACGCCTGCTCGGTCTGCGGCATCGAGGGGAGCGCGTCCAGGTTGTTGAAGGTGACGGCCCCGCCGGAGGGGATCGTTGGCGGCCGCATCAGTCCCTTGGGGAAGCCGCGGACCGCGGTGAAGCCGCCCTTGAGGTAGGCGAAGCTGCGGATGTCGATCCCCCTGGCGGGAACCTTGCCCTTCGCCTTCAGCTTGCGTGGGTCGGCGAGCCGCAGGTTCTTCCGGGCCTTGTAGTCGATGTTCTCCTTCAGCCGGCCGTGGGTGAGGACACCTCCCCTGCCAATGACCTCGGCGAACGCCGCCGCGTCCTCGAACGGGTCGAGCGCCTTCGGGTCGTCGGCGGTCGACCAGGCCAGCGGCATGATCCCCATCGACTCGTACCAGGACGCCTTGCGTACGTCGTAGGTGGTGTTGACCGAGACGACGTCGCCGGGCTGCAGGCTCACGCGCCAATCGCGTGGGGTGGCCGTCATCGAGACGTCCCAGCTGACCGCGCCGGCGGGCTCGTAGTAGCGGGCCTTGGAGCGGAACAGCCGCTTGGTGATGCCGTTCCGGGTGACGAACAGGTCGACCGACTTCCCGCCCGGGTGCAGGTGGCCGGCGCCGAAGATCAGGGTCGCGCCGCCGGCCGGGACCGTCCACTGCCGCTGCCCGCTGATCTTCCCCCGCTCCCCGTAGCCGGGAGCCGAGGGATCGGTGGGGACGTCGTCGGGGAACACGTACTCCCCGTCCCCGTCGAGGTCGAAGTCGCGCTCGGCGTCGAAGACCGGGTAGATCTGCGGCAGCCCCGCCACGTCGAGCCAGCGCACGTCGGCGGCGGCGATGTCGGTGCGCGGCCCGGTGTCGGGCACCCAGTCGATCTGCCAGGTGATGTAGACGCTCCTGCCGTCGGAGGCGCCGAGGTTGTGGATCATCTGGTTGATGATCCAGTTCGCGTCGCCGGCGACGTTGAGGCCGTAGCCCTGCGGGAGCTTGACGTGGGTCTTCTCCTCACCCGAGGCGAAGGTCGGGCTTCCGCCCCGGAGCCAGACGACGTGATGGAGGTGAAGATCCCAGACGCTCGGGGTGACGAGCTTCCCGTTCGGCTTGATCTCCACCATGCTCGGCTTGAAGCGGGTGATGTAGCCGCGCTGGCCGGAGCCGTTGGCGAAGACGCTCTCGCTCACCGGGCCGCTCACCTTCTCCGCGTTCGGGCAGGTCTTGGTGATGCCGAAGTCGTTCAGGTTCTGGCCCGGGTGGATCGGGATCGCGTTCGTCCGGCAGTTGAACGTGGTCGTGTCCGCGTAGCTCGCGGGCTGAAGCTTGGGCTCCTTCTTCGCCGTCGCCACCGCGGGCGAGAACAACACGATCGCTGTCGCGACCAAGGCCGCGACTCCTCCCAGACGCCTCTCCATGCCTGGGATTCTGACGCACTGGAGACCGGCGCGACGCAGCCGCCTGCGATCGGATCCAGCCCGATGGCCGTCGGCCCCCTCAAACGCCGTTGAAGACCGCGGTGACCACCGCGCTGCAACCGCTCACGCCGAGGCGGTTGACCCTCAACCGCGCGGAGACGTCGA
This sequence comes from uncultured Conexibacter sp., assembly GCA_964641695.1. Taxonomy (GTDB): domain Bacteria; phylum Actinomycetota; class Thermoleophilia; order Solirubrobacterales; family 70-9; genus RHKX01. Next base: position 27,487 of record CAZXKG010000015.1, read on the forward strand.
CGCTGCGGCCGTTGGACGCGTCCATGTAGCCGCCGACCGTCCGCATGGCCGAGGAGTCGGGACCGACGTACCCCGTCGAGTACGAGTTGATCGGGGTGGACGCCGGGGTATCGCTTCCGCCCGCGCTCGTCTCGGGAGTAGTGCCCGTGAAGGTCGACCGGGTGGGGACGCCGGCGACGAGGTCGAGCCGTGCCGACGCGGTGTTGGGTGCCGCGGCCAGGCAGGTGAGCGTGATCGTGAACGGGCCGCGGGTGACGACCGCCTTGTTCGTGCCGCGAGCCGCGGTCACCCAGCCCTGGAAGTAGCGCTGGCGCGTCACGAACTCGTTGGGCGATGAGCCGCCGAGCTTCCCCGCGTTCTGCGCCTGGATCGCGGCGGGAACCTGGGCGAGGGAGGCCTCGTCGACCTCGGTCGAGCCGAGCGAGTCCTTCGCGACGTCCACGCCCTTCAACGACCGATCCCTGACGTCCTTGCCGGACAGCGTTCGGTCCTTCACGTCCTTCCCCGTGAGCGACGAGTCGCGCACGTCCTTACCGGACAGGGAGCCGTTCTCGATGTCCTTGCCGGTGAGCTTGGAGGCGGCGTAGCCGGTCCCCACCAGCGAGATGACCAATGCGCAGATCGCCACCACCATCGCCGGTGACGGAAGCCTGAGACGAGACATAGGCGCAGGGTAGCCCCAAACGTCGCGAAATCAACCGTCTGCTTCGAGGCCCTCGATGTTCAGCAGGCGGGGCTCGGGATGGTCCACCTGGATCGTCGTGTGGTCGATCCCGAACCGCTCGACGAGCATCCGTTCCAGCGAGCGCCGGCAGGCGTGGCAGTCCTCGCCCTGCTCGACCAGGACGTGGACGGCGAGCGCCGGAAAGCCGGAGGTGATCGTCCAGACGTGCAGATCGTGGACGTCGACCACGCCTCTCTCCCCCTCCAGGCTCCGCTTGATCTCCTCGACGTCGACTCCGGCAGGGGCCTGCTCGAGCAGGACCGAGACCGAGTCGCGAAGGACCGGCCAGGCGCTGAGCAGGACGAAGAGGCCGATCAGCGCGCCGATGATCGGGTCGGCGTCCTCCCAGCCGGTCAGGAGGATGATCAGGGCCGCGACGATCACGCCGACCGATCCGGCCAGGTCGGCGAGGACGTGACGCAACGCCGCCGAGACGTTGAGGCTGTCCCCCTCGTCGCGGGCGAGCACGTAGGCGGCGAGCAGGTTGACCACCAAACCCGCGACCGCCACCGCGAGCATCGGTCCGCCGAGCACCTCGTGCGGCTCGCTGAGCCGCTGGTAGGCCTCGTAGAAGATCCAGAGCGAGACGACGAGGAGCGTCAAGCCGTTGAAGAACGCCGCGAGGATCTCCGCCCGCTGGTAGCCGAAGCTACGGCGCAGGGTGGGCGGTCGCTCGGCCAGCCAGATCGCACCGAGCGCGATCCCGAGCGCGGCGGCGTCGGAGAGCATGTGCGCCGCATCGGCGATCAGGGCGAGGCTGCCGCTGATCACCCCGCCGACGACCTCGACGACCATGAACGTCGCGGTCAGCGCAAGCGCGATCCGCAATGCCCGCTTGCTGGTCGAGCGGTCGGGGGCGTGGCTGTGACCGTGCCCGTGGCTGTGGGCGTGCGAGTGGATGACCCGATGGTCTCAGACGCGCCGCCCGTCGCCCGCTCCGCCATCGGACCCGCGGCGCGGGTTCGTCAGTCGCGCGCGAAGAGGGCGATCATCGCGTTCTGGGCGAACCGGGGCGGGAAGCTCATCACCGTCTCCCCGCGATGGCGCTTGAGGAAGCGGGCGCCCCAGCGCGCTCCGCGGATCCCCTTCGGAATACCCCCGCGCATGATCAACCCATCGCGCGCCGCCGCGGCGCTGTCCTCGAGGAACGAGCGCAACTCCCCGGCGGGAAGCACGTGACAGCGCAGACGTACCGCCGCGCCACTGGTGTTCTCGAGCGCGTGCTTGACGCCGGGGGCGACGGGCTGGGGACCATCCTCGGCCTGGAGCGGTCGAGTCCGCTCGCCGATCTGCACCTGGGCGGTGCCGTCGAGAACCTCCCACCGCTCCTCCTGTCTCGGATGGAGGTGCTCAGGCAGCTTGGCCCCCGGCTCGAACCAGGCGTAGACCCAGAGGTTCTCCCCATCCGGCACGAAGGCGTAGCCGACCCTGTGGACCGGGTCGCGATCGGTGGGAGCGGACGGCGCCTCGTGGTCGCCGTCGGTCGCTTCAGGCTGGGAGGAGGTCGCGTTGCTCATAAATGCTCCTGGTCGGTCGACTGCTTGCTACCCGCGGGTAACTTAACACTCAAGTTACTCTTTGGTAACCATGGCCGCGAAACCAACCGAACGACGACGGCTGACTGCCGGCCAGAGGCGCTCGACGATCATGGCGGCGGCCGGGCCGCTCTTCGCCGCCGACGGCTTCGCGGCGACCAGGCTCGACGACGTCGCGGCCGCCGCGGGCGTGACCAAGCCGATCCTCTACCGCCACTTCACCTCGAAGGTGGATCTCTACCTGGCGCTCCTCGACAAGCACGAAGCCGACCTTCCCGGGTTCTTCGACCGCATCGGGGACGTGCCGACCGACGCGGGCCAGGAGACCCTCGTCAGGGCGATCCTGGAGCACTGGCTCGACTACGTGCGGGAGAACGGGCACTCGTGGAAGATGCTCTTCCGCGATGCCTCCGGGGGCGAGGAGATCCGGCGGCGACGGACCGAGGTGAGCATCCGCGCACGCGAGGTGATGGCAGGGTTCGTCGCCGCTTCCGCGGGGGATCGGATCCCGGATGAGCAGGTGGAGCCGACGGCGGAGCTGCTCGTCAGCGGGCTCGCGGGGCTGGCGCTGTGGTGGATCGACCACCCGGAGGTCCCGAAGGCGACGATCACCGATGCCGCCGCGCGGATCTGCGTCGCGCCGTTGGTCGGCTGACCGGCGGACGCCGGACGCCGGACGTCAGCGGCGATCCATCCCGAGTCGCGCCCCGAGCTCGCGGCTCAGCCTGCCGATCACGTCGTAGAAGCTGACCAGCAGGTTCCGAAGCAGCGCCGCCTGCACCGCGGGATCCTCTTCGCCGAGCCGCTCGAAGTCCTCTGCCGAGAGAACCAGGCACTCGCCCTCGCACTCGGCCCTGACGGTGATCGGGCGGACCGACACCCCGGCGAGCGCCAGCTCTCCGAACGAGGCGCCCGGCTGGAGGGTCGAGAGCCGCCGGCGCGTTCCGTCGCCGAGCTCGATCTCCAAAGTCACCTCGCCCGCCACGAGCAGGTAGGCCTCGTCCGCGGGATCGCCGGGCGCGAAGAGCACCTCGGCGGCGGAGAACGTCCGCGGCCGAAGCACGCGTCCCAGCCGCTCCAGCTCGTCCGCGGACATACCGCGAGTCAGGCGGTGGTCGGCGAGCGCCACCCGATCGGGAGCCTCGGGAGGAACGCCCGCCGCGGTCAGTAGGCGGTCCTCGCACCACTCGGTCGCCTCGTCGAGGGACGCGAATCTCGTGATCGATCCGGGCAGCGTGGCGATCACGTCGATCAGGGCGGGCTCGACGACGACGAGCTCTCCTCCCCCCTCCTTCATCCAGACGCCGAGCGCGCTCAGCATGCGTTCGGCGGCGGGATCCATCTCGGTCACGTCCGTCAGGTCGATCACCGCGACCTCGATCCGGTCCCGCTCCTCCACTATCCCCCGCACCACGCCCTCCATCGCGGAGAAGATCAGGTCCCCGTGGAGGACGTAGACCTCCGCCTTGGAGCCGACCTCGTCCAGCACCGAACGCTGCTCGTGCGAGCGCCGATGGCGCGAGGGGGCGTCGGCGACGGTGTGCGAGCGACGGATCGCCGACCGGGAGGTGCGGGCGACGTGGAGCAGGTGCAGGTTGAGCTCCTCCGAGACCTGCCGGCAGACCTCGATCCCGCGGACGCTGTTGCCGTGCGGGTCCAGGGGCGGCGAGTAGACGGCGATCCCGAGCTGCCCGGGAAGCACCGCGAGGACGCCGCCGGCGACGCCGCTCTTGGCGGGCATGCCGACGTCGACCACCCACTCCCCAGCCGAGTCGTACATGCCGCAGGTGGTCATCACGCTCAGCACCCGATCGACGACGTTGCGATCGAGCGCCCGCTCCCCGGTCGCGGGGTTGACCCCGCCGTTGGCGAGGGTCGCCGCCATCCGCGCGAGGTCGCGGCAATCGACCGAGGCCGAGCACTGGCGGAAGTAGAGGTCGAGCGCCTCCTCGGGATCGGTCTCGACGATCCCGAACCCGCGCAGCATGTGGCCGATCGCGCGGTTCCTGTGCCCCGTCGCCCGCTCCGACTCGTACACCTCGGCGTCGACCCGGACCTCGCGACCGGCGAACTCGCCGTAGGCATCGAGGATGCGAGCCTCACGCTGCTCGGGCGTGGCGCCATCGATCAGCGACGCCGCGGTGATCGCGCCCGCGTTGATCATCGGGTTGAGCGGGCGACCCGTGTCCGGGGCCAGGCTGATCGAGTTGAACGCGTCACCGGTCGGCTCGACGCCGATCTTCGCGTCGACCCGCTCGAAGCCGAGGTCCTGCAGCGCGAGCCCGTAGGTGAACGGCTTCGAGATCGACTGGATGGTGAAGGGGCGACGGGACTCACCGATCTCGTAGCAGTGACCGTCGGTGGTCGCGATCGCGATCCCGAACCAGCTCGGATCGGCGAGCGCCAGCGGCGGGATGTAGGAGGCGACCTCGCCCGAGCGATCCTCCTGCCAACGCTCGTGGAGACGCCGCAGGTAGGAGTCGATCGGCGAGTCGTTCATCTTGCTGTCGCCGCCGGGGGTCCCGAGGCGGGAGCGGCCATCAGCCCTCTCGCGGTACGTACCGGCCGTGCAGCATCAGGGCGTTGCCGTCGGGGTCGGAGAAGATCGCCATGTGGCAGACGCCGCTGTCGATCGTGTCGCCGCGGAACTCGATGCCCTTGCCCTCGAGTTCCTCGCGGCTGCCTTTGACGTCGTCTACGTGCAGCGCCACCGGGTTGGGGTTGGGGGCGAACGGCTGGCCGAACGCCTCGCTCTGCATGACCGCGATCGTCAGCGAGCCGGTCTCGAACTCCTTCGCGGGCATGTCGCCCCACTGCACCGACTCCTCGAGCCCGAGGACTCCGCCGTAGAACTCGACCGCCCGGTCGTAGTCCTGGGTGGGCAGGATGATGAAGTCGACTCCGGTGACGTCCATGCGCGCGAGTCTATTTCGCGCCCGTCAGCCTGGCAAACGCCGAGGCCGACTACGAAGCCGCGCCGTCCCCGTCGGGCGCCCTGAAGCCGGCGGCGGCCCGACCGACCTCCCGCGAGTCGATGAGCCGATCGACGAGTCCGTAGTCGACCGCCTCCTCGGCGGTGAAGAACCGGTCCCGGTCCATGTCCTCGTGCACCTGCTCCACAGACTTGCCCGTGCACTCGGCGTAGATCTCGTCGACGCGACGGCGCAGCTCGAGCGTCTCCCGCGCGTGGATCTCGATGTCGGTCGCCTGACCCTGGAAGCCGCCGCTCGGCTGGTGGATGAGGATCCTGCAGTTCGGCAACGCCATCCGCTTGCCGGGCGCGCCGCCGGCGAGGAGCAGGGAGCCCATGCTCATCGCGACCCCGAAGCAGATCGTCTGCACGTCGGGCTTGATGAAGCGCATCGTGTCGTAGATCGCGAGCCCCGAGTAGACCACTCCCCCGGGCGAGTTGATGTAGAGCGAGATGTCCTTGTCGGGGTCGTCGCTCTCCAGGTGGAGCAGCTGCGCGACGACGAGGTTGGCAACCTGATCGTCGATCGCCGTGCCGATGAAGATGATCCGCTCGTTGAGCAGGCGGCTGTAGATGTCGAACGATCGCTCGCCGCGTGGGCTCTGTTCGACCACCATCGGGATCATCTGCAGTGAGGGTTCCGGCATCGGCTATCCTTTCGACAACTTATTGGTTGTCAACAAGATAGCAACCATCTGGTTGTCAACGTTGGAGGAGGTCCAGAGGTCCGATGGCAGTTGAACGAGAGGTCGAGATCGAGGCGTCGCCCGAGGAGGTCTGGGAGGCCGTCTCTACCGAGGAGGGCCGCCAGGGTTGGCTCGAGGACGACCGCGATGTCCTGGTCGAATCCGTGGAGGCGCCGTCGCGACTGGTTTGGTGGTGGAACGAGGGCGAGGATGAGCCCTTCACCCGGGTCGAGCTCGAGATCGAGGAGACCGAGAGCGGCTCGCGCGTGCTCGTTCGCGAGAGCATCCCGGACTTCCCGCTGACCACGTTGGCGACCGCGTTCGCGCCACTGGCAGCGTGAGCGATGTCGGCTCAGTCTTCGCGGCGCTCGCCGACCCGACTCGGCGGAAGATGCTGACCGCTCTGATCGAGGACGGCTCGACGACCGTTCCCACGCTCACGAACCGACTGCCGATCAGCCGCCAGGCGGTGGCCAAGCACGTGTCGGTCCTCAACGAGGCGGGCCTGATCGAGCGCGCCCCGGGCGCGGACGGCAGGACGGTCAGCTACAGGCTCAGCCGCGAGGGCCTCTCCGAGGCATCGGCATGGATCCGCGCCACCGAGGCAGCCTGGGACGGCAGGCTGAGTCGCCTAAAGCGGTCGGTCGAGACCCGGGGCCGCTAACCGACATCGCGTCGCCACGGGTAGTCAGCAGCGACCACTATCCCCGTCTCAGCTCGCGCGCAAGTACTCGCGTAGCGCTTTCCGGATCACAGCGGAGCTCGTTTCCCGATCTCGCTTGGCCCGCTCGTTCAGGAGCGACTGAAGCTCGGGGTCGAGGCGCACGGACTCGACGCGGGCGGGACCCGAGCCCATCGCCGGGCGACCGCGACGACGTCGCTCGGTTTCGTCGAGATCGAAGCCCGCCTCGGCCTTCGCAGCCAACTCCTCGACGAGATCGTCGGTGATCTCCTTGCCACCTGCCGTTCTGCCGTATGTGGTCTTTCGACTCATTCGCCCTCCCCAAGAAGTCGCTCGTACCTGGAACGCATGGGCATCGCGTGGATGACCAACTCCGGCTCACCCGTGCGCACGATCGTCACGATCTCGAGCAAGCCCGCGCTTCGGGTCGGGCCGAGGTAGAGGCGGGTGTCGTCATCTTGATCGAAGATCGCCATCGCGTTGATAACGGCGTGGTGGATATCGGGGCCTGTGACGCCATGCCTTCTCGCAGACCGGTGTATCGAGACTCTCATATCGTATTACGAAAATTGGGATCAAGCAACAGGTGCCGGTAGACGGCCCACTGTCCCTATGAATCCCGGGCCTCCAGATCCCGCCCCCCATATCTCCACCGCGAGGCAAGGCCTGTCAGGGTGATCGCAGCCGATCGCGCAGCTTCAAGCTGCGAGCGGCTGAGCTGGGTCTATACGACGTACGAGCATTTCGGCCAGACCCTCCGCAAAGTCGACGAGACGGGCAGGAAGGGAGTCCCCCTCCCCCGCCATCTCCGCCGAACGGATCACCTCGACCGCCGAGGCGGCGGCGAAGGTCGGATGGGGATCGCCAGGGTCAGCGGTGCTCGCCTCCGCAAGAAGTCCCGCGATCGCATCGACCAACGCACCCTTCCGCGCCCCGTCGACATCGTCGGGAGCCTGATCCGGCAGATGCGCCATCTCAACGATGAGGATGTGCCGACGCTCAGGATCTGAGCTCAGCGCCTCGGCCAGGGAGCCGAGCAAAGCAGGAACATCCTGTCCGGTGTGTCCCGCGGGACACTCGCAGACCTCGGCCACGAGCTCGTCGAGCAGCTGCTCGTAAGCGACGGCGAAGCACTCCCCCTTGCCACTGAACTGGCGGTAGAAGTCGCCCGGAGGAACGTGGGCAGCTCTGACCAGCGCCCCGATCCTGACCTTGTGGAAGGACCCTTCGGATCGCAGCAGCTCGATCATCGCTCCGACGAGCCTTCCTCTGGTCCCCTCGGGCGATCCGAAGTGCTCGGCGATCACGTCGTCGATCAGGAGGGCGACACGAGCTGCCCATTCGGCATCCTGCTCCGATGCTGAGGCGGCCATCCGCTCGATCGCAGCGAGCTTCGGATCGACGACCTCGC
>CAZXKG010000016.1:0-35185 GCA_964641695.1 uncultured Conexibacter sp.
TTCTTGAGAAGGGAGGCGAGCGCCCCGTCACCCTGCGGATCGGACAGCCGGGGGTGGTCAGCGAGACGATCACGTCCACGCGCCCGTCGTCGTGGATGTCGATCGAGCGGACCATGTCCAGCTCGACGATCGAGCGGCGCAGTTCAGGATCGATGACCGCTCGCAGGGCTTCGGTTACTTGTGCTTCGGTCGGTTTCGGCATCGGCATCGATTCTAGAGACGAGCGCACGTCGCCCGGATCTCGCACGCCGCGCCGTCGCACTTCGACGCCCCGCAACGAAGAAGCGCCGCCGGGGAACGGATCACCGGCGGCGCAGCCTTCAAGCTGATTCGGGTCACGACCTGCGTGACCCGATGTCGTGGCCTCAGACCAGGGAACGGACCCGGTCGCTGACCTCGCGGAGTCGCTTCTCCGCCTCGATGCGGTTGCTCTTCAGCGTGTGCTCGGCGTCCCGGCGACGGGCCTTGACCGTGCGCTCCACGCGGGTGCGCGTACCGTCGGCGCGCTTGACGGCCTTGCGACGAGCGGTTCCACCGCGGCGCTCGACCTTGTCGAGCTCACGACGGAGCTGGTTGCGGACCCGTCGGATCTCGACCTCGCGCTTGCTCGGGCTGCCGAAGCGGTCGCTGAGCTCGTTGACGCGCTCGACGGCGGTCAGAGCCGCGCCTACGGGAACGTCGACGACGGCGGTCGCGGTCGTGGTGACGTAGTCGGCGGCAGCGGAGACGCCGGCCTTGGCCTGGTTGAAGGTCCCGGCCGCGTCGGCGGCGGTGGCCTTGGCGCTCTCCTCGGCGGTCGCCTCGGTCGCGGCGGCGCCCTTGCGAGCGGTGGCGGCGGTCTTCTTCGCGGCGGTCCTGGTCTTGGTGGCCTGTGCCTTGGTCGTGGCCTTGGCCTTGGCGGCGGTCGTGGTCTTGGTCTTGGTGGTCGTGGTCTTGGTTGCGCTCTTGCGCGTGCTTCCGTTGGCAGTTGCCATCGTCGAAGCCCCTTTCGATGGGATGGTCGGAGTGAAGTAGTGCTCCCGAGCGGCTCGCCTGATCATCTGAATCGGTCATCTGATCTGGCCGTGAGCGCGCTCAGCGTAGCAGCGAACACATGTTCTACACAAGCCCGGATTCGCGGTTACAGCGCCATCTGTGAGGCACGTCACCGATGAGTGGAGTTGGGAAGGCGCGCGACCGCTTACTCGGAGACCACGCAGACGCGCATCGGCCCGTAGAAGCACCGGAGCGGGGAAGTCGCGCGGCCGCTTACTCGGAGACGGCGGCGGCGGGAGGCTCGCCACCGATCCCCGACGCCTCGAACATCGCGATCGAGAGCTCCAGCATCCGGGGCTTGAGCTCGTCGAAGGTGAACGTGTCGGAGGCGCCGATCTGCTGGGTGACGAGAGCGCCGACGGTGATCACGACCGCGTTGCAGGCGAACCTGGTGCGCTCGTCGTGGGCGCCGAAGACGGTGGCGAGCGCGTCGGCGAAGCGGTTCTGGATCTCGCCGCGCTTGCGAATCGCAGCCGGACCGGCGGCGTAGGCCTCGACCAGGAAGGTGCGGGCGACGGTCGGCTCGCTCTCCAGCACCGCGAGGTACTTGGTCAGGATGGTGTCGATCCGCTCCCGAGGGGTGCCGTCCTTGATGCCGCCGGCGCCGCGCAGTGCCGTCTCGATCTCCCCGATCACGAACTCCGCGACCGTCCGGTAGGAGGCGAGGAAGCAGTCCTGCTTGTTGGCGAAGTACTTGTAGAAGGTCTCCCGGGAGACGCGGGCCCGGGCGAGCACGTCGGCGACGGATACGTTCGCGTAGCCGAGCTCGGCTACGGCCTCCGCCATGCCACGCAGCATCCGCTCGCGCTGCGACTGCGCGACCTGCTCGCGACTCAGATGGTGCCTCCCGCGTGGAAGTCGATCAACGTCCACGCCGAGCAGTCTACGGCTTTGTGTACGTCCCCGTTTACAAAGGTGGCGTTCGTGTCGAACGCCCACGCCGTATCGCGGCGCCCGCCGCCGCCGCGGAGGGCACCCCGAGGAGGACCGGGTCGGTCCCTCGAGCTCAGCGGCTCAGGTCGAGGCTCTCGTCGACCGACTCGGCGAAGGCGACGAGCAGGCGGACGGTCGCCTCGACGTCGCGCAGGTCGACCATCTCGACCGGTGAATGCATGTAGCGCAGCGGGATCGAGACGAGACCCGTCGGGATCCCGCTGCGACTGATCTGGATCGAGTCCGCGTCGGTGCTCGTGTAGTTGCCGCTCGCTCCGATCGTGTGGTCGATCTCCTCCCGCTCCGCCGTCTCGGCGAGCAGCTCGAACAACTTCGGGGAGAGGGTCGAGCCACGGCCGATCACGGGCCCGGAGCCGAAGTGGTGGCTGCCCTCCTTGTTCTCGTCGATGCCGGGAGCGTCGGTGGCGTGGGTGACATCGACGGCGATCGCGGCCGTGGGGCGAAGCTGGAAGGCGGCGGTTCCGGCGCCGTTGAGACCGATCTCCTCCTGCGCGTTGGCGACTGCTGCCACGCGTCCCTTCAGCTCGCCGTTCTCGTGGCAGCGTCTCGCGACCTCGAGCGCGACGTAGGAGCCGAGCCGGTTGTCCATCGAGCGCGAGACCAGACGCGTCCCCTGCATCGCGACCGGGTCGGCGGCGATCACGACGGGGTCGCCGACCCGGATCAACGCCCTGGCCGCGTCGCCGTCCTCGGCCCCGATGTCGATGTGGAGCTTGTCGAGCTTCACGACCTTCTTGCGGTCCTCGGGCTCCAGCAGGTGGATCGGCTTACGGCCGCAGACGCCGAGGACCGGCCCGTCCTTGGTCGCGATCTGGACGCGCTGGCCGACGAGGATCTGCGGGTCCCAGCCGCCGATGCGGTCGAACCAGATGAAGCCCTTGTCGTCGATGTGGGTGACCACGAGGCCGATCTCGTCGATGTGCCCGGCGATCGCGATCAGCGGCTCGGCACCGTCGGGACCGACCGTGGCGATCGACGATCCGAGACCGTCGAACTGGAGCTCCGCGAAGTCCGCCGCCTCCCGCCAGGCGGCGCTGGCGGGGGCTTCGTACCCGGAGGGGGCGGCGATTCGGAGCAGACGATCGAGCAGCGGTGGGACTTCAGCCATGCGGGGGAGTATGGCGTGCTTCGGGCCTGGCCTCCCTGCGTTCTGTGGAGGTTCCTGCTCGCTGAGCGGGCCCGTTCCTCCACAGAACGGAATCGCCCTTGCGCTTTCGGGCACCTCTCCGCTAACGTATAACCAAATGGTTGTAGATCAACTCGAGGAGGCTGAGGCGGACCTGGTGTTCGGAGCGTTGTCCGATCGGACGCGCCGGGACATCCTGCGGCGGTCGATCCTGCGCAAGCAGTCGATCTCCGCGCTCGCCGCCGACTACGAGATGAGCTTCGCGGCGGTGCAGAAGCACGTCACCGTCCTCGAGCGCGCCTCGCTGGTCAGCAAGGAGGTTCGCGGGCGGGAGAAGCTCGTGGTGGCCAACCTCGAGACCGTCAGGCGGGCGGGCGAGCTGCTCGATCGGTACGAGCAGTTCTGGCGCGCGCGCATGGAGGCGATCGACACGATCCTCAGTGAGGAGAAAGGAACGAGCACATGAACGTGGTCAAGACCGAGAAGGATCCGGAGGCGCTGACCTTCACCGCCGTCGTCGACTTCGATGCCGAGGTCGAACGGGTCTGGGGCGTTTGGGAGGATCCGCGGAAGCTGGAGAAGTGGTGGGGTCCGCCGACCTGGCCCGCGACCTTCGAGCGGCACGAGTTCGAGCCCGGCGGCCGAGCCTCCTATTACATGACGGGTCCCGAGGGAGAGAAGTCCCGCGGCTGGTGGGAGTTCAAGTCGATCGACGCGCCGCGCTCGCTCGAGCTGCGGGACGGCTTCGCCGACGAGAACGGTGAGCCGAACACGTCGATGCCCGAGATGGAGATGCGGATGACGCTCGAGGAGGTCGACGGGAAGACGCGGATGACGACGGTGACGACGTTCGCCTCCGTCGAGCAGCTCGAGCAGATCCTCGAGATGGGCATGGAAGAGGGCTTCATGTCCGCACTCACCCAGATCGACGACCTGCTCTGAGCGCGTCAGAGTCGCCGCGGTGGGCCGGATCTCTCCCATATACGGGAGAGGTCCGGCCCAGCCGGCTGGGCCTGTTCGCCCTGGCGACCTGGTCGAAGGCCGGGCCGCTCTCAGCTCAGGCTCAGCGGGCCGATCCGGTGGACGCGCGCTGCGCGGTGAGAACCGTGGCGAGCCCGGCCTCGTCGGCGGCGGCGGCCACGGGGTAGCGGGCATCGAGGCCGAGGTCGGCCCCTTCCAGGCTGGTCTCGCCGAACGAGATCGACCCGCCCGCCTCGCGCAGGATCAGCTGCGCGGCGGCGGCGTCGACGGAGCGGCAGGTGCGGGCGGAGAGCATCCCGTCGAAGCGGCCCGCGGCGACGTAGCTGAGCGTGATCGCGATCGAGCCGACCACGCGAAGGCGGTAGGTCTCCCCGGCGAGGGCCGCGATCGGTCCGGCGACCCAGGTCGGCTCCGCCGACTCGAGGCCGACGACTTCGAGACCCCTGCCGGGCGCGAGAGCCTGGAGGGCCTGGCCGTCGAGGGTGGCGCCTCCGCCGAGGGTTGCGGCGAACTCCTCGTCGGCGCCGAAGTCGTGGACGAAGCCGAAGCTGACGTCGCTCATCGACGATCCCTTGGCGACGGCGATCGAGAACGAGTGGGAGGGGATCGTGCGGCGAGCGTTCATCGAGCCGTCGATCGGGTCGACGACGATCCGGATCCGCCCGGCGCCGTCGGCGGGGTCAGGCCCGAGCGCGACCTCGCCGCGCTCCTCACTGATGACCAGCATCGAGAGACCGTCGTCGGCGATCGGCTGCAGCTCGTCGAAGACGGCGTCCTCGCAACGGCGGTCGAGCTCCAGTGCCATGTCGCCGCCCTCGCCACGACCCTCGTAGACGGTGCGGCCGACGATCGAGGTGGTCGCCGCGAAGAGCTCCCGCTGGCGCGCGACGATCCTGCGGAAGATCGGGCTCCAGTCCGGTTCGGCGCTCACGGCGCCCACTCTATCTGGCGCTCTGGGAGGCTCCAGGTCGGGCGACGCAGGAGTCGAAGCGTGTTGGCTACACGTGAGACGACGAGGATGGTGAGATGAGGCCTCCGGGAGGCTCCAGGTCGGGCGACGCAGGAGTCGAAGCGTGTTGGCTACACGTGAGACGACGAGGATCCCGAGATGGAGCCTCCCGGGCGCTACGGTTCCGGTGATGTCGTCGGTTGGGCCAGTTGGAGGATTCGAGCGGGCGCTCGAGGCACCCCTCGGGCCCGCTCTGGTGCTTGGGCGTGCGGGTAGCGGGAGGTCCGAGCTGCTGGTCCGGCGCGCGGTCAGGGCGTTGGAGACCTCCTCCGGGGAGGGGGAGGTGGTGCTGCTCACTCAGACCTCCGCCAACCGAGCACAGTTGCGGGAGCGGCTCACCCGGCTGCTGCCCGAGGTCTCCGAGCAGGTCTGGGTGGAGCGCTGGCCCGACTTCGCCGAACGGCTGCTTCGCGATCACTCGCTGGAGGCGGGCATCGACCCCTTCTTCCAGATCGCCGCGCCGGCCGACCGGCTCGCCTTGCTGCTGGAGCGGCTCGACGATCTGCCCCTGCGCCGACACGAGATCCGCGGCAACCCGGCGGGCCTGCTCGCCCGGCTGCTGGAGCGGATCGACGCGCTGAAGGCCGAGGGGATCGGAGCGGTCGAGCTGCGCGACCGGGCGCGCGAGCGCGAGCGGGGCGCGAGCGGTCGAGGCGATCGTGAGGCGGCGATGAGGGAGCTCGAGTTCGCCGAGCTCTTCGATCGCCACGACGCGATCATGCTCGAGCACGGGGTTCTCGACGAGGGCGAGCTGATCCTCGCGCTGGGCCGTCTGCTCTCCCGCCATCCCGGCCTCGCCGATCGGCTGGGCGACCGGTTCAGGCAGGTTCTCGTCGATGAGCTCGAGAACGCGGGCGCACCTCGCGTCGCCTGCCTGCCGCTGATCGCGCCGCACGGGAACGTGATGGCAGCCTGCGATCCCTGGCAGGGGCTGCGGGCGAATCGCGCCTACGGCGAAGCGGCAGCGCTCGGGTTCATGCGCCATCTGCCGGAGGCCGAGCGGTATCTGCTGGGCGAGAGCCGGCGCGTGCGTGGGCAAGCCGCGACGGCGATCGGTGCGATCGATGAGCTGCTCCCCGATTCCTACCCCCTCGCCGGGGTAGGCCCGGCGAGGGGGGACGTCGGCGGGGTGATGGCCCTCCCGCGCGAGGCCGGGGGGTCTGAGTCGGCCGGCGGGGCCGAACGCGGCGAGGCGGCTGGAGTCGAAGAGGGCTCCGGCGACGATCGGTGGTCGGCGGGGCCCGGCGATCACGGCGTCGACGTCCGCCTCTGGGCCTGCGCGAACGAGCGGGCGCAGGGACAGGCGGTGGCGCGGGAGATCGAGCGCCGGATCGCCGCCGGATCCTGCGCGGCGAGCGACATCTGCATCGTCGTCGGCGCCTCGGGCGGCGAGAGCCGGATGCTCGAGGCGGCGCTGGAGGAGCGGGGCGTCCCGTTCAGGAGCACCGCCTCCTCGGCCTTCTTCGGGCGGCCGGAGGTCCGCGACACGATCGCCTGGCTGCGGGCGCTCGCCGATCCCAACGACTCGGCCGCCGTGGTCAGGGCGCTGACCAGGCCGCCGACGCAGCTGCGGTCGGTCGACCTGGTCCGCTGCACGACGATCGCCCGCCGCCGCAAGCTCGACATGATCTCCGCGGCTGAAGCGGCGCTGGAGAGCCCGCAGCTCCCGCCGCCATCCCGCGATCGCCTGCGCGGCTTCCTCAAGCTCTACAAGGCCGCGTCGGGAGCGATCGACGGGCTCCGTCCGGACGCCTTCGTGCGGCGGCTGATCGAGCGGGTCGGCTTCCGCCGCCACAGCCTCTTCGAGGCCAGCCCGGAGACGGCCGAGCGCCTGGTCAACCTCTCGCGGCTGGCGGAGATGGCGGCGGGGTGGACGCGCCGCCGTCCGGACGGATCCACCAGGGACTTCGTCAGGTACCTGGCGGCGGTCGCCGAGGCTGGGGAGCGGTTCCGCCGTCCGGCTGAGCCGCCGCCCCGCGACGCGGTCCTGATCGCTGAGCCGGAGCAGGTGAAGGGGATGGAGTTCCCACACGTCTACGTGCTGGGGCTGCACAGCCGGGCGTTCGGCCGCGGATCCGAGCGGGCCGACTGGATTCCCGAGGCGCTGCTGGAGGCCGAGCCGCCACCGGCCGCCGACGTGGCCGACGCGCTGCGAGTGCGGCGGGCCTACGCCGCGGTGAGCAGGGCGTCGCAGTCGGTCGTCCTGGCGCGGCCGGAGCAGGTTCGCGGGGCCGAGGTCGGCGCCTCGCCGGTGTATGAGGCGATGGCGACCGCCCTCGAGGCCGACGAGGAGGTCCACGAGGAGGAGCTGTTCGGGCCGGCCGAGGGCCTGCACGCGACCTACCGGATGCTGCGCGACGAGGTGCTGGAGGCGTCGTGGCGGGCGGGCGCGGCGCTGAGCGAGATGCGCCTGGACACGGTCGAGGACGTCAACCGGGCGGTCGCGCGCTACTTCGAGCTGCTGAAGCTGGCGGCGCTGATCCAGCGGCCCGGCGGGGAGTCGGAGCGGGAGGCGCTGGCGGCGCTGAACGAGCTGCTGGGGCGGCTGGCGACGCCGGAGCAGCTCGCGGAGCTGCAGCGCTCGGCGCTCGACGAGTACGTGCTCGACGAGGAGCGGGAGCGGGCGCGGCGCAGCGAGCAGCTCGTCTCCAGGAAGGAGCCTGGGCTGGAGGCCTTCCTGCCCCGACGGGGCGGGGGATTGGCGCTGTCGGCATCCGACGTCGGCCTGTATCTGACCTGCCCGCTCAAGTACAAGTTCGCGCGCGTCTTCGCGATCCCGCAGGAGCCGACGATCAACCAGCGCTTCGGGATCCTGATCCACAACGTGCTCGAGCGCTACCACGCCGAGGAGATCAGGGGCTTCGGCGAGGGCGAGGGGGGCTTGGATCGCCTGCTGGGGCTGTACGAGGCGGGCTGGCGGCGGACCGGCTTCGGCTTCAGCGACGACGAGCTGCAGTACCGGGATCGGGGGGTTGCCGCCCTGGCCCGCTACCACGAGCGTCACAGCGGCGGCGCGGCGAGACCGGTCTGGTTGGAGCGGCGCTTCTCCTTCAAGATCGGCGACAGCACCGTCGGCGGGCGCATCGACCGCATCGACCGCCACCCCGACGGCAGCTACGAGCTGATCGATTACAAGACCGGCCCGGCCAAGAGCGCTGCCGAGCTCGGGGACGACCTGCAGATCGCCCTCTACCGCGTTGCGGCCCGCGAGTCCTGGGACATCGAGGCCGCCGACGGCTCCTACTGGTACGTCCTCGACGACGAGAAGGTCACCGCCGGCGGCGAGCCCGACGCCCTGCAGCGAGTCGAGCGCACGGTGGCCGAGGTGGCCGAGGGGATCAACAGCCAGGACTTCGAGCCGAGGCCGGACTTCAACGTCTGCTCCTGGTGCGACTACCGGCTGATCTGCCCGGCAAGCGAGGCCTGAGTTCGGCTGGGGCAGCGGCCCCTGCAACGACGAAAGCCGTGAACTTGCTAATCAAGTTTACGACCTGCGGACTCCGGCGCCCGACGGCGCCGGCTCTGCGAGCACGACACCTGCAGCTGCCCCTCGAGGAGGAGGTCCACCCCGATGGGCAGCGTTGGACTTGCACCACAGCTCGCCGGCTAGATCTCCAAAGGAGTCCCCCACACGGGTCCACCAGCGTGTGGGAAGGGTCCACGGTCTACACGTGCAGCCCGGGTAGGTCTACGCGAAGCCGCACCCCACCCTTGCCACCCAGGCTGCCGTAGTACTATGTCGCAATATGGCTACGACGATCCCACAGCGAGAGCTGCGCAACGAAACGGCCAAGTTGCTCAGACGGGTCGAGACCGGCGAGCGCCTGACGATCACGGTTCACGGTCATCCCGTTGCCGAGCTCGGACCCGTTCGGGGGAATCGGACGTTCATCCGCGGCGAGGACGTGGTCGCGGCCATCGGCGGGTTGCTCGATCCTCGCGATGATCTGATCGCGGAGCTGGAGATGGAGGACAGTGGCTTCGCCGAAGACCCCTTCTCCTGAACGCGGTCTTCTGGATACGTCAGTCGTGATCGCGATCGCCCAGGGCGTCGACCTCGATCTGCCCGACTCGGTCGCGATCTCCACGGTGACGCTCTGCGAGCTCCACCACGGAGTGCTGATCGCGAGCGATGAGACCCGTCCTGCGCGGCTGCGAACGCTGATCGCAGTCGAGCGCGCGTTCGACGCACTCCCGGTGGACGCGCGAGTGGCGCCGCACTACGGGCAGCTCGTGGCGGAGGCCCGTCGCGCCCACGGCGTCAGGCCCAAGGTCGCCGATGCGCTGATCGCCGCGACGGCGCTCTCCCACGGCTTGCGGCTCTGCACCCGCGACGCCGGCTTCGAGCGTCTCGGCGTTCCGGGCCTGCAGCTCGTCTGATCTCAGCCCGCGACGCGGCGCCGCGATGTGGACGGTTCGCGGCAGCCGACCTCGAATCGCGAGCGCGCAACCGCTGGTCCGCCTCTACTTCTTCTTGCCCTTCTTCGGGCCCGGGACCTTCAGGGTCAGCGCCTTCTTCGCCTTGGTCCTGTTGCCGACCTGATCGGAGACCGTCGTGGTGGCGACGACCTTGCGCGCCTTGCGCTGCTTGGTCACGAGCCGCAGCTTGCCCTTGCTGAGCTTCAGCTTGACCGTGCCGGTCTTCCCGGCCTCGATCGAGTAGTTCCCCGCGGCGAGCTTCACCTTCTTCTTGCCCTTCTTGCCGCCGGTCTTCACCTTCTTCTTGGTCGTCAGCTTGACCTTGCCCTCGCACGGTCCCGACGCCTCCTCGGCGGGACAGGCCAGCTTCAGCTTCGCGACTCCGCGCAGGTTCACACTCAGGCGCTTTCCCTTGAAGGCGATCGCCACGTCGGTATCCGGCGGGGGTGGAACCGCGAGCTTCCAGAGCTCGTATCCGTGCGCCCCGTCGTTGGCAGTGAAGATCAGCTCGTCGCCGAGCAGGGTGAACCCGTACGGGTCGGAGCCGCTGCTGCCCGTCAGGATGTCCGCGACGAGCTCCGGCTTCCCGTCGGGGCCGATCCCCCAGATCTCGTCGCCCTTCGAGCCGTCGTTCGCGGTCAGGTAGAGGAAGTCACCGAGGACGTTGAAGTCCGAGGGGGAGGAACCGCTGTTGGGATCGGGGTTGATCTCATCGAGCATGTTCGTTCCCGGACCGGTCCCGTCGGTTCGCCACACCTCGGAGCCGGCGTCCGCCAAGCTCGCGCGGAAGTAAAGCGCTCCGGCGAACTGGGTGAACTCGCTTGGCGAGGAGGAGTTCGTTCCGGGGTTGACGTCGGTGAGCATGTCCGTCCCCGCCGGAGTGCCGTCCGTCGACCAGGGCTCGCTGCCGTTCGTGCCGTCGCCGGCACTGAAGTAGAGCCGGCCGGAGAAGGGGGTGAAGTTGGACGGGTTCGAGGAGCCGCCCGCCGGGTTGATGTTCGCGACCATGGCCGTCGCCGGCGCCGCCTCCCCGTCCGTCCGCCAGGGCTCATTGCCGTTCGCGCCGTCGCTCGCCTGGAAGTAGAGGTGCCCATCCCATGCGGTGAGTGAGCTCGGCGAGGATCCGCTTGCACCGGGGTTGATGTCCGCGACCGGCGAGGCACCCGATCCATCCATCCTCCAGAGCTCGCGTCCCGTACCCGGGGCATCGGCGCTGAAGTAGATCATGCCCTTGAACGCGATCAGGCTGGCGGGGTAGGACGACGTGCCGCCCGGTTGGATGTCCTCCACGATCTCCGTAGTGGTGCCGTCGGATCGGTACGGCTCCCGGCCGGAAGGCCCGTCTGCCGAGAAGTAGACGTCGTCGCCGAGGGCTGCCGGCTCCGACGGGTAGCCCCCGGCCGCCCCCGGCATGATGTCGGCGACCAACTGGGTCCCCGCCGCGGTCCCGTCGGTGCGCCACAGCTCGACTCCGTGGGCTACGTCTTCGGCACGGAAGTACAGGTGTCCGCCTGCGGCGGTGAACTGACCGGGGTAGGACGACTTCTTGCCCGGGTTGATGTCCTTGACCAGGGTCGCGTCGGTCCCGTCGGAGCGCCACAGCTCCCAGCCGCCCGTTCCGTCATCCGCCGAGAAGTAGATCGCGCCGCCGAACTCCGTCATCTCATACGGCTCGGAATGGCTCGGTCCGGGGTTGATGTCGGTGAGCAGGCTGGCGGCGTGCGGCGCGGCATCGGCGGCCGGGACGAGCAGTAGGCACGCGGCTGCGACCAGCCCGGCTGCCGTCTTTCGAAATCCATTTCGAACGGTCATCTCTGGCGTCTCCCTCGATCGCGAACAGGGTGTAGCCCGGGCACACTATCGACCGCAGTCCAGATCCGCGACGGCTGCTTTCAGCCCGTGATCTCAACCCGCGACGCGTACCGATTCGCGGTAACCGAGCTCGTCGAGCAGATCCCCGGTGACCTCCTCGAAGGCACCTACGGCCGATGGGTCCAGCCGCTTCCGCCAGGCGCCGACCGGGCCCAGGCCCTTCTCGATCTCGGCTCTCGCGTAGGGGTCGGTCATCGTCTGCTCGAAGGGGAGGTCGATGAACTCGCAGACCCGCCGCAGGGTCGTCTCGGTGTCGCCGACCAGATCCTCGTAGCGGATCTCCAGGTAGTGGTCGATCAGATGCTCCTGCTGGCGAGCGGTCCGCACCCGCTTCTCCCACCGCTGCGCCGTTGCGAGCGCGGCGCCGACGTCGACGTTGCCCGGCTTCGCCGCCAGCGTGTCGCGCCCGTCGCGGATCACGTGGATGAACCGCGCCTCGAACAGCGCCCGCTGGATCCGCCGCATCCGCTTCAGATAAGAAGGGGTCTCGTCGCCCCAGCGCTGCTTGCCGGCGGCCTGGGCGCTCGCTTCGTAGAAGGAGCGAAGGACCGCGGCCGCCTTGAGGTCGTCGATCTCCGACAGCCGCTCGCGCATCTCCGTCTCGGTCAGCCCGTGGGCCTCGAAGGGGCCGGCGGCCGCCATCGTCTTGATCACCCGCTCGACGGTCATCGGCTCGGAGCGGATCATCTCCGCCAGCCCGGGCACGAACGCCGTCTCGCGCAGCATCCTCAGGTCGGGGTGGGAGTCGAGCATCGCGCCGAGCATCGTCGTCCCCGATCGCGAGGCTCCGATCAGGAACGGAGCGGGAATCCGCGGGTCGGCCGGCGGCTGGATGCCGGTCGCGTGCTTGGCGACGGCGACCGCCTTCCGTACGGGGCGCGGCAGTCGCATCCGCCCGCGCCTCGGTACGTAGATCTCCTCCGGGTCGGCTTCGCCTGCCCCGTCGAGCTCGTAGCCGAGCTCCTCCAGCAGATCTCCGGCCAGCGCCTCGTAAGCGGCCCGGTCCTCCACCGGCATCCGCTTCTTCCAGGTGCCGATCAGGCTCGGGTTCGGGGGCTCGAAGGTCTTCGCGTGGCTGGCCAGCCGCTTCTCCGCCGACTGCTCCTCGCCGTGGGCGCGGGGCAGGGCCCGGGCCTTCTCCTGCAGCCGCTCCTCGGCGCGCTCGTGGTAGCCGAGCATCCCGGAGTCGAACTCCAGCTCGACGAACTCGCAGATCCGCCGCAGCTCGCGCTCGGTGTGCAGCACGAGATCCTCGAACTTGACCTCCATGTAGTGGCCGAGGTACGGCTGCTGGGCGCGACCGCGGAGCACCCGGCTGCGCCACTTCTCGGCGGCCGCCTCGATCGTCTGCGGGCCCCAGTCCTGCTTGAGGACCGAGAGCGCGACGTCGCGGCCGTCGCGGATCAGGTGGATGAAGCGGGCCTCGGGGAGGTGGGTCTGGATCTCCCGCATGTGCTTGATGTAGCCGGGGGTCTTGTCGCCCCAGCGGGCGTCGGGCTTGCCCTGGTTCTCCGCGTAGAGGCGGTAGAAGGCGCGGACGGCGTCAGGGCCGGTGAGCGGATCCAGCGTCGCCCAGCGCGCCGCGAGCTCGCCGGCGTCGATGTGGAAGTCGCCCCAGCGCCGGTGGGAGGTGAGCAGCTCGAGCATCTGCTCGGGGTTGGCGCCGTGCTTCTCGCGGGCGCCGACCAGCTCGGGGATGAAGTGCGTCTCCGAAGGGATCGCGATCTGCGGGTGGGCGTCCAGCATCAAGCGTAGGAGCGTGGTCCCCGACCGTGTCGCACCGACCACGAACGGCGCCGGGGGAGGAGCGCTCTCCCCCTGCTTGACCGCAATACGCCGGCTGCGCCAGCCGGCGAGCGAGCGGACTATCTCGCGTCGCGCCTTCACGCCTCCAGCTTGTCAAAGAGGCGGCCGAAGTCGTCGGCCGTCCGCTCCCAGCTGAGCTCGCCCTTGCTCGCCTCGGCCCCGGCGGCGAGCCGGGCACGCAGCTCGGGGTCCGCCATCCGCGCGATCGCGGCGGTCAGCCCGGGCACGTCCGGCTTCATCGAGGGGATCCCCGAAGGTGCGGTGTCGTCCTGCTCGTCGCCGACCAGGAGGCCGTTGACCTCGTCGCGGACGACCTCGTTCATCGGCGGGCTGTCGTTGCTGATCTGCGGCATCCCGAAGGCGACCGCCTCGTAGAGGAACAGGCCGAGCCCCTCCCAGCGCGAGGGGCCGAGGCAGACGTCGCAGGAGGCGAACAGGTGCAGGTGCTCCTCCGTCGGCATGTCGTCGATCACGAGCACGATCCGCGGGTCGGCCTCGGCCGCCTTCTGCAGGTAGTTCATGCGGCGCTCGAGCTGCGCCTTGAAGATCAGCCGGATGTTGGGATCGTCGACCGCCTGGAAGGCCTCGATCACCTCCTTGTGCGGCTTGCGCGGCCCGAGCAGGGCGCCGGGGAAGTAGAAGTTGACCGGGTCGGGAGTGCCGTTCGCGCCGCGCGTCAGGGGATGCCGTTCGCCGGCCTGGGCACCGCGCGCCGCCTCGAGCAGCTCGGGATGGAGGCCCCACTGCACGTAGGGGCTGTCGATGCCGAGCTCGCGGTAGCGCTCCTGCTCGCAGCGGGTGACCGAGTAGAGGATGTCGTAGGCCTCGCGGGCGGGCGCGGCGTCCTCGGCCGAGAACATCTCCCAGACGAATCTCCCGACTGTCTTCACGCCCGAGCCCCGCAGCTTCGCGATCTCCTCGTGCTGGTAGCAGTTGTCCCAGTGGACGGCCTCGATCCCGTTGTCGGAGATCCAGCGCTCGTACTCGGCCAGCGGCACCTCCCAGTCGGAGGCCTCGGTCACCCCGGGCTGATCCCAGACCCCGGTCCGATCGACGTGCGCCGCCATCGGCCCCTTGTCCTTGGTCGGCCGGGCGAGGATGAAGGTCTCGTGCCCCTGCGCGTCGAGCGCGTCGCGGATATAGCGGGAGACGAAGGCTTGGCCCCGGTTGAACCACTTGGTGACGATGCCGATTCTCATGGATACTGCCCGCGCGGGCGAGGGCCGCGATGAACACCGAGCTGCGGCAGATTCTAGGCCACGCGACCGGGCTTGGTCGCCAGAGCATGGAAACGAAGCCGCGAAGTACCGGCTTTCATGCCAAGAGGTCACGCTCGTACGTGTGGGCGGCTAGCGCTGCCCGAACTCTGCGCCGCGCCCGAGGTCAGGTTACGCCCACACGCTCGGACGGCTATCTGGTAGGTTCGGCAATGCCAACCGTCATATGCGGATATCAACGTGTCCGCACCGATCATGAGAGGGGGAGAAGTCGATGACTTCTCGTTCCACGAAGCGCATCACCGCGCTCATTTGTGCACTTGGCCTTATGCTCAGTGCTAGTTTCCTCGCATCCGGTTCATGGGCATCGCCCGAGGTCGATGAACCTTTTGCCGACTATGCGGAGTCTCCGCCGACTCTGTCAAGTGCCGATGACCTAGGGGAGGGAGATCCGGCCGGCTACTACCGAATCGAGAATGGCGACCAGGGCCAGACTGTCTACTGGATGCCGGAGGGGGCAGCTGAAGCGGCACCATCTGAGATCAAAGAGACGCCCGCATGAGAGTCGAGCGTCGAGAGGGAGCTGAATGACCAATCCGCCGAGATCATTTACGGGCCCGGGACTGCCGTTGTCCTCGAGGCAAGTGGGCTTTCCAGCTGCGACAACACCTGGGTATGCCTGTGGGTAGATGGGAACTATCAGGGCGCGATGTCGATGTGGCATGACCCTGGCTACTGGCAGAGCATGGCCGGCACTGCGGTTAACGGCGCATCGTCGTCGATGTCCAACAAGAAGGACAAGGACGTGATGTTGGCCGCAGGATACAGCGGCGGTGGAGACAAGAGATGCTGGGATGATAATACGAATTACCCGCATTTCGGCACCTACAACTGGGGGGATAAGGCGCACTCGATCAAGATCCGAGGAGGCAATCAGGCCTGCTGAGACCCGCGCGGCGAACGCTCCTCCTCTTCGCCGTCAGCTAGGGGAGGAGCTCCGCCGCTGAAAGGTTCGGGGTCTCGTCGAACATACTTATGCTGCATGGACGGGGCGAATCATCGGCGGTCAGACCACGACGAGCTCGAGTACGCGTGGCGAAAGCATTTCCGTGCGGTTGTCGCGTATGCGGTACGACGCGGCTTCAACCAGCAGGATGCCGAGGAGATCGCGGCTGAAGCGTTTTCGGTCGCATGGCGAAAAGCACCGGTGCATCAGCTGGAGCTGCCGTGGTTGCTCGCGGTCACTCGCGGCATCGCAGCCAACAGGCGTCGCTCCGCGATGCGGCGTCGACGTCTGTTCGATCGGCTGCTCCGAGAGCCGCCACCCCCAGCTCCGTCAGTCGACCAGGATGAAGGCCCGGTCGCGGAGGCTTTTGACGCGCTTTCGGAGTCAGATCGCGAACTGCTTGCCTTGATCGTCTGGGACGGTCTCAAGCCGCGAGACGCGGCGATCGTCCTGGGTGCCTCTCCGGCGGTTGTCAGCGTGCGTCTTCATCGGGCCAAGGCGCGATTGAGAAAGAAGGTCTGTGAAGCCGGACATCAAGGAAGTGATCGGCGTGTTCAGGATAGAACTGGACGCATCCGCGATATCGGCGAGGTGAACGAATGAACGTAGATGATCAGGATCTCTTTCGGCGCCTGGGTGAGCTCGATCCCGCCGTTGGTTTGGACTGCAATGACCTAGAGAAGCACGGCCCGGTGCTGCCAGTCGGTTCTGTGGGTTGTTCGCATGAGAGCACTTATGGAGAACCGCAGGACTGGTGGCCACGACTCCGGTTGTCAGTCGGAGCTGCGGTAGGACTCGTAGTGATCGGTGCGGCTGTATTCAGCGTCGACTTTGGTGCGCTAGGAGGCGACGAGACCGATGGCGAAAGATCGCCAGCCGTTATGGCGTTGCTATCTGCTGGGAGTGTCGCCCGGGCTGAGGCGGCCGCAACGACCGGCGATGTCTCGTATACGCGGATGTATGTGGTGACTCCATCTCAAACCATGATTGAAGATCCGTTCACGGTATGGATTAGGGAACGCACCGAGATCTGGGTGCGACCCGATGGCTCGGGCAGGGTCCGAACCGTGAGCCTCGAGCCGAGATGGCCGAGCGAGCGCGACCGACGTCGCTGGGTTGCCTTCGGGGCACCGAACCTCTCTGCTCTTGACTTCGGACGGGTTGAGGACAAACTGTATGAGCGTGGTGGGCTTACCGGGGAAACCAGGGAAGGGGGATTGGTGGACAATGGCCTTCCGCCCAGCCGCGAGCTACCTAATGATCCGGGAGAACTTCGTCGTCTGATCTACGCAACGGCTGAGACGAGCCCGAGGGAGGCCGACCCACGGGCCTTCGATCTGGCCGCGGCGATCTTGATGCAGCCGGGAGCGACCCCCCTCCTGAAGGGAGCGGCGTATGAGGTCTTGGCAGAGATCCCTGGGATCGATCTGATCGAACATGCCGAAGATCCTCGGGGTCGGGTTGGAACAGGGATCACGCTCAAGGACGAGATGAACGTTCGCCACACATTGATGTTCGATCCCGGGAACGCGGAGCCGTTCGCGGAGACGGACGAACTGCCAGCACCGAACGACATCATCGGCAACGCGCTCTTGGGTTACACGGTGATCGAGGACGCGGGCCAGGTAACGGCCCTTTCCTCACGACCCTAGCTAACGCATTCTGCACATCGCTTCCCCTACAGGAAGGGTTGCCAGCGGGGCTTAGGTCCCGGTGACGGCCTGCCCAAATGGCGTACCTTGTCGCGTGTGATCGGCCCCTATGACGGTTGGCGCCTGTAGGGGTACAACACGCGGCATGAGAGACCCGGGTCCCTCGAGGGGTCCCGGGTCTCGCCGTTTGAACAGCCATCCCCGTTCGACTACGTCGTCACCTCGTAGCCGAGCTCCTCGAGCATTGGCCCGGCGACGTCGTTGTAGGCCTTGAGGTCTTCCTCGGACATCTCGCGGCGCCACTTGTCGAGCTTGGCGGGGTCGGGCGGCTTCGTCGTCGGGGCGTGGTTGGCGATCCGGTAGCCGGCTTCCTGGGTGGCGTGGTCGCCCTCGGCGCGGAGCTCGCCAGCCATCTCCTCGAGGCGCTCGGCGGCGCGCTCGTAGTAGGTGAGCATCGCGGGATCGAAATCGAGCTCGATGAACCCGCAGATGCGCCGCAGGGTCGGCTCGGGGTCGCGGACCAGGTCCTCGTAGCGGGCCTCGACGTACCGCGGGCCCTTCAGCGTCTCGGCCTGCTCGCGCGCCTTCTCGATCCGCTTCACCCAGCGGGCGGCCTGCTCGGCGGCGGGTGGCTGCCCGTTGAGCGCGCGCGCCCTCTGCGAGAGCGCGACGTCGCGCCCGTCGCGGATCAGGTGGATGAACCGGGTCTCCGGCAGGGTCCGGCCGATCCGCCGCACCGACAGCATGTAGGCGGGGGTCTTGTCGCCCCAGCGGGGCTTGCCATGCTTGGCCGCGTAGGTCTCGAAGAAGACCTTCACGGCCCCGGCCGCATCGCCGGTCGTCAGCGCCTCCAGCTTCGGCCGCAGCTCCCCGGTGTCGATCCCGAAGTCCCCCCAGGTCCGGTTCCCGGTCATCGCGGCCAGCACCCCGTCGACCCCTTCCTCGTCCCGAGCCGCCCTGATCACGTCGGGAACGAAGTGCGTCTCCGGCGGCACCGCCAGCAACGGATGAGCATCGAGCATCATCCGCAGCAGCGTCGTCCCCGACCGCGTGAGGCCGACGACGAAGGGAGCTGGGGCACCACCCCGCCCTCCCGGGGCACGAACCATCAACTCGTCACCTCATACCCGAGCTCGGTCAGCAACGGCGCGGCGACGCTCTCGAACGCCCTCACGTCCTCCGGCTTCATCTCCTCCTTCCAGCGCGCCAACCGCGACGGGTCCGGCGGCTTGGAGGTGAGCAGGTGGGCTTCCTTGCGATGGTCGGCGGGGCGCAGCGGCTTGCCCTCCTCGCCGGGGAGGTCGCGGTGCATCTCCGACATCCGCTCCTCGGCGCGCTCGTAGTAGCGGAGCATGGAGTCGTCCCAGGGCAGCTCGAGGAACTCGGCCACCCGGCGCAGCTGCGGCTCGGTGTCGCGGACCAGCTCCTCGTACTGGATCTCCATGTAGTTCAGCTCGGCGCCGGCCTGGCGTGCCCCCTCGATCTTCCGCACCCAGCGCTCGGCGACGACCTCCATCGGCGGTGGATCCTTGAGGATCCGCTTGAAGCGGGAGAGGGCGGCGTCGCGGCCGTCGCGGATCATGTGGACGAAGCGCGCCTCCGGGATCCAGCGCTCGATCTGCTTCATCCGCCGCACGTAGTTCGGGGTCTTGTCGCCCCAGCGCGGCTTGCCCTCGCGCTCGGCGTAGAGCTCGAAGAAGGCGCGGATCGTCGTTTCCGGGTCGATCCGCTCCAGCTCGCAGTAGCGCTGCAGCAGCTCGCCCTGGTCGAGGTTGAAGTCGCCCCACTGCCGATGCCCGGTGACGATCGCGTGCGCCTCCTCGCAACTCACCCCGCGCTTACGCGTCGCCTTGATCAGCGCCGGGACGAAGTGCGTCTCCGGCGGGATCGCCATCTCGGGGTGGGCGTCGAGCATCAGTCGCAGCAGCGTGGTGCCCGAGCGGGTGACGCCGACCACGAACGGCGCCGGCGGTCGCTCGGCGTCCGCCCGGGAGCGGAAGCGGGTCGGGATCTTCATCACGCCTCGCCCCCCTCGGTGCGCGGCTCGGTCCCCGGCCCGTCACCGACCTGGTAGCCGAGCTCGACCAGCAGCGGTCCGGCGATCGACTCGAACAGGGCCCGGTCCTCCCGGCTCATGCTCTCGCGCCAGCGGCTCACCCGCTTGGGATCGGGCTTCTCGGTCGTTCGCGCGTGGGTCGCCATCCGCCGCTCGACGCTGAGCGTGGTCCGCTTGCCGTCGTCGGGCAGCGCGCGCTTCATCTCCTCCAGCCGCTCGGCGGAGTGCTGGTGGTAGTCGAGGACGGCGTCGTCCCAGGGAAGCTCGTAGAAGTCGAGAACCTCGCGCAGGGTCCTCTCGGTGTCGAGGATCAGCGCCTCGTAGCGGATCTCCTCGTAGTTGGCCAGCCGCTTGGCCTGCTCGCGGGCGCGCTCGATCCGGCGGACCCAGCGCTCGGCGATCTGCTCGAGCGGGTGCTCCTTGACCGCGCGGTCGCGGATCGAGAGAGCGACGTCGCGGCCGTCGCGGATCACGTGGACGAAGCGGGCCTCGGGCAGCGCGCGCTCGATCTTGCGCATGCTCTTGACGTAGATCGGCGTCTTCTCGCCCCAGCGCGGCTTGCCGACCCGCTCGGCGTAGGCCTCGTAGAAGGAGCGGATCGCCTCGCCGGCGTTGAGCGGCTCGATCGCCTCGAAGCGCTCCAGCAGCTCCTCCTCGCTCAGCCCGAAGTCGCCCCACTCACGCTGCTTGGTGATCGTGGCGAGCAGGGATTCGGGCGTGGGGGAGCCCGACTCGGCCTCCTCGATCAGCTCCGGCAGGAAGTGCGTCTCCGGGGGGACGGTGAGCTGGGGATGGGCGTCGAGCATCATCCGCAGCAGCGTCGTCCCCGAGCGGTTGACGCCGACCACGAACGGCGCGGGCAGGCGTTCGGGACCGCGGCCTGAGGCGCGGCGCGTCCTGGACTGTCGCCAGATTCTCTGTGGGCTCGGGACGGCCATCTGTCGGAGTCCGTCCCCGGCCGGGTGCGGTCCGCGGCGGGGGATCGGGCCCGGGCGGGAATGACATCCAAGAGCCCCCGGGCGAAAGACGGATTCTAGGTCAGCAGGGAGTCCAGCGCCGCGACGGTGTCCTCCCACCGATGATCGCGCTGCGAACGCTCGGCGCCCGCGGCGAGCTCGGTGCGCAGGCGGCCGTCGGCGAGCCGCTCGATCGCGTTCGTCAGGGCTGGGATGTCGGGACGCCTGGCGGGGATGCCGGAGCGCGCGGCGCCGTCGGGGTGGGAGGGCACGAGTAGGCCGTTGACGCCGTCGACGACGACCTCGTTCATCGGCGCGTCGCCGTTGGTGATCGTCGGCATCCCGAACGCGACGGCCTCGTACAGGGGCAGGCCGAGGCCCTCCCAGCGCGAAGGCGAGACGCAGACGTCGTTCGCGGCGATCGCGGCCAGGTGTTCCTCCCAGGGCTCGTCGGCGAGCCGGAGCTCGATCCGGGAGTCGGCTTCGACCAGCGGCAGGATCGCCTCCAGGCGCGAGCGCTTGACCTGCGCTTTGACCAGCAGCCGGAGGTCGGGGTCGGTGGTCTTCGAGAAGGCTTCGATCACCGGCTCGGCGGGCTTGCGGTGGCCGAGGAAGCCGCCTGGGAAGACGAAGCGGACGAGACCGTCGTCGCGGCGGCGGCGTGGGACCGCGAGCAGCTCCGGGTGGATGCCCCAGGGCACGCGGGGCGTCTGCAGGCCCCAGTCCCGGTAGCGGTCCTGCTCGGCGTTCGTCACCGAGTAGATGACGTCGTAGGCGCCGCGGGCGCCCTCGAGGTGATCTTCGGTGAAGTGCTCCCAGACGAATCGCCCGATCACGCGTATGCCGGCTTGCCGCAGCTCCGCCAGCTCCTCGAACTGGTAGTTCTGATCGCAGAGGATCGCCTCGATCGAGTTCGTCTCGACCCAGCTCAGGTACTCCTCCAGGGGCGTCTCGAAGCTGGAGGCAGCGGTGACGTCCGGCTGATCCCAGACCCCGGTCCGCTCCAGCGCCCCCGCCATCGGCCCCTTCTCCCGACGCGGCTTCGCGAGCACGAAGCTCTCATGGCCCAGTGAGTCCACCGCCGATCGCAGGTATCGCCCGACCACGGGCTGCCCCCGGTTGAACCACTTGCTGACGATCCCTATGCGCATAGCTGGAGAGTCTCGCCCCTGCTTCTGGTTTGCACCAACCAACCGACGGAAGCGGACGCGAAGCGGAGCATTCCGGCGGCAGTTATCTCGACCCGCCGCGGAGGCTCATCTCGGCGAAGCGCCGAGGCAGCAGGCGTCGGCGGTCGGTGTTGCCGCTCGGGACGGCGTGCACGGCGACGCGAGCGAGGTGCTCGGCCTCGCCTTCGCCGGCGGAGTCCTGGCTCCACACGGTCGAGATGCCGGCAAACCCGGCGACCTCGAGCATCTGCTTCAGGCAGGCGCTGTTGGGCACCCACCAGGAGGAGCGATCGTGGCTGTCCGCGCCGGCACCCTGGAAGAGCGCGATCGGATCGTCGCCCCCGAGCGAGGTGACGAGCGTCTCGACCACGAGCAGCTCCTCGGTCCTGGCGCGCAGCCGGGCGAGTAGGCCGGCCGGGTTGGAGACGCGGTTCAGGAGTCCGGAGCAGAGCACGACGTCGAAGCGCCCGAGGCCCTCGAAGCGGTCCCCGCTGACGTCGAGCTGCAGGAACTCGAAGTCGTAGCGCGTGACGTTGGCGGCGAGCTCCGGGCAGGTGCAGAGATCGACCCCGACGACGTCGCTCGCCTGGCGGCGGATCGCCTCGGCGCAGTGGACTCCCTCCCAGCAGCCGACGTCGAGGAAGGTCTTGTCGTGGAGCTCGACCGGGAGCCGGTAGTCCTCCCAGCGGCTGGGAGCGCCGGCGGCCTGGAGCTCGACGTCGAGCCCTTCGATGTCGCTGCGGGAAGCCATCGCGCTGAGGAGCGTAGTTACTTGGGGGCTGCAGAGGGGGGTGGGACGCCGGCGCGAGCTGATCGGCCGGGGCTCCGAGCGCTCTGCGGGCCGCGCTGGGCGGAGGTGGGGCGCTCAGCGGCTGCCCCACGACCTCTCAGTGTCCCGGATGGGCGATGAGGGCGGCGAGGTCGTCCAGGGTCCGGCTCCAAGCGCGTTCAGCCTGCAGCTCGCCGACGCCTTCGCGGAACAGCTCCAGCTCGCTGCGGTCGCCGAGCCGCTCGATCGCGGCGGTCAGCGCCGGGACGTCCGGATCCCAGGCCGGGATGCCCGAACGCGCCTCGCCGTTCTGGGTCGATGGAACGAGGATCCCGCTGCGCCCGTCGAGCACCATCTCCGACATCGGCGGCCTGTCGTTGGTGATGATCGGCTGGCCGTAGGCGGTCGCCTCGTAGAGCGGCAGGCCGAGGCCCTCCCAGCGGGAGGGCGCAAGGCAGACGTCGCAGCCCGCAATCCGCGCCCGGTGCTCGGCCTCCGGCTCGTCCTCCAGCATCAACTCGATCCGGGGATCGGCCGCCGCCGCGTCGCGCAGCGCCTCGTCGTTGCGGGGGACCTGCGCGTCGATCAGCAGCCGAAGATGATCGCCCCGCGCCTTCGAGAACGCCTTCAGCACCTTCCGAATCGGCTTCCGCCGCCCCAGATACGACCCGGGGAACTGGAACCTCACGATTCCGCCTTCGCGGTGGCCTCCCCCACCCAACTCTGCGCTCTCGCCCTTGCTTCCAGTATCGGAGGGCAACCGGGGTCCCCCGGACGGAGGTCCGGCACCAGCCGATTCCGCTGCGGAGCCGACGGAGGAGGCCCCGGCGGTTATCTCCAGCAGTTCCGGGTGGATCCCCCACTGCACGTACGGGCTGTCGATCCCGAGCGTCGAGTAGCGCTCCTGCTCGCACCGGGTCAGCGAGTAGATCGTGCCGAAGGACTGGCGCGCGGGCTCGACGTGCTCGGCGCCGAAGTACTCCCAGACGAACCGGCCCACGGTGCGGATCCCCTTCGCCCGCAGCGCCGCGATCGCATCCCACTGGTAGTTCTCGTCGAAGAGGATCAGCTCCAGCGAGCTCTCCTCGGCCCAGCGGAGGTACTCCTCGGTCGGCATCTCGTGAGCCGATCCCTGCGTCACCCCCGGCTGATCCCAAACCGGATCGACCGGCCCTTCCGCCGCCAGCTTGGCCCGCGGCCCAGACCCCGGCCGGGCAAGCACGAACGTCTCGTGCCCCAACTCCTCCAGCCCGGACCGCATCTGCCGAGCAACAACCGCCTGCCCGGAGGCGACCCACTTACTGACGAGCCCGATCCTCACGGGAGATACCTGCCGACGGAATGCTCCGCTTCGCGTCCGCTTCCGTCGGTTGCCCAGTGCAACCTGGAAGCAGGGGCGAGATCGCAGAGCTGGGTGGAACAAGTGTCTTGCGTGGCCGAGGAGCGCCCGGTGGGCGTGCCCTTCCGCGGGTGGCGCGGTGGTGGGGGACCCCCGTGGCGCCGCTGCGCCGTGGGGGTGTCCACCGCGGCAGGACCTGCGGGAACGGATATGGCCGCGCCCGTCACGAGGAGACTTCGTAGCCGAGATCGGCGAGCAGCTCGCCCGCCGCCGCGTCGAAATCGGCGACGTCCTCCGGCGACATCTTCTCCTTCCACCGGTACATCGCGCTCGGGTCCGGCGGCTTCTGGGTCATCGCGTGGGCCTGCATGCGCTCCTCGCCGGGTCGGGTCGGCTTGCCGTCGGTGGCGGGGAGGTCGCGGGCCATCTCCGCCATCCGCTCGGCGGCGCCCTCGTAGTAGCGCATCATCACCGGGTCCCAGGGAAGCTCGAGGAACTCGGCGATCCGCCGCAGGTTCGGCTCGGTGTCGGTGACCAGGTCCTCGTAGCGCAGCTCCAGGTAGTGGCTGACCTTGCGACCGTGGCGCTGGGCGCGGCGGATGCGGCGTTGCCAGGTGTCGGCGACGCGCGAGGCGGGCGCCGGATCCTTGTCGCCGAGCGTGCGCTTCCAGCGGGAGAGCGCGACGTCGCGTCCGTCGCGGATCACGTGGATGAACCGCGCCTCGGGCAGCGCGCCCTCGATCTTGACCATGTTCTTGACGTAGGCGGGCGTCTTCTCGCCGTAGCGCGGCTTGCCCTGCCGCTCCGCGTACATCTCGTAGAACGAGCGCAGCGCCGGCCCGGGCGCCCAATCGTCGAGCTCCTTCCAGCGTGCGACCACGTCGGCGGGATCGGTGTGCAGATCGCCCCACTGGCGGACCGCGGTCATCGTCTCGACCGCCTGCTCGGGCCCCGCGCCGCCCTCGATCGCGTCGATCAGCTCCGGCACGAAGTGCGTCTCCGGCGGGATCGTCAGGTCCGGATGCGCGTCCAGCATCAGCCGCAGCATCGTCGTCCCCGAGCGCCCGACCCCGACGATCACCGGCATCGGCGGCCGACCCGCCCCCTTGTTCTTCGAGAAGAGTGCCATCGCCGACAAGTTTGCCCGAATCGCCTCTACGCGGTGGGCGTGCTCGCGAGGCCCGCGCGAACGGAAACGTCACCATTGCTGATCCGCCGACGCGAGGCCGACGAAGCCCGTCGCCATGACCTGCTTCGGTGATCTCGTTCAGTTCGCCAGATCGAAGCGACGAAACCGTCGGTCGGCCGGCACTCGCGGAGAACGCGATGCAAGGAACGCCCCTGCCGAGGCTGGGCCGCAGTTGCGGCAGCGTCCGAGTTCGGCCAGCTTGTAGAACCGAACGCACCGGGATACGGAATGGGCCAAGAGCAAGGCAGCATTGACGTAGCGCCGTTGGCGGCTGGCAGCTGTGGTAGCGGCCAGGTGTGCTTCTGGGTCAGGGCCAACTACGAGGGAAGCCGTGCCACGTGTAGTGGTTCAACTTGCATCGTTGGGCTGTGGCTTGAGCTTGCGGAGTTCGATAGATCCGCGAAGAACCGATTTGGGAATAGGCTCGTCCGAATCGGTGAGAAGCAGGGCTCCAACTTCGACGTGATCGACTGTTTGGACCCAGGTGAGAACAACTCGAATATACCATTGAGGGCAGACTCCTTCATCATTGGAGGAATCGGCTCTAGGTGCAGTAACTGAGACGGCTGGCCAGCGAACGGGCGGAGGGATCTCCCCCGTTCGCTTACGCCGTGCTCACTCGTCGAGCTCGATCGCGAAGACTGGTCCATCGGAAACGGGTTGAGCGAACTCAGCATTCTTTGACCACCATCGCTCGAGAGCAACTAGTTGTTCTCGGAATACTTCAGGGACGGAGCCGTCGTTGCACTTCGGCTCCCTGTCGATCGTCTTCATCAACGGTTCCCCGTCCGGGCACCTGATGAGCTCGTTCGTTTCCAGGTTGACGAAGCCGATCCTGGTGTCCTTCTTGAGGACGGGTGGATCCCCGGGGGTCGGAGTGTCGACCACTTCGGCGACTGCGACCGCGGAGCCGCCGACGACCAAGACGCCAGCCAGCGCACCGACTGCGCGCCTTCGCAGCAGCTTCCTCCGGGGCGGCTGCTTCTCGATCGCCCGAACGAACTGGTCGCGGAACTCATCAAGGCCGCGGGCGGCCGGCTGATTATCTTCAGTGTTCATGGCATCTCCTTTGCGTACTGATCGTGAAGGCTGCGGCGGAGGTTCTTGAGGGCGCGGGCGACTCGTGCCCGCGTTGCCTCCTCGGTGATTCCGAGGTACTGCGCGATCGACGTGTAAGAGCGCTCCTGGACCACCCGTAGCTCCAGTGCCTCGCGCTGCTCTAAGGGCAATCGCCGCAACTGACCTCGGAGGGCTGCTTGTAGCTGGGTCCCGCCGCCGAGATCGATCAACTCGCTCAGGTCGTCCTCGGTCAGCTTCGGCGCCGTGAGGCCGAGCTTTCGGAGGGCTCGATCCTCGGTCTTTGCCTTGCGAAAGAACCGCGCGAGCTTCTTCGACGCGATGGCATTGAGCCAGGCCACGACTTCGCGATCGGTGGTTCCGCGGAATCGATGGCGTTGCAGGAACGCTGCCCCCATCGTCTCGGACGCCAGATCCACCGCTATCTCATGGTCGTAGACCCGCGGCGCCAGATAGCGAATCAGGGGATGAAACTGGTCGTCGAAGACAACCGCAAACCGGACGGGTCGGTCGCGGGATTCGCGGATGGCTTCGGCAAGTGGCTCCGTGGTCAAGGTGCTCTCTAGTTCCACCTGGGCGCCGTTCGTGACGCTGAATGATCCGTGTCGCTACCGCAACAGAGCTGCGAAGTCCTCAACTGTGCGCGCCCAAGTGCGCTGCTCGCGGACCCGCAGTGCCCCCGCGGAGAGCTCAGCCCGCAGGTCCGGGTCGGCCAGGCGGGAGATCGCCTCGGTCAGGGCGTCGACGTCGACGGTCTTGGCGGGGATGCCCGAGTTGGCGAGGCCGTCGGGATGAGAGGGAACCAGGAGGCCGTTGACTCCGTCGGTGATCAGCTCGTTCATCGGGGCGTCGTCGTTGCAGATGATCGGCTGGCCGAAGGCGATGGCCTCGTAGAGGTGGAGGCCGAGTCCCTCCCAGCGCGCCGGGGCCATGCAGACGTCAGCGTCGGCGAACATCTGCAGGTGCCGGTCGGTGGGGAGGTCCTCGAGGATCAGCTCGATCCGTCCGTCCTTCTTCACGGCCTTCTCGAGGAACTTCATCCGGCGCTCGATCTGCGCCTTGACAATCAGCCGCAGCTCCGGCTCGCGGGTGGCCGAGAAGGCGTTGATGACCTCCTTGAACGGCTTCCGCTTGCCAAGTAGCCCCGCGTGGTAGTGGTAGGTAGTTACCTCCGACGGAATCCTCCGCTGCGCGTCCGGTTCCGTCGGTTCCTTGGCGACGGGGGAAGCAGGGGCCGACCGATCAGGCGATTCGGGCAGGGCGGTCACCGGGGTTGGACTCGCCCCGAGGCCCGGGACTACCCGGCGGCCGGGTGTCACCTCGAAGTACTCCGGGTGCACGCCGTATTGGACGTAGGTGCTCTCGACCCCCATTCCCGCGTAGCGCTCCTGCTCGGCGTGGGTCAGGGAGTAGACGAGGTCGTAGGCGCGCTTGGCCGGCTCCACGTGCTCGTCGCTGAAGCGCTCCCAGACGAAGCGTCCGATCGTGCGTACGCCGGCATCGCGCAGCTTCGTCAGCTCGTCGAACTGGTAGTTCTGGTCGAAGAAGCAGGCCTCGATCCCGGTGCGGTCCGCCCACTCGAGGTACTCGTTCTCGGGGATGAAGAAGTTCGAGGCCGAGGTGACACCCTCCTGCGCCCAGATGTCGTCTTGCCGAGCCTCCTGGGGCATCGGGAACGTCTCCTTGGTGGGGCGGCCGAGGATGAAGGTCTCGTGGCCGAGCTCGTCCAGGGCAGAGCGGAGCTGACGGGCGACGACCCCCTGTCCGCGGTTGAACCAGAAGGCACAGATACCTACGCGCATAGCGGCGGAAGGCTAGATGATCGACCGCCGGACGATCGGCTCATCGCCGAGATCGTGAGTGGAGCCGCGCCGCCGCGGGCGGTCCGCGCGCTCAGGCCAGGCTGAAGTGCTTGCGGGTGTCGGCGAACAGCGAGCCGAGCAGGCGCTTGTTGACCGGCGCTCCCGCCTTGCCGATCAGCGACGGCTCGTAGGCGATCGTCCAGGTGAAGCGGCAGGAGGCCTCGCCGGTCGGCTCCAGCAGGTAGTCCTCGGCGAAGCGCTTGAACAGCGGCCCGCTCGCCTTGAAGGCGTAGAAGGACTTGCGCCGGCCCTCCTCCCAGACGAAGAAGCGCTCGTCGAGGACGTTGAGCCCCTTCAGTGCGGTCACCGTCCGCGTCGTGCCCACTCCGAAGGGGCGTTCGGAGGTCCAGCTGATGTTGTCGATGATCCGGCACCAGATCAGGGGATCGTCCTTGGTCAGCTCGTCCCACAGCTCGGGCGCCGCCATCGGCACCTCGAACGCGTCGCGGAGCACGATCGGGGCGTCCTCGAAGAAAGTCTCGTCGACGGGCTGCAGGGAGAAGGGCGTGGGCGCCATGCCGCGCAGTCTATTGGCGGGGCGGAGTTCATCCAGGCAGTTCCATGTTTCGTGGATGTCGTCTCTCCTGACGCCTGACGACATCCACGAAGTGGGGGGTATTTCCACCTTTCGTGGATAACGTCCCGCCCTCGCCGAGACGAGATCCACGAAAGGGGGGGCGTCTAAGCGCCGATGGCGACGGCGAGCGCCGACTCGAAGAGGCGGAGCCCGTCGACCGAACCCGTCAGCGGATCGACGGCATGCTCGGGATGCGGCATCAGACCGACCACGTTGCCGCGCTCGTTGCTGACCCCGGCGATGTCGTCGACGGAGCCGTTGAAGTTGTGGCCCTGCGCGTAGCGGAAGACGATCTGGTCGTTGGCCCGCAACGACTCGAGCAGCTCGGGCGGAGCGAAGTAGCGCCCGGCCGAGTGCTTGGCCGGGACGCGGAGCCGATCCCCCGGCGAGCAGGCGTTGGTCCAGGCAGTGTCCGCGTTGACGACCTCGAGCTCGACGTCGCGATGCGTGAACCGCAGGTTCGTGTTGGGGAGCAGGGCGCCGGGGAGGAGCCCCGCCTCGCAGAGGACCTGGAAGCCGTTGCAGATCCCGAGCACCGGACCGCCCGCCTCCGCGAACTCCTTGACCCGCTCCATCGCCGGAGCGAACCGAGCGATCGCCCCGACCCGCAGGTAGTCCCCGTAGGAGAACCCGCCGGGAACGATCACGGCATCGACGTCCCCCAGGTCAGCGTCCTGATGCCAGACGATCCTTGCGTCCCCCACCCGCTCACAGGCCAGCAGCGCATCCACCTCGTCACACGACCCGGGGAATCTGAGTACCCCGAACTTCACTGAATCTCGTAGTCCTCGATCAGCGGGTTCACGAGGAGCTTCTCGCAGAGCTCCTCGAGCTCCCCGCGGTCCTCGTACTCGACCTCGACCAGGCGACCGACCCGGACATGGCTGACGGACTGGAAGCCGAGCGTCGGCAGCGCCCGCTCGACGGCCTTCCCCTGGGGATCGAGGATGCCCTCCTTCGGGGTGATCAGAACGCGCGCGAGCATGGACCGAAAGCTAGAGGAAGCGCCGGAGCCCGCGCTTCGGGGGCGCGCCGAGGCCCTCTGCGAGGCGCCCGTAGCCGGCGTTGACGAGCGCCTCACCCATGTCCAGCTCCGCGAATGCCGTCGCCCAGCGGGGGTCGTTCGCGGCGAACGGGACCTCGGGATCCTTGACCTTGCCCCGCGCCCATCCGGCGACCTCCGGGGGGGTTGGCCGCCCGGCCGCCTCGTAGACCCGCGCGATCGCGGCGACCGGATCGGCGCGCAGCTCCTCGTTGCGCAGGAGGACGTAGCGGTCGCCGAACAGCCTTCGCCCGTCGCGCCAGGTGCTCTCGAAGGTGTGCTTCCAGACCATCAGGATGCGCTCGAAGTTGGCCGGCTTCCTGATTCCCGGGAACTCGTCGCCCTTCAGCAGCTGCTGGGAGAGCTGCCGACTCGACCAGAGCTTGCGCTTCTCCCTCTCCGCGAAGTACTCGTCCGCCGAGGCGTAGGCTCGGGCGCGGCTCTTCCCCACCATCATCGAGACCGCGACCGAGCGTGGATCGCGGACGACGTGAACCAGGACGGACCCCGCCGGGACGAGCGCGTCGACCGCCTCGAGCTTGTCGTAGAACCGGGTCTCCTTGACCAGCACCCGTCCTCCATGCTCATCCTGGTCGAACAGCGAGCCGAGGAACCCGGCGCAGTGGGGCGGCAGCTCGGGCCCGAGCTCGGCCGCCGGGTTGCCCGGTCCGCCGCAGTTGAACTCAGCGATGTCGAGGTCGGGGTAGTGCGCGTTGCGGAAGGCCAGTCGCAGCGAGCGCGTCTCCGCGAAGGGATCCGTCTCCCGGGCCCCGCTGCCGCCGCCGGGGGTGTCGGCGTCCTCGCGCAGCGGCTCGTAGAAGCAGTGCAGCTCGGGGTCCTCGAGCATCGCGTCGTAGAGGATCGTCGTCCCCGACCGCCGCATCCCCTGGATCAAGATCGCGCCCGCCATCAGGCCGGGGAGCGTACCGACGGCGCTGGGTGCGGTCGGCGCGACGGGGGCGTCAGTCCGGCAGGTCGTCCGGCATCGGAACCTCCGTCGGCGGCGCGCCCTGCTCCTGATCCCAGGACGTGAAGGCCTCCGCGTCCCGGCTCTCGTGCTCGCCGTAGCCACCCAGGCACAGCAGCGAGGCCGGGTCGGGGCCCTTGTTGATGAGCTGCCGCTTCAACCCCGGCGCCACCCGGACGAGGTCGCCCGGCTCCATCACGTGCTCCTCGCCTTCGACGATCAGGGTCAGCGTCCCGGCGAGCACGAGGTAGACCTCCTCCTGCCGCTCGTGACGGTGGATGCGCCAGCGCTGGCGCGGACGCAGGTTGATCTCGTTCATGCCGAACGAGGTGACCCCGAGCGCCCGGCGGTGGAGCACGAACTGCTCGTCCGTGTCCCCGACCAGCTTCGTGAAGGAGAGGCCTTCCACGATCAACCCAGCTCCTTGCCCGTGATCCGTTCGTAGGCCTCGCGGTATCGCGCCGTCGTCCCCGCGATCACCTCGGCGGGGAGGGTGGGCGCCGGCGGCGAGTGGTCCCAGTCCTGCTCGTCGAGGTAGTCGCGGACGTACTGCTTGTCGAAGGACGCCTGACCGCGGCCCGGTTCGTACTCGTCGGCGGGCCAGAAGCGCGAGGAGTCGGGCGTCAGCACCTCGTCGCCGAGCACGATCTCAGCTCCGGGGCTCGAGCCGAGCTCGAACTTCGTGTCGGCGAGGATGATCCCGCGCTCCCGGGCGTGGTTCGCCGCGTGCTCGTAGAGCTCGATCGAGATCCGTCGCAGCTCCTCCATCAGCGGGCGGGAGCCGACGATCTCGCAGGCCCGGTCGAAGTCGACGTTCTCGTCGTGGTCGCCGACCGCGGCCTTGGTCGCGGGGGTGAAGATCGGCTCGGGCAGCTTCTCCGACTCGCGCAGGCCGGCCGGCAGCTCGATCCCGCAGACGGCGCCCGTCTGCTGGTACTCCTTCCAGCCCGAGCCGGTGATGTAACCGCGGACGACGCACTCGACCGGGTACATGTCGAGCTTCTGGACGCGGATCGCCCTCCCGGTGACCTCCTCGGGGACGTCCTCGCTGATCAGGTGGTTGGGGACGATGCCCTCCGTCTCGGCGAACCAGAAGATCGACATCTGGGTCAGGACCTTGCCCTTGTCGGGGATCGGGTCGGGGAGGACGACGTCGAAGGCCGAGATCCGATCGGAGGCGACCATGATCAGCTCGTCGCCGTCGGTGTAGATCTCCCTGACCTTGCCGCTGGAATGAAGTACGAGATCGCTGAGTCGGGGCATGGGTTGAGGATAGGTGGCCTGGCGGGGGGTGTGCGGGTGCCTACACTCGTTTCATGGCGCAGCGTTCCGCGGATCCTTGGCGAGACACCGACGTGATCGACTCGCGCGCGCCTCGGTTCAACCAGGCGGTGGTCGGGCTGGTCGCGCTCGCCGGAGTCGTGTTCGGATGGCCGCTTCTATGGGCGCTGATGGGCGTGCAGCTGCTGATCGGCCTCGTCCTCGGACGGCGCTTCTGCCTCACCTGCCTCGCCTACTTCACGCTGATCCAGCCGCGGTTCGGCGAGGGGGAGCTGGAGGACTCCCGCCCGCCACGGCTCGCCAACATCATGGGCTTCGCCTTCCTCACCGCCGCGGCGCTGCTCTGGTGGCTGGGGGCGCCGACCGCGGGGACCGTGCTCGGCGGGCTCGTCGCCCTGCTGGCGCTGCTCGCGGCGACCAGCGGCTTCTGCGCCGGTTGTGAGATCTACAAGCTGAGCGCCCGCCTGCGCGGGATCTCCGCCAAGCACCACGATCGGATCGACCTCGCCGACATCGGCGCGATCGACGGCCACCCCCGCGGGTTCGTCGAGTTCTCCCACCCGCTCTGCGGCGAGTGCCGTGAGTGGGAGGAGCGCCTTTCGCGGCGGCCGGAGCCACTGCTCACGATCGACGTCCGCGAGCGACCGGACCTCGCCCGCAAGTATGGGATCGCCGTCGTTCCCACGATCTTCGCGGTCGCCTCCGACGGGATCGTCCTCGAGCGCCTGAAGTGATCGCCGGGCCGCCACGTCCGGCAAGTTGACCATCCGTCAACGTCCGCGCTAGGCTCCCGCGCATGGCGGAGCTTCCTGCGGGTCCCAGCACGCCGGCGCCGCTGCAGCTGCTGCGCTGGGTGCGCTCACACGTCACCTACATGGAGGAGAACCGGGCGCGGTTCGGGGACACCTTCACGCTGCGGCTGCCGACGATCGGGCCGCTCGTCTACACGGGCCGGCCCGAGCTGGTCAAGGCGATCTTCCAGCAGGATCGGGACAACACGCTGCCGCAGGGCCGGTCGATCGCGCTCGAGCCGGTCCTCGGCCCGCGCTCGCTGCTGCTGCTCGAGGGGGAGCCGCACCTGCGCCGCCGCAAGCTGATGCTGCCGCCCTTCCACGGGGAGCGCATGCGCGCCTACGAGGAGACGATCGCCGCCGCCACCCGCGCCGAGCTCGCGAGCTGGTCGGGTGGGGAGGAGCTGGTCATGCGGGAGCGCATGCAGGCGATCACGCTGGAGGTGATCCTGGAGGCGGTCTTCGGGGTCGGAAGCGGCGACCGCCACGACCGGCTGGCGGCGAGCCTCCGCGACGTCCTCGGCTTCACCCGCAGCTCCGGCATGCAGGCGATGATCGCGATCGCGTCCCGCGCCGGCGTCCCCGGCATCCGCCGCGTCGGCGCCTTCCGGGAGCTGAGCCGGTCCCTGGCTGCGACCGACGCCGTCCTTGCCGAGATCATCGCCGAGCGCCGTCGCGACCCGGGGCTCGAGTCGCGCGAGGACATCCTCTCGATGTTGCTGACCGCCCGCTTCGAGGACGGCGAGCGGATCGACGACGCCGAGCTGCGCGACCAGCTCATGACCCTGCTCGTCGCCGGGCACGAGACGACCGCGACGTCACTCGCCTGGGCCTTCGACCTGCTCACCCACGACTCGGCTGCCTACGAGAAGGCGCGCGAGGCCGCGGCAGCGGGCGACGACGCCTACCTCGACGCCATCGCAACCGAGGCCATGCGACTGCGCCCGGTGATCTCCAACGTAGGCCGCCTGCTCGGCGAGCCGATCGCGGAGGGGGACGTCGAGCTGGCCGCGGGGACGGCGGTGATGCCGTCCATCTA
Organism: uncultured Conexibacter sp.; assembly: GCA_964641695.1. GTDB lineage: Bacteria > Actinomycetota > Thermoleophilia > Solirubrobacterales > 70-9 > RHKX01. The sequence continues at coordinate 33,192 of CAZXKG010000016.1, forward strand.
CCTCGTCCACACGAACCCCGACCTCTATCCCGATCCGTACGAGTTCCGGCCGGAGCGTTTCCTCGACTCCCGTCCCGACACCTACTCGTGGATCCCCTTCGGTGGCGGGATCCGCCGCTGCATCGGCGCCGCCTTCGCCGGTCTGGAGATGCGGATCGTCCTGCGCGAGGTCCTGAGCGCGGTCACGATGACGGCGGTCTCGCCGCGCCGCGAGCAGACGACCCTCGCCTCGATCGTGCTCGTGCCCAAGCACGGGACGCGGGTGACCGTGTCCCCCGCCTGAGCGAGACGGTTCCGCCCCCGCGTGGCCGTCATCACCGGGCCGTAGCGCCCGGAAAGCCGACAACGTACCCAGCGGGGCTGGATGTGGTCCGTGGTTCAGTCATCCGGCTTCCCCGGTGGATAGAGTCCCCGGCCGCATGATGGCCCTCAGATCGCGAACCACTCTCCTGGTCACCGCCTTCGCGGTCTTCCTCGTCGCAACCGCCGCCGCGCTCGCTCCCGCGGGTGCCGAGATCGTTCGCGAGCGCCCGTCCAACAGCGGCCCACTCGACCTGGTCCAGCTCAAGGTCGGCCAGCAGGAGCGGAATCTCCTGGTCCGCTTCCGGACCGACGAGACCATGCCCAGGACCAAGATGCTCAAGCGCTACCCGCGTCTCGACGGCAGCCCCGAGCGCTACCTCTGCGCGCAGCTCGACGGGAAGAAGATCGGCAACCGGCTCCTCTGCCTCTACGGGAAGGGGGAGGGCGGCAGGATCAAGGTCGGCGTCTCGAAGCTACAGGGCGGGGAGCCGCGTAAGAAGGGCAAGATCTCGGCTCGGATCGAGCGCGGCAAGAAGGAGATCGCGCTGACCTTCTCGATCGACGCGCTCGGCTTGAAGCCCGGCGAGCTCCGCTTCGCCGCGCGCAGCGGCTGGTTCGGTCCCGACTGCAAGAGCGGTCCGAAGAAGGTCAAGGGCGGTCCCGCCATCTGCGTCGATCGGATCCCGGCCAAGGGGAACGGCCACACCCAGATCCGTCCCCTCCAGCGAGTTGGCTGCAAGGTCCCGCTCGGCACGTTCAACCGCGGCTCGCGTTCGCGCAAGCGCGTCGCCCTCACCTTCGACGACGGACCGAGCCCGTACACCTCGCAGGTCCTCGACATCCTCGAGCGGAAGAACGCCAAGGGCACGTTCTTCCAGATCGGCTCGCAGGTCTCCGCCTACGCGAAGCTGGAGCGCAAGATCCTCGCCCAGGGACACGAGCTGGCCAACCACTCCTGGAACCACGGCCGCGGGCCCGGCAAGAGCGATCTCCACAGCGTCAACAAGGTGATCGAGAGGGCGACGGGGTTCAAGCCCTGCACGTTCCGGCCGCCGTACGGCTACCTGCCCTCCTCGACCGCGAGCGCCGCCAAGTCGCTGGGCATGGCGAGCATCATCTGGGACGTCGACACCAACGACTGGCAGCTCCCGGGCTCGGGCGCGATCCAGTCGCGCGGCTCCTCCGGCGGCAAGGGGTCGATCGTGCTCATGCACGACGGCGGCGGCACCCGCAGCCAGACGGTCGCGGCGCTGCCCGGGATCATCGACTCCTACAAGCGGCGTGGCTACAAGCTGGTGACGGTGACCGAGATCCTCGGCGGCAAGTTCAAGGTCCGCGAGGTCAAGCAGCGGAAGCAGGCGTGGAACCCGCTCGTCGCCAAGCCCGAGCTTCCCCTCGGAGAGATCAAGGGCGACTCCCTGACGCCCTGAGCGGCGCCGGCTCGGCGTCCTCGCCGGCGGCGCCGGCTCGGCGTCCTCGCCGGGCTCATGACCTCTGCTTGGTCACCACGCTCGACTCTTCCTGGATCCGGCGGCCTTCAAGGACGTCAGGGGTAGTGATCCGAGGGGGCCGCCGCCCGGCAGACTGAACTTCAGCCGGGCCAGGGCCGGTTCAGGTTCAGCCCGGATTCGTGACAGAAGTGAACGGAACTTCAGCCGGGCTGCGGCCGGTTCAGGTTCAGCCGGGATTCG
>CAZXKG010000017.1:0-4895 GCA_964641695.1 uncultured Conexibacter sp.
TGCCGTCCGCCTCGTGCTCCGGGTGGCCGGCGGTGCGGCTGCCGAGCTGGCGGAAGTTCTTCAGGTCGTCGAGCGAGATCCCGTAGCCGGTCAGGTGGAGGATCGAGTAGAGCAGCGCCGATGCGTGGCCGGCGGAGAGCACGAAGCGGTCGCGGTCGAACCAGGCCGGGTTGGCCGGGTTGTGCTTCAGCGTCTCGGTGTAGAGCTGGTAGGCGACGGGAGCCAGCGCCATCGGCGCCCCGGGGTGACCGGAGTTGGCCTTCTGGACCGTGTCGATCGACAGCGTCCTGATCGTGTCGATGCAGAGCTTGTCGAGAGCCTCTCGGTCGGTCGTCGTCGCGGTCATCCAACTCCCCTGTCGCTCACTCGTTGCACGTTCACCTCGCAGTATGTCCGCTGCGCTCCAGCTCGTGATCGGCGAGTACCGCCGCGCCGATCACGCCGGCGTCGGCGCCGCCCCGCGCAAGACCGACGGTAGTCCGCTCCCAGAGCGCCGGCAACGCCCAGCGCGCGGCCTCGCCGACCGCCGTATCGAGGAACAGCTCGGCCGCGGTCGAGAGACCGCCGCCGACGACGACCCGCTTCGGCTCGAAGACGTTGACGACGGTCGCGATGCCGGTTCCCAGCCAGCGTCCGTAGCCGGCCATCAGCTCGAGCGCCCGCGGGTCGCCCGCACGCGCCGCCGCAACGGCATCGCGTCCCGACACCCGGCCGCGCTCGGCGAACCGCCGCCCCAGCTCGCTCTCCGGATGCCGCTCGGCGCAGCGCGTCGCCTCGCGCTCTAGCCCGCGGCCGCTGCAGTGCCACTCCAGCGACCCGGGACGCGGGAACACGCCCGGCTCGGCGACCGTCGCCGCGGCACCGTCGACCACGATGTGGCCCAGCTCCGCGCCGAGGCCGGTGGCACCGCGGAAGATCCGCCCGTCAATCACGATGCCGCCGCCGACGCCGGTGCCGAGCGTCAGCATCACCAGCTCGCGCGCCGGCGGATCGGGCACCAACTGCGCCTCGGCAAGCGCGGCGCAGTTGGCGTCGTTGTCGACGAAGACAGGCACTCCAAGTCGCTTGCCCAGCTCGTCGCGGACCGGAACACCGGTCAACGGGACGTTCACGCTGGCCAGCGCGGTACCGCTCGCGGCGTCGATCTGGGACGGGATGCCGGCGCCGATCGCTCGCAGCTCGATGCCCGCCTGCGCGGCGGCCTCGCGCGCCGTCGCCGCGATCTCGTCGAGCAGCGCCTCCGTGCTGGCGGTCTCAGTCGGTCGCTCGACCCGCTCGACGACCTCGACCCCGTCGACGACCGCGGCGGCGACCTTGGTGCCGCCGACGTCGACGCCGACCAGCGGCCCGCCGGATGGCTCAGCCATCGAGCGATCCGCCACGGCCAGGCAGTGCCAGCAGCGCGGCGCCGATCGCGCCACCTAGGTCCCCGAGTGCCGCGAGCCGCACAGCGGGCGGGTCGTCGTCGCTGAACAGGTGCGGCAGCATCGCCGCCTCGATGTGCTCGCGGTAGGGCTCACCGAGCCGCACCCCAAGTCCGCCGCCGATGATCACCGCCTCGACGTCGAGCAGGTTGACCGCCGACGCCACACCAGCACCGAGCGCCTCGACGGCGTCGTTGACGATCTCGTGCGCCAGCGCGTCGTCACGTTCGAGCGCCCGCGACCAGATGCCGCTCGTCAGGCGGTCGCGCCCGTGTTTCTCCATCAAGTGAAAAAGCTTGGTGTCGCGGCCGTCGCCGGCCAGCTTGCGCGCCCGCGCCTCCATCGACGCCCGCCCCGCGTAGGCCTCCATGCAGCCGCGCCGCCCGCAGCCGCAGTGGCGGCCACCGATCCGCACGACGACGTGGCCGAGCTCGCCACCCGCGCCACGGCCCTCCCACAGCTTGTCGTCGAGCACGATCCCGCCACCGACGCCGGTCCCCCAGAAGACACCGAGCATCGAGCTGAACTCCTTGCCGGCGCCCAGCTCGGCCTCGGCGTCGGTCGCGACGTTGACGTCGTTGCCGAGCCTGACCGGCGCGCCGACCAGCTTCGCGAGCTCCGGACCGAGCGCGTAGGAGCCCTCCCAGTCCGGCAGGTTGCGCGCCTGGGTGACCGTTCCATTCGCGACGTCGATCTCACCGGGCGAGCCGACGCCGACGCCGGACAGGGCCGCCGTCTCCACCCCCGCGGCCGTCGCCGCCGCGGCCAGCGCCGCCGCCATCGCAGCGGCCACATCGGCCGGTCCACCGCTGGTCGGGGTCGGCTGACGGTCGTCTCCAAGGACCGCGTGGGCCTCGTCGACGACCACCGCTTGGATCTTGGTGCCACCGAGATCGATGCCGCCGCGCAGGTTCATCATGGCGGTGATTCTGGTAGAAACGGCCGCCCCATGGACCGCCGACTAGCCAATCGCAACCTCCGCACGGCCCTGATTGCCGGAGCGATCTCGCTGATCGTCTTCGCCGCATCCTGGATCGTCGGCCTCGTCTACTAACGATGGCCGAGCAGATCCAAGACACGGGCAGTGTCCCGCCGCCCGGCGAGGCAATCCACCTTCCGGGCCCGTCCTACCTGCCGGTGCTCGTCGCCCTGGGCTTGACGATCGCCATCGTCGGCGTCGTCATCAACTGGTTCGTCTGCGGCGCCGGCGTGCTGATCACGCTCTACTCGATCCTGCGCTGGGTCGGCGACACGCGCCGCGACATCGCAGAGCTTCCCCTAGAGCACGACGCTCACTAACGGCTAGCGCCCCGCCGGCATCTCCGAGGTTGCGCCCTCGGTGACCCAGACGCGGACGATGTCGCGCATCGAGACGATGCCGGCGAGCTCGCCGCCGTCGACGACGATCAGGTGCCGGAAGCCGCCGCGGACCATCTCCTCGGCGGCGTGCTCGAGCGACCAGTCGGGAGCGGCGAAGGTCAGGTTTGCCGACAGATGGTCGGCGACGCGCTCGGTCTCCGGGTCCTGACCGCGGCCGAGCGAGTCGAGCAGGTCGCGCTCGGTGAAGATCCCCGGACCGGGCTGATCGGGGTCGGCGACGATCGCGGCGCCGACCGCGCGCTCGGACATGGCGCGCGCCGCCTCGCGCAGGGTGTGGTCCGGCCCCACCGTGAGGACCACGCTGCTCATCCCATCCCGAACCTCCACGCGACGCTCCCTTTGTTGCTCGTGACGATCGTCTCGATCTTACCCCCGACCCCCCATCTGACCAAACCCCGGACCACCCACTGGCCAAACGTCGCCTTGGTGGCATAGACTCGCCCGCCGTGAAGAGCTTCGGGGGAAGCGATGCGTAATAGGAAGCCAATTATCTGGGTCGTCGTACTCAGCCTCGCCGCGACGGCGATCGGCATTGCGATCTCGCTCGCGATCGATTGGTTCCCCGCCCAGGCGTCGACCGCCGCGGGCGACATCGACACGCTCTACGACGTCCTGCTGATCGTCTCGGTGCCGATCTTCGTGCTCGTCATGGCGGTGGTCCTCTACTCCGTCTACGCCTTCCGCGTGAAGCCGGGCGACACCCGCGACGGCGCCCCGATCCACGGCAACACCCGGCTCGAGGTGATCTGGGTGACGATCCCGCTGATCATCGTCACCGTGCTCGCCGGCTACGCCTGGATCGTGCTCGACGACATCGAGGCCAAGAAGGCCGACACGCTCGTCGTCAACGTCACCGGCCAGCAGTTCGCCTGGAGCTTCGAGTACCCGGGCCAGGGCAAGCTGCAGTCGAATCAGCTCGTGCTGCCGAAGGACCGCCCGGTCCACTTCAAGGTCAACACCAAGGACGTCCTGCACGACTTCTGGGTTCCGGAGTTCCGGCTCAAGACCGACGCCGTCCCTGGAATCACGACCAGCATCCGCGTCACCCCGACCCGGCTCGGCAGCTACCCGGTGGTCTGCGCCGAGCTGTGCGGCATCGGCCACTCGACGATGCGCCAGACGGTGCGCGTGATCTCCGCCGAGGACTTCGACGCCTGGGTCGCCGAGCAGCAGAAGGGCGACGAGGACGGCGGCAAGGCGGCCGCCGGCGGCGACCCGATCGCGGCCGGGCGCAAGATCTTCACCGACACCGGCTGCAACGCCTGCCACACGCTCGCCGACGCCGGCTCGACCGGCACCGCCGGCCCCGACCTCGACGACCTGGCGGCGCAGGCCACCAAGTACGCCAAGCAGGAGGGCCAGACACCGGCCGAGTACGTGCGGGCCTCGATCGAGGACCCCAACGCCTTCGTCGTCCCCGGCTTCCAGAAGGGCCTGATGCCGGGCGACTACTCGAATCAGCTCTCACCAGCTGAGATCGACACGCTGGTGGAGTACCTTCTGACCGTGAGCAAGGGCAAGGAGGCTCAGTGAGCGTCGCAGCCAAGTTCCGCGCGCCCGGCTGGTACCGCGTCCTGATCAGCCTGCCGCTGGCTTTCGGCTTCTCCGTCGCGCTCACCGCCGCCGTCCGCGCCGCCTACGGCTGGGACCCGATCGTCGACTGGACCTCAGTCGCCACGGTCTCGCTGATCGCGATGCCACTCGCATTCCTGGTCGCGATCGGCTGCTTCACCTACTGGTTCGACTGGGCGCTCGGCAAGCCGACCGTGCCCGACGACCACTCCAGCCACGGAGCGACCTCCTGGAAGGACTACTTCAAGGTCAACACCGATCACAAGGTGATCGGCATCCAGTACATCGTCACGACGTTCTTCTTCTTCATCCTCGGCGGGCTGATGGCGATGCTGATCCGCGCCGAGCTGGCCCAGCCAGGCACGCAGTTCGTCGACCCGAACACCTACAACGGGCTGTTCTCGGTCCACGCCTCGCTGATGATCTTCCTGTTCATCATCCCGGTGTTCGCCGGGATCGCGAACTACGTCGTGCCGCTGATGATCGGCGCGCCGGACATGGCCTTCCCGCGCCTCAACG
>CAZXKG010000017.1:4905-32931 GCA_964641695.1 uncultured Conexibacter sp.
GTTGAGGCGCGGGAAGGCCATGTCCGGCGCGCCTCAACGCGCTGTCGTTCTGGCTGCTGCCGACGGCCGGCGTGATGATGATGGCCAGCTTCTTCGTCGACGGCGGCGCCTTCGCGACCGGCTGGACCGCCTACGCCCCACTCTCGACCGAGGCCCCACTGGGCCAGCAGTTCTTCACGATCGGCGTCCAGTTCGCGGGCGCGTCGTCGATCGCGACCGCACTCAACTTCCTGGTCACGATCATCACGATGCGCGCGCCGGGAATGACCTTCTGGCGGATGCCACTGATGGTCTGGGCGCAGTTCACGACCTCGCTGCTGGTCGTCATCGCGACGCCGTTCATCGCCGGCTCGCAGTTCTTCGTCCTGCTCGACCGCTCGCTGGGGACCGACTTCTTCACCGCGGGCGCCGGCGGCGACGTCCTGATGTACCAGCACGTCTTCTGGTTCTACTCCCACCCGGCCGTCTACATCATGATGCTGCCGGGCTTCGGGATCGTCAGCGAGGTGATCTCCACCCACGCCCGCAAGACGATCTTCGGCTACCGGCTGATGGCCCTGGCGCTGCTCGGGATCGTCATCCTCGCGTTCGCCGTCTGGGCGCACCACATGTTCGTCTCCGGCATGTTCGCGTGGCTGCGCGTGCCGATGATGATCACGACGCTGCTGATCGCAGTCCCGACCGGGATCAAGATCTTCTCCTGGCTGGGGACGCTCTTCGACTCGAAGCTGCACATCGAGAACACGTCGATGCTGTTCGCCCTCGGGTTCATGATCACGTTCCTGGTCGGCGGCATCTCCGGCGTCATGCTGGGCCTGATCCCGCTGGACATCCACGTCTCCGACACCTACTTCGTCGTCGCCCACATCCACTTCGTGCTCTTCGGCGGCTCGGTGTTCACGATCTTCTGTGGGATCTACCACTGGTTCCCGAAGATGACCGGCCGCATGTACTCCGAGCGGCTCGGGCGATGGCACTTCTGGGGGACCCTCGTCGGCATGCTCGGGACGTTCATCCCGATGCACTGGGTCGGCATGGAGGGCATGCCCCGCCGCGTCGCCGACTACGCGGCCCAGTTCGGCGAGTGGAACCTGGTCATCTCCGTGTTCAGCTTCATCCTCGGCGCCGCCCAGCTCATCTTCATCTACAACATGATCGTCAGCTGGAAGTTCGGCCCGAAGGCCGGATCGAACCCGTGGCGCGCGAACACGATCGAGTGGCAGGTCAGCTCGCCGCCGCCGGTCTTCAACTTCGACGAGATCCCCAGGGTCGTCGGCGGTCCGTACGAGTTCGGCGTTCCCGGGGCTCGCCACGCGATCATGCATGGGGAGGACGGAGCGGAGGTCGAGAAGCCGAAGCCCGCTGTGGTCGGCACCGCCTCCAGCAGTGAGGGCGGCGGCTCATGAGCGCCGATCCGACCACCACGCCTTCGGTCGAGGGCGGGACCGTTCTCGCCTTCCTCAACGAGGTCGCCGGCGGCCGGGGGCTGCTCACCCGGATTCGCGAGCTCGTCGACGAGGGAGCCGCTCACGTCGCCCTCGCCGCGCCGCAGAACCAGCCCGAGGTGGGGCAGATCGTCTCTCCCGCCGAGGTCCGCGATGCGGCGGTCAGCCGGGTCGAGGTCACGCAGAAGGTCCTCGAGTCGTTCGGGATCGGCTCGGTCGCCGCGGTCTTCGATCCGCAGAGCGCCCATGCGCTCGACGACGCGACCCGCGCCTTCTCTCCGTCCCGCGTCCTCATCTCGGCCCTTCCCGAGAACCGATACGGCCTGACCATGTCCGATCTCGTCACCTACGGCGAGGACAACCTCGAGGCCCCGGTGGAGCACGTGCCCGTGCGGATCGAGGACGACGCGGTGAGCTGGAACGTGACCCACACGCTGGTCGTAGCGACGCAGACGGTCAACGCCCCCGATCTGGTCGATCGGCTGATCGCGCGTCATCGTGACAAGCCGCATCGCTATACGTTCATCTCCCCGCGCTCGGGCGAGGTGACCCGGGAGACGGTCTGCGAGCGCCTCGCCGCGACGCTGGCCGCCCTGTATCGCGAGGAGATCGACGCGACCGGTCAGCCGATGAGCCCGGAGCCGTTCGCGGCCGTTCAGAACGCGATCGAGCATTTCCGCATCGACGACATCCTCGTCTCGACCTTCGCCGGTCGCGAGTCCGAGTGGATCGAGAGCGGCTTGATCGACCGCATCAACGAGATCACCGACAAGCCCGTCGAGCACCTCGAGGTCGGCGGCGCCCCCGTCTCCGCCGGGGTCGGGGCAGTGAGGAGTGAGGCCTGATGGAGTCCGCGTCCGTACCCGTCGCCGGTCAGCATGGGCACGGCGGCCACCATGGCCCGCCGGAGGCGCACGCCTCCTCGAAGATCGATCGCGCGACGCTCGGCATCCTCCTCTTCATCGTCTCCGAGGCGATGCTGTTCGGCGCGTTCTTCGCCGCCTACTTCTTCCTTCGCGAGGTCGCGAACCCGTTCGACACCTGGCCGCCCGAGGGCTTCGAGCTGCCGAAGCTGGTCGCGGGCATCAACACGATCATCCTCGTCACCTCCTCGTTCAGCATCCACTGGGCGCTCGAGGCGGCGCGCAAGGGCAACCGAAACGCGATGAAGCTCGGCCTGGGGATCACCTGGCTGCTCGGCTTCACCTTCCTCTTCATCCAGATCAACGAGTACGTCCACATCGGCTTCAGCGCCCGCGACGGCGCCTTCGGCTCGATCTTCTACGGGCTCACCGGCCTCCACGGAGCGCACGTCTTCGTCGGCTTGATGTTGCTCACCTTCGCCAACATCCGCGCCTGGCGCGGCCACTTCGGCCCAAAGGCGAAGGATCATCTCGGCGTCGAGCTGCCAGGCATCTACTGGCACTTCGTCGACGTGATGTGGATCATCGTCTTCCTCGCCGTCTACATCCTCTAAGGCGTCCTGGGGACGACCAGCTCGGCGTCCTCCGCGGCTCACGGCCCTCCCGGCCGCTTCGCCTTGTGCGTCCTTGATCTGGCCGCCCCCAGAACGCCTTGCGGCGGCGGGAGGGCGCCAGCTCGGCGTCCTCCGCGGCTCACGGCCCCAACGACCAGCGGTTGGGCCGCTTCGCCTCCTGCGTCCTTGATCTGGCCGCCCCCAGAACGCCTTGCGGCCGCGGGAGGGGCGCCAGCTCGGGCGGGGCAGGCTGCCACACGGGTGGGGTCGGTGATAGGGCCAGGGGCTCTCAGGGCTCCTATGGGTGCCATAGGATCGTTCGATGAGGTCTTCGTGGGTGCTCAGGTGGGGGCTGGTTCTGGGGGCGCTGGGCGTTCTCGTTCTCGCCGGCTGCGGTGGAGGGGAGGGCGAGGTGACGACCCTTGCCGATCCCGCTGCACTGGAGGACTCGAGCTGGGAGCTGGTCGACGGGATCGAGGTGCCGGACCTCGCCGGATCGGCTCCGACGATCGAGTTCGACGGCGGAAGCCTGAGCGGGAACGGCGGCTGCAACCGCTATCACGCGGCGTACGAGGTGGACGGCTCGAATATCTCGATCGGCGACGTGATGTCGACGATGATGGGCTGCGAGCCGCCGATCGCCGAGCTCGAGCAGCAGTTCTTCGATGCCCTCGCCGAGGTCGACGAGTGGCGGATCGAGGATGAGCAGCTGATCCTCGCGGGCTCGAGCGAGGATCTGCGCTTTCAGGCGAGGCCCAAGAAGGCGTCCGGCAAGAGCTGACGAGGGCTCGACTCGGCATCCCTCACGAGTGGGAGAATCGACCCATGGAGAAGAGCAGCCAGGCGTCGAAGCCGCGTAGGAACCCTTTTCGCTCCGAGCAGGACGCGTTCCGCGTGGTCGTCTACATCGTCGTGGCGGCGCTGGTGATCGTGCTCGCCACGAGGCTGATCTCGACTTGGCTCGGCGTGGTGCTCGCGATCATCGCCCTCGCCGCGGGCCTGATCCAGACGGTGAGCTGGTTGGCGCAGATGCTCGGCGACCCTGCCGTCGAGGATCCGGCCCCGCGTCGGGGCCGATCCGACGGGGAAGACGCCTGACTCAGTTGCCGCTCTGGCCGGCGCTCTCGTAGAGGAAGTCGACGAGCAGCTTCAGGTCGGCCGGCTCGATGTCGTCGCCGTAGGTGGTCGGCATCACGCCGGCCTGGAAGCCCGAGGCGACGTCGGCGTCGGGGTCGACGATCGCGTGCTCGATCTCCTGCTTGGACCAACCGGAGATGGTGTCGTCGAGGTTGGGGCCGGTTGCGCCGGAGGACTGGGCGGCCGCCAGCGTGTGGCAGGAGCCGCAGCCGTTGGAGGCGAAGACCTGCCCGCCGGGGCCGCCGGGGGCTTCCGGCGGCTTGACGCCGGGGAGGCCGGCCACGGAGGCGACGTAGGCGGCCACGTCGTCGGCGTCGGTGCCGGTGACGATGCCGGCCGGCATGTAGGAGGGATCCTCGGGGTCCGTGTAACGGGGATGGCCGATCTGATCGAGGACCACGCCCTCGACGGTGTCGGCGTCCATCCCGGCGTGACGAGCCGCCGTGAAGGCCGCATCGAGATCGGGTCCTACCGGCGAAGTCGTTGCCGCCTCGGCCAGGGTGTGGCAGTTGCCGCACTTGACCTTGAAGAGGTTGCGCCCGTTGTTCAGGTCCGGCTCGTTGGAGCCGCAGCCCGCGGCGAGGAGGGCGAGGAACGCGCCGAAGGCGATGATCAGAAGGGACTTCGGCTTGGGCTTCGGACGGGCGTGTTCCACGGCGAGAATCCTACTGTTCCGGCGGCTTTCTCGACCTCTCGCGGGCCGTGGGGTAAGCTTGAGCCGATCATCACAAAGCGGCGGGCCCCAGGCCGGATTTCGGGGGTCGCGCCGGGCCCCGAGGGACGAAGGAGCGTTTGCGGATGGAAGTTCGAGACGGCATGTCGGAGGTAGTGCTCACCGTCGGCCCGGGACACACCCTCAGGGACGCCGCGCGCTTGATGACCGAGCGACGGGTCGGCGCCGCGATCGTCGCCGACGAGCAGTGGCCGGGACCCCGTGTGCTCAGCGAGCGCGACGTCCTGCGTTCGCTGGGGCGTGGTGAGGATCCGGACCGCGAGGTCGTCGGCGACCACATGAGCGACTCGATCATCACGGCCGCGCCCGATTGGAGCCTCGAGCGCGCCGCATCCGAGATGGCACGCCGCAAGGTGCGCCACCTGCTCGTCTTCGACTCCGGCAAGCTCGTCGGCGTCCTCTCGATGCGGGACATCATGAGAGTCTGGGTTTCCGCCGGCGCAACGTCGTCCATGGCCCCCTGAAGCCCTGGCGGGCTCAGACCAAGACCTTATGGAGCACCGATCGCTCCGACCCACTTCGTAGCGTCGGCACCCCGCTCATGAACGAACGGGGACTAGGCCGAGGGAGTGGCCCTCGGCCGAGCCCGCTCATGACGTCTCGGACGTCTTGATCGGCTCGGCTGGGATAACGGCCGTGTCTACCGACTGCTCGCGGCGCATGCGCGAGATCTCGTCGTTGGAGCGCTTCCACCAGGACCCGAGGCCGAGCAGCAGGAAGAAGGCGCCGAGCACGTACAGGAACCAGCCCATGAAGAACCCGAGGCAGAAGAGGGTGACGCCCATCGCGACGACGATCGGGGCGGGCGAGCTGCCGGGAACGTAGATCAGCTCGGTCGGCTCGTTGGCTGCGGGATGTTCGCTGGAGCTCATCTGGATCAGCCGATGTAGAGGACGGCGACGTAGAAGCTCAGGGCGAAGAAGAAGAGCGCGATCAGCGCGGCCGTCGTCCCGGCGCCGATGCTCTTGTTGGCCTTGGTGCGATCCATGTGCGGGATCTAATCAGACCGCGAGGATCCGGTCGGCCGCCATCGCCGCGAAGAGGATGAACAGGTAGGCGAGCGAGCCCAGGTAGAGGCGGAGGGCAGCTCGCCGGCTGGGGATCCTCCAGAGGGCCACGGCGCAGCCTACGAACGCGGCGCCGAGGATTCCGGCGACGGCGAGGTAGAGGGCGCCGAACAGCCCGGTGATCACCGGCAGGATCGTGAAGGCGACGAGCAGGACCGAGTAGACGAGGATCTGGACCCTGGTCACCTGAGGGCCCTTGACGACGGGCAGCATCGGCACGCCCGTGCGCTTGTAGTCGTCGGAGATCATCAGCGCCAGAGCCCAGAAATGAGGCGGCGTCCAGAGGAAGATGATCAGGAAGGGGTAGAGGGAGTCAAGGGCGAGGGCGCCGGTGGCCGCGGCCCAGCCGACGAGCGGCGGCATCGATCCGGCGACGCCGCCGATGACGATGTTCTGCGGGGTGCGTGGCTTCAGCCAGGCGGTGTAGAGGAGGACGTAGCCGAGCAGCCCGAGCAGGGCGAGCACGGCCGCCAGGCCGTTGACCGTCACCCACAGCTGCAGGGTAGCGAGCGCCCCGAGGCAGATGCCGAAGAGCAGCGCGTGGACCGGCTCGACCCTGCCCAGGACGATCGGGCGGCCCTTGGTCCGGCCCATCCTCGCGTCGATGTCGCGGTCGATGTAGTGGTTGATCGCTCCGGCGCCGCCGGCGGCCAGATAGCCGCCGAGACAGGTCCAGAGGACGGTGGAGAGGGCGAGGCCGGACGGGCGCGCAACGAGCATCGTGGTGACCGTCGTCCAGAGCAGCAGGGAGATGATCCGCGGCTTGGTCAGGGCGACGTAGTCGCGGACGTGCGCCATCGCGCCGTTGGCCGCCTCGCCGTCGGCACGGTGATGAGCGGCGGCTCCGCCCTTCAGCCCACGCGAACGCGCGCGCAGCTCACCGCCGCCGACGACTCCCGCGTTGGCGGAACGCTTCGCGACTCCCACCGATGAGGACTCCATCGTGGGCGATGCTCAGCGCCGGTCCGCGGACAGGGCCGCGAGGCTGCTTGTCGGGGTCGGGACCGCCGGCGAGGAGGTCGAGGGCATGGCCTTCAGGCTACCGGGCCGTCGCCGGAACCCGCCTGGTCGGCAGCTTCCGCTTCGATCCCGGCGTCCTCGACTCGCGGCTCCGCATCCCCCGCGGCCACCCCGACCGGAACCTGCTCCGGCTCGGCGGTCTCGATGCGCGCGGGCGGCAGGCTGGGACGCGTGCGGCGCTCTGCGACGGCCTGGCGGATGTCGTCGAGCGGCGTGGCGCTGCGTACGTCGGGGACGAGATCGAAGTTGTGCACCGGGGGTGGGGAGGGGACGAACCACTCGAGGGTCGAGCCGCCCCAGGGATCGGGGCCGGTCTTGACGCCGCGGCTGTAGCTGATCGAGGCGTTCGCCATCGTGATCAGGAACCCGAGGATGAAGACGAAGGAGCCGATCGACGCGATCAGGTTGAGCGCGTTCAGGGTGCCGTCGCTGTAGAACTTGTAGACGTCGGACGGCATCCCCTCCATCCCCGCCATCTGCAGCGGGATGATCAGCGCCAGGGCGCCGACCAGCATCAGGCCGAGCGAGGCGGCGCCGAGCGTCTCGCCCATCCGCCTGCCGGTGATCTTGGGGAACCAGTAGTACAGCCCGGCGAAGAGGCCGAAGACCCCGGCGCCGATCATCGCGGCGTGGGTGTCGGCCCAGGACGTCGTGGTGCCGGCGATGAGCTTGCCGACCGGGATGACCGCCTGGGTCAGCTCGCCGACGATCCCGTAGAGCGAGAGCACGACCGCGGCGATCGCGAAGCGGCCGGCGACTCCCGGGCGCAGCGGCGACCCCTTGAGGGTGACGATCCAGTTGAAGACGATCAACCCGAGCGGGATCATCGCAAGCAGCGCGAACAGCATCGCGGCGAAGAGGACGCCGCGCGGGATCGGCGCGGTCGACATCGTCGTCACCCAGGCGAGGATCGCGAGCGTGGCGAGGGCTCCGAACGAGGTGCCGATCACCTTCCGGCCGACGAGCTTGCGGCCCGAGAACGTGGGCAGGATCTCCGAGATCGAGCCGAACGCGGCGATCACGATCGAGGCGTAGGTGCCGGCCAGGAAGATCGAGCTCATGTGCTCGTAGAAGATCGGCTTGCCGCCGTCGCCCGGAACGAAGAAGATGCCGTCGGACTGGCGGTCGATGATCAGCATCGCGAAGGCGGCGAGCATCACCGGCGCGACGACGAGCTGCGTGTAGCTGACCACGGAGGCGGCGCGGGAGAAGACCGGCAGGCGCTCGGTGAACATGCCGGGGGCGCGCGAGGTGCGCAGCGTCGCGACCATCGCGACCGCGAAGCAGATGACGCCGACCAGGACGAGCCCGAAGCCGATCAGCCAGGCGTCTACGCCGCGGTCGGGCGAGAACCAGTCGTCGGAGAGCGGGGGCAGAGCGGTGCCGCCGGCGGTGGAGGGGGAGTACATCCAGCTCCCGTAGACGGTCACGCCTCCCAGCAGGTACAGCCAGTAGGAGAGCTGATGCAGGCGTGGGAGCGCCATGCCGCGGGCGCCGATCTGCAGCGGCACGACGGAGGAGAAGAGCCCGATCGCGAGCGGGAGCGCGAACAGCAGCAGCCCCGTAAGCCCGTAGGCGGAGAGCAGGATGTCGAAGTTCTCCGGCGAGATCAGCGTGTTCTCGGGGACGATCAGCTGAATCCTCATCATCAGCAGCTCGGCGAGCGCGATCGCGGCGAAGAAGAGCGCCGTGGCGATGTACATCCGGCCGATCGACTTGTGGTCGGCGCTCGTCGCGACGGAGGTCCAGCCGCGCTGGGGGCCGGTCACCTCCTCGCTGACCAGCTCTGGATGATGGCGGGTCTGCATGGGGGGGCTCACTCCTCGACCTCGACTTCGACTCCGGGTGCGGTGCCGGCTTCGACGCGCTCCCCGACCGCGTCGCGGCCTGCCTTGATCTCCTCGCTCCTGGTGCTCAGGAACTGCTCGTACTCGTCAGGCTCGACGACGTGGACGACGGTCCTCATCGTCGGGAAGCCACCGCCGGAGAAGCGGGTCGAGCGTCCCTCGTAGGTGCCGACCTCGTCGGCGACGAAGGAAGCCTCTGAGCGGGTTCCGGGGACTGCGTCGACGGCGACGCCGAGCGCCGGGATCGAAAGGCGATGCATGACGTCGATCGAGCCGACGTCGAGGTTGATCGGAGTGTCGACGGGGATCACCAGCTCGTAGTAGCTGTAGGCCGCATCGGGGTTGAACCCGTCAGCCGAAGGGTCCTCGACCGGGTAGCCGTAGCGCCAGAGCCACTGCTGGCCTTCGACCTGGATCGTGATCGGGTCCGCGTCGCTCTGATCGGCGTCGACGATCGAGGCGTCGTTGGTGAAGAAGATCCCGACGACGAAGAGGAGCAGCGCGGTGACCGTCAGGGCGCCGCCGACGCGGAACTGCATGCTGCGCTCCGCGGCTTCGGACGGACCCTCCGGGCCCGGATCCCCGTCGCCCGCGCGAGCGCGCAGCGAACGCAGGAAGAGCGCTGCGACTCCAAGCACGGAGACGATCAGGATGATCAGCAACACCCAGTAGATCGTGCTCGTGCTGCTGGCCTGCGGCGAAGCGGGCGACTCGGGCGCGATCAGGCCGGCCGAGGCTGCCTGCGGCAGCGCGAGAAGCAGTAGGGAAGCCGCGGCCGAAGCTCCGGCCGCGACCTTCACGATCGAACGTGGGACGAGTCTTCTAGGGGTGGTCGTCAAGGCGCGGGAAGTGTATTGCTCGGACCCGGCAGATGCCCGGCGACGCCCGAACCGCTTTCCGCAAGGGTTCGGTGACGCCGGTGGCGACGTTTGCCCTCCATATACTCGCCCGCGCCTTGTCCGTCGCGGCCCCATCCATCGGCAGGAGGCATTCTCGTCTGCGCTCGTTCGTCCGCGGCGTCGCCTGCGCTGCGATCGTCGCCTCCGTCGTCGTGCCGCTGTTGCGCAAGCGGCGGCCGATTCCGCACGCGGTCACTGCCCTGGCGACGATCGCCGGGCCGATCGGTCACGCGGTGCTGAGGCCGAGGACGAAGGTCAGGGACACGATCCTCTACATCCAGCAGATGTGGGCGTTCGTCGTGATCCACGAGCTGCCCTACGACGACCCGGCCGCCTTGCGCAGGCGCCTGAAGATCAGATACACGATCGACGCCGATCGCAGGCTCGGGGCGGGGCGGCTTCCGAACACCCGGCTGCAGGACGCGCTCGTCCCGGAGGACAGGCGGATCACGGTGCTCGACCGGGTGCTCTCGTTCGCCCATTGGGTCTGGTTCGCGGAGCCGCATCTGACGCTGCTCTACCTGCTGGTCAAGGACGAGGACCGCTTCGTCAGCGCGGCCCGGCAGATGTCGGCGGCGTACGACCTCGGGTGCCTGACCTACGTCGCGGTGCCGACGGCGCCCCCGTGGTGGGCCTCGGCGAACGGCTACACCGGCCACGACCCGGTCGAGCGCCGGATGGTCCGCGTCGGCGACGAGACGTTCGGCGCGGCCTGGCCGCACATGTACGAGACGGTCGACGGCAACCCCTGGGCGGCGATGCCGTCGCTGCACTTCGGCGCCTCGGTCCTCGCCGCGATCCTGCTGACCGAGTCCAACAAGGCGGTCGGAGCGGCCGCCTGGGGCTACGCCGGGATCCTCGGGTTCGCCCTCGTGTACCTCGGCGAGCATTACGTCGTCGACCTGCTCGCAGGCGTGGCCCTGGTCGGCTCGGTGCGCCTCGGGGAGCCGCTGGTCGAGCCGTTCACGCTCGCGTTCAGCCGTCAGGTGCAGAAGCTCGAGCGGATCGCCAACGGGTGAGCATGAGCTCGCGCGACGAGGAGGTCAGCGCGGGGGGGGAGGCGTTCGACGACGAGGATCCGTCGCTGTTCGACGACCCGAAGAAGCTCGCGATCACCGCGGTCGTCGTGCTTCTGCTCTTCGGCGCGATCTACGTCCTGCTTCCCAACATCATCGGGCTCGAGGACGCGCTCGAGAAGATGAAGGACGGCAACTGGGTGTGGTTCGCGGCCGCGATCGGCTGCAACGTGCTCGCCTACCTGGCTTACGTCGCCCAGTTCCGCGGGGTCGTCGGGGAGAACGTGGTCCACCTCGACTGGCGTGAGAGCTACGAGATCACGATGGCCGGCCTGGCCGCCTCGCGGATCGTCTCGGCGGGGGGCGCGGGCGGCGTCGTCCTCTCCTACTGGGCGCTGCGGAAGGCCGGCATGAGGCGGACCGAGGCCGCGCGCCGGATGATCGTCTTCCTCGTCCTCATGTACTCGGTCTACATCTTCGCCGTGATCCTCTTCGGGATCCTGCTGCGGACGGGGGTGCTGCCGGGGGCGGACCCGATCTCGGTGACGATCATCCCCGCCGCGATCGCGGGAGGGCTCCTGCTGATCCTGGTGCTCGTGATGTTGATCCCGCCGGATCTGCAGCGCCGGCTGCGCGAGAACCGGGGGGAGGGTCGGGTCGGCAGGACCGCCGTGACCCTCAGCAAGGTGCCGGAGACGATCGCCTCCGGCGCCCGCGACGCCGTCGGCTACCTGCGGGATCCCCGGAAGGGCTGGCTCGCGCTCCTCGGCGCCACCGGGTTCTGGGCGGCGAACGTCGGGATCCTCTGGTGCAGCTTCATGGCCTTCGACATCGCGGTGTCGTTCGGGGTGATCGTCATGGGCTTCTTCGTCGGCATGGCCGCGAACCTCGTGCCGGATCCCGCCGGCGTGGGTGCCGTCGACGGTGGCCTGATCGGCGCCTTCCTGATCTTCGGCGAGCCCGCGTCGTCGGTGATCGCCGCGGTGCTCGTTTACCGGTTGATCGCGTTCTGGATGCCGCTGCCGCCGGGGATCGTCGCCTTCTTCCAGCTGCGGCGCACGGTCAAGCGCTGGGATGCCGAGGGCCGGTCGGCAGCGGCCGATACAGTCGCGGGGGCCGCCCGGTACGGGCCGAGCGGTAACCTTACTTCAGAAAGTGAAGTAATGACGAACGCGGGCGCGGCGCGCGAAGCTGCGCGTGACCTCGACGGGAGCGGAAGACATGAGTGATCAGGCCATCGAGAACGTGATCATCATCGGCGGCGCATGCGCCGGCTACACGGCGGCCGTCTACGCGGCACGCGCCGATCTCGAGCCGCTCGTGATCGAGGGGTTCCAGTGGGGCGGACAGCTCCAGAACACCACCGAGGTGGAGAACTTCCCCGGGTTCCCCGAGGGGATGATGGGCCCCGAGCTGATGAACCGCTTCCGTGCTCAGGCCGAGCGGTTCGGCACCCGTTTCATCACCGACGACGTGACCTCGGTCGAGCTCTCCGACGGGGGGATCCAGCGCGTCTGGGTCGGCGACGACGAGTACCGAGCGAGGGCCGTGATCCTCGCGATGGGCGCCGAGCCCAAGCGACTGGGGATCCCCGGTGAGCTGGAGCTCGGTGGCCGCGGGGTCTCGACCTGCGGCGTCTGCGACGGCGCCTTCTTCAAGGGGCGCGACGTGGTCGTCGTCGGTGGCGGCGACACCGCGATGGAGGACTCGATCTTCGTCTCCAAGTACGCCGACAAGCTGACCGTCGTCCACCGCCGCGACGATTTCCGGGCCTCGAAGCTGATGGAGGACCGGGCGCGCGAGGTCGCCAACATCGACTTCAAGACGCCCTACGTCCCCGAGGAGTTCGTCGCCGGCGACGACGGCGCCCTGGAGCGGATCAGGCTGCGGAACGCCGCGACCGACGAGGTCGAGGAGATCGAGGTCGGCGGCGCCTTCGTCGCGATCGGTCACACCCCCGGATCGGAGCTGGTCAAGGGTCAGATCGACCTGCACGACAACGGCTACGTCAAGGTCGAGGAGCCCTCGACGCGCACCAACCTGGCCGGCGTCTTCGCGATCGGCGACCTGGTCGACTTCACCTACCGCCAGGCGATCACCGCCGCCGGCTCAGGCTGCCGCGGCGCCCTCGACGCCGAGTGGTACCTGCGCGACACGCCGCCGACGGTGGAGGAAGTGGAAGTCGCTCGAGAGGTGGCCTGAGGCCACCTGCCCGCCGCGTCACCGCGCCTGGGCGGCTGCGGATCCACCGAGTGGCCCACAACTCACGATTACTCGTCGTTACGAGCCACTCACTGCATCTCATCCGCAATAGTCGGCGCGATTGGTGCGATCGGGCTTTACGTACAGCATCGGCTTTGGTCGACGGTCTGATCGAGGGAGATCCTGCGCAACGGACGCGGGTGTGGAAGCGGCTGAGGAGGGAGGGGAAACTGTTGGCGCCTGCACTCATCGACCTTGAGGTTGTCTCCACTGTGCGACCAACCCCGTGCTGAGGCGCGGGCGGACGAGCCCAGCTTCAGCGCCCAGCCCGTGGGGCGGACGAGCCCAGCTTCAGCGCCAAGCCCGCGAGGCGATCGACCCCAAGCTTTGTTCTGTGGACGGATCGGCCCGCTCAGCGGGCAGAAGTCTCCACGGATCAGTCCAAGGGTCGGCCTCGACTTGCTGAGGCCTAACCCGTAGCTCGGATCTCGCTGAACACGGCTCGCTCGCTGGGCTCGCGTTCCTCGCTGATCTCGTCGGCGATGACCTGGGAGACGGCGTTGATCAACGCCAGGTGGGTGAAGGCTTGCGGGAAGTTGCCGAGCTGACGGCTGGCGATCGGATCGATCTCCTCCGCGTAGAGGTCGAGCGTGCCGCCCATGTTCAAGAGCCGCTCGCAGAGCGCCTTTGCCCGCTTCGACTCGCCGATCTCCGCCAGCGCGGAGACGAGCCAGAACGAGCAGATCGAGAACGTTCCCTCCTCGCCGCTGAGCCCGTCCTCGGTGCGGTCGACGCGGTAGCGGAGCACGAGTCCGTCCTGAGTCAGCTCGTCGGCGATCGCGAGCACCGTGTTGCAGACGCGCTCGTCGTCGGCGGGCAGGAAGCGGACGAGGGGGATCAGCAGGGTGGATGCGTCCAGCTCGTCCGTCTCGTAGTGCTGGCGGAAGACCCCGCGGTCGCTGACCCCGTTGGTGAGGATGTCGCCCTTGATCTTGGCGGCGATCGGATCCCAGCGATCGACCAGATCGGAGCGCCCCCGCGCCTTCGCGAGGCGGACCCCGCGGTCGACCGCCACCCAGCACATCAGCTTCGAGGAGACGTAGTGCTTGGGCCTGTCTCGTGCTTCCCAGATGCCCTGGTCGGGCTCCTCCCAGATGGCGATCGCGGCCTCGACCTGGCGCTCGGCCAGATCCCAGAGCGAGTCGTCGACTCCACCGAGGGCCCGCGAGTGGATGTAGATCGAGTCCAGCAGGGCGCCGTAGACGTCGTTCTGCCGCTGCGCGAACGCCGCGTTGCCGATCCTCACCGGGCGGGAGCAGAGGTAGCCGTCGAGGTGGTCCAGCGTCTCCTCGGTGAGCGTCTTCTCGCCGCCGATCCCGTACATGATCTGCAGGCCGTCGCCGTTCTTGCAGGCTGACTCCACGAACTTCATGAAGTCGGCCGCCTCGTCGTCGAGTCCGAGGGCGTGCAGGCCCCAGAGGGCGAAGGTGGCGTCGCGGATCCAGGTGTAGCGGTAGTCCCAGTTGCGCTCGCCGCCGGGGGTCTCGGGCAGCGAGGTGGTCAGCGCCGCGACCATCCCGCCGGTCGGCGAGTGCATCAGGCCCTTGAGGACGAGTGCCGAGCGCTGCAGCTCGGCCCGCCAGCGATGATCGGGGAAGCGACCGCGCTCCAGCCACCTGCGCCAAGCCTGCCCGGTCTCGTAGACGACCCGCGCCGCGTCGCCGGCGCGGGTGGGGGGCATCGATCCCTGATCCCAGGTGAGCGCGCAGAAGGCGTTCTGGTCGGTGCCCAGGCTGCGCTTGCCGCGGACCGCGCCGTCGGCGCCGAGCTTCAGCTCGAAGTCGGCGAACAGGCGCAGCGGCGTGCCGTTGACCTCGGCGGATGCGAAGCCGAGCTCGGGGTCGAGATCCCAGTCGGCGTCGGCTCGCGCGTAGTCGGGCCGGGCGTGGCAGACGAGCTCGAGGTCGACCGTGCCCTCGGGGCAGTGGGCCCAGCGCACCAGGGTCCGCTTGCCGTCGAGGCGGCGACGCCCGTCATGTCCGTCGGCGGACTCGATCAGCAGGGCGTCGCGGATCACCAGCCATCCGGTCTCCGTCGCCCACGTCGTCTCGAGGACGTTGGTCCCCGGCTCGTAGCGACGGGCGACGGGAACGCGTTCGTCCGGCGCGAAGCGAAGCCCGCCGGCGCCGCGGTCGAGGATCCCCGCGAACACGCTCGGCGAGTCGAAGCGGGGCAGGCACATCCACTCGATCGTGCCGTCGGCGGCGACGAGGGCGCCCGTCTCGCAGTCGGAGAGGAACCCGTAGGAGCCGATCGGCGGGAACCCGGGCGCGCATGCCGGGCGCTCCTCGCCGCTCACGCGCCGGCCTCCCGTTCGATCGCCGATCGCAGAACGGCACGGGCGGCGTCCGCCGCGGTGCCGTCGATCCTGGGCAGTCCGATTCCGTCGATCGCCGAGATCGGCTGGATCTCGCGAGTCGTCGAGGCGAGGAACGCCTCCGAGGCCGCGCGCAGCTGCTCGCTGCGGTAGCTGCCCTCGGCGACCGGTAGCTCCTCGAGCAGAACCTCTCGCGTGATCGAGTCGAGGATGCCCTCGGCGAGCGCCGGTGTGTGGAGCCGCCCTTCGGCGTCGCTCCAGACGACGGACGCGGTCGGCGCTTCCAGCACCCGGTCGTCGTGGCTGACCAGGACGGCTTCGTCGGCGCCGCGTTCGACTGCGATCCGGGTGGCCTCCATGTTCGCCGCGTAGGAGATCGACTTGACCTGGGTGAGCAGCGTCGCCGGCTCGGCGGCGAGCAGCGAGATGCGAACTGCGGCGTCCCAGCCGGGCGTCTGCTCGACCATCAGCACCCTGCGGCCGCCTCGGGTCAGGACGACGCGAAGGCAGCCGTGGGGATCGGCGCCTTGTGCGAGCATCGCGGCGATCTCGGCCTCGAGCGCGGGGGGGTCGTAGTCGAGGTGGATCGCCGCGGCCGAGCGGCCGAGACGATCGAGGTGGCTGCGTAGGCGGAACGGCCTGCCGGCGTAGAGCTTGATCACCTCGAAGGCCCCGTCACCACGAAGGAGCCCGTCGTCGGTCACCGGGATCGACACCCGATCGGGTGGGCCGACCGTCCCGTCGATGCTTGCGAGGATCGCGTTCGCCATCGCCGACACTCTAAGGATGGTGGCGGTGGCCAAACGTGGACCGCGTCGGCCGGAGGGCGTGCCGGGTTAAGCTCGACCTCGGCTGATGGATTACGTCCTGATCACGCTCGCGATGGTCGCCCTGATCGTCGTCGCGCTCGTCCTCGTCGCCCGGCTCTACCCGGGAAGTGGCGCCGACCTGCTCGATTGGAAGCCGACCCGCGACTACGAGACCGAGATCCACCTGGAGCAGGACGACATCAAGCAGATGATCGCCGCGCAGAACGAGTACCGGCGAAGGCGGGGTGCGGCGGAGCTGACGGTCGAGGATGCGGCGCGGATGGCGCGCGAGGACGAGAAGGTGAGATCCCGGGGGCGGATGGACGAGGAGTCGTTGTCCGAGCTCGACCGCGAGATGCGGACCGGCCGTGGGGACGAGGCGGAGGAAGAAGGCGGGAAGCCGGCCGATGGCTAGGGCGCTGGTGGTCGGCTGCGGGGGCCGGGGCCGGGCGCTCGGGTCGGGGCTCAGGGACGCCGGCTGGGAGGTGCGCGGAACCTCGCGCACCGAGGCCGGCGCGGCGGCGATCACCGCTTCGGGGCTCGAGGGGGTGGTGGCCGATCCGAACTTCGTCGGCTCGGTGCTCGACCACGTCGGCGACGTCACGGTCGTCGTCTGGTTGATGGGATCGGCGCAGGGAACCCGCGAGGAGCTCGTCGCCGTCAACGAGGAGCGACTCGGGAGCCTTCTGGAGAAGCTGGTCGACACCCCGGTTCGGGGGTTCGTGCTCGAGGCGGCCGGGACCGTTCCCGACGAGATCCTCGGACGGGCGGTGGATCTGACCGAGCAGGCGGCGAGGAGATGGAGCATCCCGGCGCGCGTCGTTCGCGCCGATCCGGACGATCGCGACGCTTGGCTGGGGGAGATGGCCGCGGCGGTCCCTGGAGCTCCCTTCGGCTGAGCGAGGCGTCCGGTGCCGCCTGTCCGCCGAGCGACCTATCCGGGCCACCCCTGCCCGCCGGGCTGACCGTTCGACCTCGCTGCGGCTCCGCTCAGGCGTCGAGGCGGTCGAAGAGATCCTGGAGGATCCTGGCTGTCGCGCCCCAGACGAACCCGTCCGCCAGGGCGAAGGTGGGCGAGCGGAAGGGAACGCCGCGCCGGAGCAGCCGCCGCATCCGAAACGAGGCTCGCAGCTCGTCGAGGCGGGGCTCGAGGATGCGCTCCACCTCAGCCGGGCTGAGGGTGTGCTCGAGCCCGGCGGGGACGAGGCCGACGACGGGCAGGATCCGGTAGGGCGTGACCACGGTCGAGGTGGGAGGGAGTGCGCCGATCACCTCGACGGCGTCGACGGCGAGGCCGATCTCCTCCTGTGCCTCTCGCAGGGCGCACTCGACGAGCGACTCGCCCGGGTCGGCGCGGCCTCCCGGGAACGAGATCTCGCCCGCGTGTCGTCGAAGGTCATGGCGGCGCTCGGTCAGGATCAACCCGGGGGCGCCGCCCGGATCGTCGACGGTCGGCCAGTCGAAGATCGGGACGAGCACGGCCGCCCACTGCCGTCCTCTCGAGTCGAGCGCCGCGGCTTCCTCAGGGTCGAGGAACAGCTCGGAGATCCCGCTCAGATGATCACCTGGACGCTGCCGCCGTCGACGCTCCAGGCGGCGCCGGATACGTATGAGCTTCGCTCCGAGCAGAGGAAGGCGATCGCCGAGGCGATCTCCTCGACCTCGGCCAGGCGCCCGAGCGGCCGGCTCGAAGAGGTCGCCTCGAGCGCCTGCTCGCGGTCGGCGTGGCCGTAGAGCTCCCGGGACTGGTCGAGCAGGCCGCCCGGCGCCATCCAGAGCTCCGACGCGACCGGGCCGGGGCAGATGGCGTTGATCATCACTCCGCTCGACGCGTAGCGGTCGGCGTAGAGGCGGGAGAGGGACAGCTCCGCCGCCTTCGCCACCGAGTACTCGCCGATCTGCTGGGAGGGGCGCTTGCCGGCGCTGGAGGAGACGTTGACGATGCGGCCCCAGCCGCGGTCGGCCATCGCCGGTGCCGTCGCCTTGATCAGGCGCAGCGGGGCCATCACGTTCAGCTCCCAGGCTGCGTACCAGTCCTCCTCGCTGACGTCGTCGAGGTCTCTCCAGGTGGCGGTTCCGGCGTTGTTGACGAGCACGTCGACCTGGCCGAAGCGCTCGCCGGCCTCGGCGGCGATCCGCTCGACGGCGTCCGCGTCGGTGACGTCGCAGGCGAGGTAGGCAGCGCGCCCGTTGGCCGTGGCGCCTCGCCGACCGCATTCCTCGGCGGCCGCGCGCAGCTCCGGCTCGGTGCGGGCGACGAGCAGCACCTGGGCGCCCGCCTCGCAGAGCTGGATGGCGGTCGCGCGACCGATGCCTCGACCGGCGCCGGTTACGACGCAGGCCTTCCCGCCGAGCCCGAGGTCCATGCGGTCAGGCTCCCCTTCCCTCGAACAGGGCGGGATCGTCGACGTCGGTGAACCGCGCCATCGCGTAAAGCAGGTCCGCCACCCTGTTCAGGTACTTGAGGACCTGGTCGGAGGCGAGCTCGTCCGCCGCGCTGAGGGCGGCGACCTGACGTTCGGCCCGGCGGGCGGTCGCGCGGGCGAAGTCGAGCGCCGCCGAGAGCTTGGTCCCGCCGGTGATCACGAACTTCGGCGGCAGCTCGACGCGATCCATGTAGCGGTCGATCACCGGCTCGAGCGACTCGACCATCTCGTCCGTGATCCGGCTGACTCCCGGCTCGAGCCGACCGTAGGCCTCCGGGGCGGCGGCGAGCTCGGCGCCGACGACGAACAGGTCCCGCTGGACCCCGAGGATGTCCGCTGCCACCTCGGCCTCCGCCTCGCCGCACAGCGCGCGGGCGATGCCCAGCGCGGAGCCCGCTTCGTCGACCGAGCCGTAGGCCGCGATCCGCTCGTCCGACTTGTGGCGCCGGCCCCCGTACCAGAGCCCGGTCGTGCCGTCGTCGCCCTTGCGCGTGTAGATCTTCATTGGGTCACTCCGCTTCGGATCGAGGGTGATGGGTCGCCCTCCAGCCTATTGACCTGCGTTCGCGTTTCCGTCCGGCCGACCAGGGAACATCTGTTCGTGTTGATGAAGAGATTCGCTGATACGAAGAGAGCGAACCGCGAAGAGCGCGGAGAAGAGGTGGGTGTCATGCACAGCATGCAGATCGAGTTCATGAAGTTGCGGAGCGCGGCGCACGCGCAGCATCGCGAGCAGCTGGCACGGCTTGCGCAGGATCCGTCGTTCCGGCAGTTCCTGGAGCTCTGCAACCGCAAGGGACTGGGGACCGACATCGGTCTCGTCGAGCTACGTGGAACCGACGCGGACGAAGTTGCGCTGGTGGCTCACTGGCTGCGTCGTCTCGGCGCGGGAAGGGTCGATTACCGGCTTCAGATCGAGCCCGGTGACGATGTCGTCGAGATGGTGCGCTTCTGGGCGATACGGCTTGGCGTCGGCCACGACAGGATCAAGCTGCATCGGCGCTTCAAGGGCCGTCAGCCGTCGGTGGGCAGCGGGTCCAACGGCGTCCTCACCGTTCGCAGCAGCGACGCAGAGCTCAGGCAGCGTCTCTACGGCTGGATCGAGCAGGTGAAGTCGGAGGGGTTCCCCGAAGTCCGTCAGCGGGAGCTGTTCGTCGCCGGAGCTTGAGGGTCGATTAGACTCGCCGGGCTCGGGGCGTAGCGAAGCCTGGTAACGCGCCTGCTTTGGGGGCAGGAGATCCCCGGTTCAAATCCGGGCGCCCCGACTTGGGTGGTACCGGCCGAGTGTCATTGCTCGGCCGGCCTCCACGAGGAGACCACCTTCGCGACGGCGACCACGAGGAAGAGCGAGCCGATCAGCCCCTCTGCGACCGAGAGCGTCTGTCCCAGCCAGGTTTCCGGGACGAGGTTGCCGTAGCCGATCGTCATCAGCGTGGTGAAGCTGAAGAAGAGGTTGTCGGTCATCGAGCCGTCGCCGTTGGCACCGTAGAAAGGTGCCGCGTCGATCGCGCCGATGACCCGGTAGGCGAAGGCGAAGAACATCCCGATCAGCAGGTACGCCGCGATCGCTGCCAGGAGGGTCTCGACGTCGACTTTGCGGCGGCTGAGGGCGTGACGGACGATCGCCAGCGGGGCGATCAGGTAGAGCAGGCTGGCGGCGGAGAAGATCAGCGCGTCGTTGACGCGCTCGTCGAGGCCGAGGAACTCGCTGACGGCGACCAGGGCGGCGAAGACGAGCAGGACGTTCGCCGCGATCCTGACGGAGCGGCGGGAGTCGGAGATTCGGAAGACGAGCCAGACCGTCGCTATCTGCGCGACCAGGACGAGGCTGCGGGCGGGGCCCGTGGTGATCGCTGAGGCGAGCACGTAGGTCGCTGCGATCGAAAGCAGGATCAGGCCGTAGCTGTCGATCCTGAACCGCGCCGGGTCGGACCCAGACGTGCTCACCTCGGGGGCGGTTTCTGCTGGCGGAGGCAACTGGGTGATTGAAGCCGATGGGCCGGACCCTTCGGAAGCGCACCGTGCAGCGCGGCTCGACGAGCGCGTCGATCGTCGGATTGGCGGCTACCCTGATGCGATGGTCTCGGTCGTTTCGCATGGGCGTGGTTCGGCCAGCCGGACATCCAGGGAGCTCGGTCGATGAGTGGAGAACAAGAACGCGGCAAGGCGGCGCGAGAGCTGGCTCCTCGTTCAAGCCCGGAGCGTTGGACCGTCTCACCGGAACGCCCCGATCCTGTCGGGCTCCTAGAGGCACAGGCCGCGAACCGGGTTCAGGAGCTCGTCCCGATCCGCTACGGCCGGATGCTGGCCTCGCCGTTCTCGTTCTTCCGCGGCGCCGCGGCGGTGATGGCGGCCGATCTCAGCGCGATGCCCAGCACCGGGATCGTCACCCAGCTCTGCGGTGACGCGCACCTGAGCAACTTCGGCGTGTTCGCGGCGCCCGATCGTCGGCTGGTGTTCGACGTAAACGACTTCGACGAGACCCTTCCCGGCCCCTGGGAGTGGGACCTGATGAGGCTCGTCGCCTCCGTCGAGGTCACCGCCCGGGAGCGAGGTCTGGGGAGAAAGCAACGTGTCGTCGCGGTCCAATCGGCCGCGTCCGGCTACCGGGAGCGGATTCGTGAGCTCGCCGGTCAGGGGGCGCTCGAGGCCTGGTACCGGCGATTCGATGTCGAGGAGTTCCGCGACAGCCTGGACGGGGTCTTGGGTGAGTCGACGGCGCAGGCGTTCGAGAAGGGGATCGACAAGGCTCGCGTCAAGGACTCGACCCGCGCTTATCGGAAGCTGGTGGAGTTCGTCGACGGCGAGCCGCGGATCCGTAGCAACCCACCCCTGATCACCCCGATCGAGGAGGTCTTCGGGCCCGCGCGGGTGCGCGAGAACGAGGGCAGGTTGATCGAGATCCTCGACGCCTACACGGGGACGCTGACCCCAGGCGCAAGGGGTCTTCTGAAGCGCTATCGGCTGACCCACATCGCCCACAAGGTGGTCGGCGTCGGCAGCGTCGGACTACGAGCCTGGGTCGTCCTTCTGGTCGGGCGCGAGAAGGGAGATCCGCTGGTCCTCCAGCTCAAGGAGGCCGGCAGGTCGGTCCTCGAGCCGTACACGCGCAGGAGCGTCTACCGGCGGCAGGGCAGAAGGGTGATCGAAGGCCAGCGCCTGATGCAGGCGGCTGGCGACGTTCTCCTCGGCTGGGTCAAGATCGAGGGCCTGGACGGGGTCCCCCGCGACTACTACGTGCGCCAGCTCTGGGATGCGAAGGGATCGGCGCGGGTCGACCAGATGTCCGCCCGCACACTCGCTTTCTACGGCAGGCTGTGTGGAGCCGTGCTGGCGACCGCGCACGCGCGCTCGGGGAGCCGGGTGGCTATTGCCTCCTACCTGGGGGGTGGAGACCGCTTCGATCGCTCGATGGTCGAGTTCGCCGGTCGCTACGCGGATCAGAACGAGCGCGACTTCGAGGCCCTGCGCGCCGCCGCGGACGCGGATCGGATCAGGGTCGAGCTCGAAGAGGACTGAGGCTGGATCCAGGCTGAGCCCGCCGTGCTTCGCCGACCGCCCGGCCCTCGCCGGGGTGAGTCAGTCCCGGGGGGCCGCGGTGACCAGGTGGACGTCAGGTTCGAGCAGCTGCAGCGCGGTCGCCGCCGCCCGCTCGGGGTCGCCGGTCGCGATCGCGCGGCCAAGCAGGCGCACCAGCGCAGGGTCGCGGGGGGAGAAGACCTCGCCGAACTCCGGGTGGGCCTCGAGGGCGGCGTTGAGCGAGTTGAGCGCCAGACGGTAGGCCACGTTCCCGGAGCCGTCGACGATCCTCTGCCAGAGCGCGATGAAGTGGTTGAGCCGATCGCCGTTGCCGTCCTCGACCGCTTCGGCGGTTCGTTCGGCCAGCTCGGCGATCGCCTCTCGCTCCACCTTCTCCGCACGCGAGGTGCAACGCTTGGCGGCGTCGACTCCGAGGCTCGCTCGCATCTCGATCACCGAGCGCACCATCACCACCGGCGGCACGGCATCGCTCGACATCAGGTCGAGCAGGACCTCGAGCCCGGCGGTACGTCGCCAATCGAGTACGCGGGTCGGCCCGCCTTGGGAGATCTCGACGAGCCCGGCCTGCTGCAGTCGCTTGAGCGCTTCCCGCACGGCGTGGCGGTTGATCCCGAGCTGCTCGGAGAGCGAGCGCTCGGACGGGATCGGATCACCGGGCTCCAGCTCGCCGTCGAGGATCTGCTGACGCAGCTTGCGGTGGACGCCGGAGGACGCCAGATCAGCCGGTTGCTTCGCTCTCCTGGTCGGGTGGGGACTCGCCATCGCGCGCACGAG
The DNA here is from genome assembly GCA_964641695.1 of uncultured Conexibacter sp. GTDB lineage: Bacteria > Actinomycetota > Thermoleophilia > Solirubrobacterales > 70-9 > RHKX01. The sequence goes on from CAZXKG010000017.1 coordinate 27,675, forward strand.
CATCTCATTTCCGCGGCCGCTGAGGCCGGATGCCGCAGCAGCGAGAACTAGACTGCCCCGATCCCGGATTGCCCCGGGCAGGACAGTCAACAGCGAGGAGCGGTGATGGCGAACATCGATGAGAACGACACGCGAGAGCTCGCGGTCAAGCGGCTACAGGCGCAGCGGCAGTTCATGGCGACGCTTGTCTCCGGCATCGGCGTCGTGCTGCTCATGGTCGTGATCTGGCTGCTCAGCGGCAGGGGCTACTTCTGGCCGATCTGGGTGATGTTCGGATTCGCCATCGCCCTCGCGACCACCGCCTGGCACGCTTACGGCAAGCCCCAGACCCCGATCACCGAGGACGACATCCAGCGTGAGATGGATCGGATTCGCTGAACGCAGCACGCCGAACCGGAGCACGCCGAGCCGGGATAACCTTCCGCCCCGGGCCGGAGTGGCGGAATGGCAGACGCGGTTGATTCAAAATCAACTGTCCGAAAGGGCGTGTGGGTTCGAATCCCACCTCCGGTATCCGGCGGCGGGATGAGGATCGGCGACTGACATGTGTGGTCGCTTCACGCTCACCAATCCAAGTCCCCGCAGGCTCGCCGCGCGTTTCGGGTTGGATCTCGGCGGGGGCTTCGAGTTCGACGAGCGTCCCCGGTTCAACGTCGCGCCCACGGATCCGATCCTCGCGATCAGGCGGATGGGCGCCTCGAGGGGAAGCGAGTCCGTGCGCCGGAACGAGCCGGGGAACCTGCGCTGGGGCCTGCTGCGCAGCGAGGACGATCGCCGCGGCCGTCCCTTGATCAACGTCCGCGCGGAGTCGATCGCTCGTGGATCGTTCAGCTCTGCCGTCGAGGGCAGGCGTTGCCTGATCCCGGCCGACGGCTTCTACGAGTGGCGCAAGGATCCGGAGGGCAAGCGGCCGATCTGGTTCTCGAGGCCGGGCGTGGAGCTGTTCGCGTTCGCCGGGATCTGGAACGAGCCGGTGGGCGACGATGATCGCGTTCCCGCGAGTTGCGCGCTGATCACCTGTGAGCCGAACGCGACGATGCGACCAGTGCACGACCGCATGCCGGTGATCCTGACACCCGAGGGGGAAGGGGCATGGCTGGACCCCGCCGCCGGCCGCGAGGAGCTGCAGTCGTTGCTGGCTCCGGCGTCCGATGATCTGCTCGAGCTACGGGAGGTCGGAGATGCCGTCAACGACGCCCGGGCAGATGGCCCAGAACTGCTGGATCCGCCGATGAGGCTGTTCTAGAGGTAGGTCGGCTCCGGCGACGCTCAGGCAGCCGGGCTCGGTTGCACCGGTGAGTCCGGTTCCCATGACGGATCGCCGCTGCCGCCCTCGCCGGCTCCCGGCCTGCCGCCGTCGATCCGGCGCTCTTCCTCGATGTGCCAGCCCTGGTTGAAGCCGATCATCGCGACGATGATCAGCGCGATCTGCACGGCGATGATCACGAGGGCGAGGGTGCCGAGGAGCTCCTCGGGCAGCGCCGGGGATTCGAGTCCGTCCTTGTCTCGGGCGAACCACGCCCCCGCGGCAACGCCCGCGAAGATGGACATGATCATCGCCGACGCGGCCGCGACCGGGAGGACGCCGCGGCGCCAGCCCATGACCAGGACCGCGAAGAGGATGTAGAGGCCCGCCCAGAAGATGGTGAGGACGCCGACCGACGAGCTCTGCAACCGGTCCCATCCCCCGAAAGTCACGATCAGGATGAGCACGGCCGAGATCGCCAAGATCAGCGCGACCAGCGCCTTCGTCGCCTTCGACGCCGCCTTCTCCCGATTGGGACGCCAAAGCTCGTAGCCCTCGCGGACTTGACCCGCGTTCCACCCCTGTGCCATGCCCCAAGCATAAGAGTTACGGCGGGCGGCTGCTGCGCTTCATCCGCCCAGAGCACGCAGACGCCGCTTAGAATCCCGCCTTCAGCCCCCGCGGGCGTGGTGAAACTGGTAGACACGCCGGCTTTAGGTGCCGGTGCTCGAGAGAGCTTGGGGGTTCGAGTCCCTCCGCCCGCACTCTGGCGGCCCGGGAGGCCCGCTGCCGGCGTCATCGGCGGGCTCACGGCCCATGGGCCGCTACGCCCACCTCTTCCTTGGCCGCGAACCTCCCGGGCTCGCCAGAGCTGATCGATACCCGGGAGGCCCGCTGCCGGCGTCATCGGCGGGCTCACGGCCCATGGGCCGCTACGCCCACCTCTTCCTTGGCCGCGAACCTCCCGGGCTCGCCAGAGCTGATCGATACCCGGGAGGCCCGCTGCCGGCGTCATCGGCGGGCTCTTGGCCATCGGATCGCTACGATCTCCGGCCCGAGGGGCAGTGGCCAAACTGGCTAAGGCACCGGTCTCCAAAACCGGCGATTCCAGGTTCGAGTCCTGGCTGCCCCGCTCGATCGACAGGCAACCGGCTCAGCCCGAAGCCGGGTTCGCCTGCGCCCAGGCGATGATCTCCTCGGACCCGTTGATCCACTCCCCGCCGTCGGTCTCGAGGGCGGGAACCCAGGTCGAGCCGGTCTTCTCCTTCACATGCTTGCGCGCCTTCGTCTGCAGGGCATCGGGAAGGGCGCCGAAGCTTCTGGCGTGAACCAGGTTGGGCTCGTGACCGGCGGCGACGAGCGCCTCGTACGCGTTGGCGCACGGATGACTCCGGGGAACCGGTAGTTGCTTCTCCGTCCAGCACACATAGAGATCCATGCCACCGACCCTAACATTGGGTCAAGACTCCGTCCACGCGGCTGGGGTCGTTTTCGACCATGCCACGACCCGGAGAGATCCTCGGACGCACCTGGACCCTGATCTACGGGGCGATCGGCGGCATCTCGCAGCACCGCAGCACCGTCTCGGCCGCGGCGATGTCCTACTACGCGCTTCTCTCGCTCTTCCCGGCGGCGATCGTCCTGGCGGCGATCGCCGGGCTCGTCTTCAACAGCCAGGACGCGCATCAGGACGCGGTCGACTTCCTGCTGGACAACCTGCCGCTGAGCGCGGACGAGACGACGCGGGCGGACGTGGAGGAGCTCGTCGGCGGCGTCACCCGCAGTGCCGGAGCGCTCGGCCTGATCGGTCTCGCGACGCTGACCGTGACCGCCAGCGGCCTGATCAGCGCAACCCGGAACGCGATCGACATCATCTTCGGCGGCCGCGTCAGCCGCGGGATGCTGCGGGGGAAGGGCCTCGACGTCCTGCTCGTCCTGGGCCTCGGCATGCTCCTGCTGCTCTCGATGGTCGGCACCTTGATCATCTCGGCGATCAGCGCCGAGGCGGGCGGGGCGCTCGGAACGGTTCTTTCCATCTTCAGCGGCTGGACGGGGTTCCTGGTTCCGCTGGTGCTCTCCGTGATCGCGGTGGCGGTCGCCTACATGGTCCTGCCGGTCGATCGGCAGCCGCTTCGCAACGTCTGGCCGGCGGTCCTCTTCACCACCGTGGTCTTCGAGCTGCTCAAGCTCGGCTTCGACGTCTACCTGCGCAACTTCGCCGACTACAGCGCCATCTACGGGTCGTTGGGGGCTGTGATCGCGTTCATGATCTTCGTCTACCTCGCCTCGCTCGTCTTCCTCATGGGTGCCGAGATCGCCTCGATCTGGCCCCGGCTTCGCGATGGTGAGCTGGACGACGGCGACGGGGAGGGTAAGCCGTTCACCGAGGAGGTGAAGGGGTTCCTGCGCAGCCTCGTCGCTCGCAATGACCGAACGCCGTAGCGACGGCGATCGACATCTTGTCCAACGACCCTCTCGGCCTTACGCCTCCGCCGGCTCGAGGAGACGCTCTACCGTGGCGAGATGCCCTCGGTCGGAGACATCTCCGCGCGCCGACGCCGCGCCATCCTGACGGTTGCGATCGGCGCGATCGCCCTCGAGACGGCGTTGCTCGGGGTGGTCGCGCCGCTGCTTCCGGAGATCGAGGAGCGCACCGGAACGGGGGATGCCGCGCTCGGCCTGGCGATCGCCGCCTACTCGATCCCGATCCTCTTCATCTCGATCCCGGTCGGCAGGCTGGCGGATCGGATCGGTCGCCGTCCCCTCCTGCTCGCCGGAATGGTGATGACGGCGTTCGGGTCGATCCTGATCGCCTCCTCGGAGGCGTTGCTCCCGCTGCTGGCGGGTCGCGCCGTGCAGGGCATCGGCTCGGCGATGAGCTGGGTCGCAGCGCTGGCGTTGGTCTCCGACCTCGCGCTGCCTGGGCGCAAAGGGGAGGCGATCGGCTTCGCGATGGCCGCCAACAGCCTCGGTGCGATCGGGGGCCCCGCGCTGGGGGGAGTGATCGGCGGCGAGATCTCCTTCGCTGCGCCGTTCATATTCGTCGCCGTCGCCGCGGGAGGGCTGTTCACGGCCGGGCTCTTCGTGCTTCCACGTCATGCGGCGGTGGTGCCCCAAGAGGGAGCGGGAACCCGTTCGCTACGGGACTTCGCGCCGCCGGGGATCCTCCTTCCCGGGTTGGCGGCGGTCGTCGGCGCGGGTTCGCTCGGGCTGCTCGACTTCACCGTCCCGCTCGACCTCGATCGTCGTCTCGCGATCGAGGCGACGGCGATCGGGATCCTCTTCGGGTGCGTCGCCGCGGTCGACGCGGTCACCTCACCGATCGCGGGGAGGATCAGCGACCGGGTCGGACGTCCGCGAGTAGCGATCTGCGGCGCGGTGCTGCTGGCCATCGCCGGCTGCCTGCTCGCCGTCTTGCCGGGCTTCGGCGGCGTGATCGCCGCGATGGGCGTGTACGGAGTCGGGGTGGCCACCCTGTTCGCCTCGACCGTGCCGTGGTTGGACGACGTCTTCGGCTCGGCTGACCGTGGCCTCGCATACGGATCGCTCAACATCGTGTACTCGATCGGCTACACGATCGGGCCACTCGCGGCCGGTTGGTTGCTCGAGGGCCCCGGCGCCGACGCCAGCTACTTGTTGATCACGGTCGTGGCGATCGGGCTGGTGGGGCTACTGCTGGTTCGTCTCAGGGCTGGGCCGGGAGCACCGGGTCCGGTCGAGGGTCAGATGGCGACAACCGGATCGGCCCTGGGGGAGGAAGTCCCCAAGTGAATGGGACCGGGGGATCCCCTTCGTGAGGTGCGGATCGTGGTCCCTGTCGTCTATGGTCCCGCACCCGCGCGGCGGTAGCTCAACGGTAGAGCCTCAGCCTTCCAAGCTGATGACGCGGGTTCGATTCCCGTCCGCCGCTCTCGGTCCGCATCGAGGTAGCCATTACGGCATGATGCGAAGCCGCACGGGGCGTGGCGCAGTCTGGTAGCGCACTCGGCTGGGGGCCGAGCGGTCGCTGGT
>CAZXKG010000018.1:0-985 GCA_964641695.1 uncultured Conexibacter sp.
GAAGATCGAGTTGACCATCAGCAGGTCGTAGTGCTTGTAGCGGGCGACCGCCTCGTGGAAGTTCTCGTAGATCCGCAGGTCGATCGGCATCCAGTCGGTCGTCCCGTGCCGGTGGTTGACGACCGCCACCAGAGCCTCGATCCGCTCCAGGTACTCCTGGTACTCGGCGACGTCCTGGCGCGACGGCTGCAGGTGGGCGATGAACGTGACCTTCTCGTGGAACTCCGGGTGGTCGGTGAGGAACTGGTCGAACGCGGTGAACCCGCGGAGGACGTTCTTGGAGAGGTCGGCCCGGTCGACGCGGATGATCAGATGCTCGCGGCGGCGGGCGAGCAGCTCGCGCTCATACCCGGCGACGTCGTCGAGGACGGCGACCCGGCGCAGCCTGCCGGCGTCGATCCCGAGCGGGTAGGCGCGGATCCAGATCTCCCGGCCCTGGTAGTGGACGACCTCGTTGCGGTAGTCGACCTCGCACCCGACCAGCTCGCGGCAGCAGTCGATGAAGTTGTGGACGTAGGAGCTGGTGTGGAAGCCGATGATGTCGTTGCTGAGCAGCCCGTCGTAGATCTCCTCACGCCAGGCACGGGGGATGATCCGCCAGGCATCCGGATGGGGCCACGGGATGTGGACGAAATGATGGAGGAAGGCGTCCGGCCTGCCGGCGCGCACCAGGGCCGGGGCGGTGTAGAGGTGGTAGTCGTGGAACATCACCAGCGGCTCCTCCTCCCCCTCCAGCCGCTTCAGAACCACCTCCGCGATGTCCCGGTTGACGACCCTGTAGCCGTGCGTCCACGAGTGCTTCTCCTCCGCCCTGATGTCCGGCGCGTTGGAGAGATCCCAGAGGTAGTGCTGGACGAACCAGAGCTGCGGGTTGGCGATCACGTTGTAGAAGTGCTCGTAGGCGTCGGGGTCGGAGGCGACGAGCTGGACCTCGTAGCTGCCACCTTCGAGCTCGACCTCGATCGGACCGTCCGACTCACGCGCG
>CAZXKG010000018.1:995-32778 GCA_964641695.1 uncultured Conexibacter sp.
CACGCGCGACCGCGGCATCCTCCTCGGTCATCGCCGAGGCGATCCAGAGCACGCGACGATGGGTGGCAAGCCCGGTCAGGGCGGTGACGAGACCGCCCCCTCCGCGCTTGATCGTCCGCACCCCGCGCTCATCCCGCTCGAACTGGGCGGGACCCCGGTTGGAGACGATGATCAGAGGCCGCTCCTCGCTGCTCGTCTCCCGTTCGCTCATCGCCGAGAGCGTATCGGCTGCCCTCAGCGTGAGCCCGGGTTTCCCGCGGCGGGGATCAGGAGTCAGGACGCTCGCCGAGCGTCACGTCGACCTTCGACTGCTCGCCGTCGCGGATGATCGTCAGCGTGATCTGATCGCCCGGGTTCTTGAGCGCGATGAAGCGGGCGAGGTCGTTCTCGCCGATCAGCTTCTGGCCGTCGACGGCGACGATCACGTCCCCGCCGAGCGCGACCCGGCGACCCTGGAACTGAAGCGAGGAGCCATCTTCGCGCCCCCGTAGGCCCGCCTTGTCGGCGGGTCCGCCCGGGACGACGCTGGAGATCAGCGTTCCCGTGGGCGCGTCGACGCCGAGCTCCTCGGCCAGCTGCGGGTAAAGCGCCTGGCTGCGGACGCCGATGTAGGCGTAGCGGACCTCGCCGTTGTCGCGGATCGCGTTGACCGCGCGCTTGGCGAGGTTGATCGGGATCGCGAAGCCGACGCCCTGGTTGGCGCCCGAGGTCGTGTTGATCTGCTGGCCGACCCCGACCACCTTCCCGGCGGCGTCGATCAGCGGACCGCCCGAGTTGCCGGGGTTGATCGAGGTGTCGGTCTGGATCGCGCCGTCGATCCTGAACTCGGTCAGCGACTCGATCGAGCGATCCGTCGCCGAGACGATCCCGGCCGAGAGCGACTGCTCCTGCCCGAACGGGCTGCCGATCGCGAAGACCGGCTCGCCGACCTCGACCTCGTCCGAGTTGCCGAGCGGGACCGGGTGGATGTCGAGGCCGGCCGGGTCGACCTTGATCACGGCGATGTCCGAGTTGAGGTCGACCCCGAGGATCTCCGCGGCGACCTGGTTGCGATCGCCGAACTCGACGTAGACCTCGTCGGCCTCCTTCACCGGCTGGGACTGGCCGCCGACCTGAGTGACGTTGGTGACGACGTGAGCGTTGGTGACGATCTCCCCCTCGTCGGAGACCACGAACCCCGATCCCTGCCCGGCCTGGGAGGTCGGGTCGGTCGAGTCGCCGAAGACCGAGAGGATCGTGACCACGGCCGGTGCCGACTCGGTGTAGATCGCGCGCGGATCCGCCGCCCTGATCGACGCGGCCCGCTCGTCGTCGTCGACGATGGCCGCCCCCGTGGTCGCGCTGCCGTCGGCTCCGGTGGTCGTGCCCTCCTCGTCGGAGCCGCACGCGCCGATCAGGAGCGCCAGCAGCACGAGCAGGACCACCACGGCCCCGCTCCTGGGCGCGGGACCGGATCCTTCCCGCAGGCGACTCACGCAACCGCCTCCCGCTCCGCCGACGTGCGGACGACCGCTCGCGGCAGCGAGAGGGTGAAGGTCGCGCCCCTCCCGCGCCGACGCTCGAGCTCCAGCTCGCCCCCCATCAGGCGAGCGAGCTCACGGCCGATCGCCAGGCCGAGCCCCGAGCCGCTGCTCGTTCCGTCGGCGGTGAAGAAACGCTCGAAGACCCGCTCGCGTGAGCGCGCGTCGATTCCCGGCCCCTCGTCGCTGACCGATATGCGGCATTCGCTGGCTGTGGCTGCAGTCGAGATCGTGATCCCCGTTCCTGGCGCGGTGTGCTTGAGCGCGTTGTCGGTGAGAATACGCATGATCTGCATCGTCCTGGCTCGATCCCCTCGAGCACGCGCGGCTCGCTCCTCGGCAGCCTCGATCCGAACGACCGTCCCATGCTGATCGGCGGCCGCCGCGAACTCGTCGACGACGATCGAGACGATCTCGCCGAGGTCGACCGGCTCGGCCCGGAGCTCGACCGCGTCGGCGTCGAGACGCGAGAGGTCGAGCAGGTCCGTGGAGAGCTTGGTCAGGCGATCGATCTGCTGCCGCATCGTGCGCACGAACTGGGCTCGCGTCTCCGGGTCGAGCTCGGGATCCTCGTCGAGCAGCTCGACGAAGCCTCCGAGCGAGGCGATCGGGGTGCGCAGCTCGTGCGAGGCGTTCGCGATGAACTCGCGCCGAGCCATGTCGAGGCCGCGCAGCCGTCTTTGCATCTGGTCGAGGGTGAGCGCGAGCTGGCCGACCTCATCACCTCCCCCGACCGGGATCGGGACGCTGAAGTCACCCTGCGCGACCCGCTCGGCGGCTTCCTCCAGGCGCCGAAGACGGCGCGTGTGATGCCCGGCCGCGACGTAGGAGGCGATCAGGGCGAGCAGGAGCGCGATCGCACCGGCGATCAGCGTCTGACGACGGATCAGGGCGACGATGTCCTCGACGTCGGCGAGCGGGGTCGAGAGCACGATGATCCATCCCGGCGGGTCGGTCTCGAAGTTGCTCTCGATGCTGTCCGACCCCTCGCCGGCATCCTCCTCGCCAACCCCGGCGCGGGCGCCGATCCGGGGAGCCGATCCAGTGACCGGGAAGGCCGTCTGCCCGATCCGCTCCCCGCGAACGGTCTCGATCCCGGAGCGCACGGCGCTGCTGATCGCGGCGCCCCTGGCGGCCGGGTAGTCGGCTTCGACCGCGTCGCTTTCGAGCTCGGAGTCGGCGATCACGAACGAGGGCTCTCCGTCCCTGACCCCGAGCAGGGTCACCCTGGCGTCGACGTTGGAGGCGCTGCGCCGGACCAGCTCGGCGAGCTCGCGGCGCTCCAGCCGCCGCCCGGCGGCGTGGCGGAGGCGATCGAGCTCTTCGGTTCCCTGTTCCTCGAGCCGCTCCAGCCGCTCGGACGTGAGCCGGGAGCTGAGCTGCGGCACGACATACAGGTAGACGAAGCCGACGGCGGCGGTGGTGATCGCGAAGGAGAGCAGCACCAGCCGGATGCGAACGCTCCCGAGCGGGCCTCGGGGTGGCCGCTGGCGGCTCAGCTCCCGAACCGCGGCCTCCCCGGCCGGCCGATCAGCTGGACGACGCCGATTCTCCATCCGGACCCTCGTCGCGGAGCTTGTAGCCGGCCCCGCGGACCGTGAACAGGTACTCGGGCTCCTTCGGGTTGAGCTCGATCTTCTCCCGCAGGTGCCTGATGTGGACGTCGATGGTCCTCGGGTCGCGGTACTCGCTGTCGCCCCAGATCCGCTCCAGCAGGGTCTCGCGGTCGAAGACCCTGCCGTCAGCGCGGGCGAGGATCGAGAGGATCTCGAACTCGACGTAGGTGAGCGTCACCCGCATGCCGCGGACGGTGACCACGCGCCGGTCGCGGTCGATCATCAGATCCCCGGTCACGATCACCCCTCCGTCGCCGTCGGTCGAAGCCATCCGCGTCCGTCGCAGGGCGGCCTTGATCCTGCTGCGCAACTCGCGCACGCTGAACGGCTTGGTGATGTAGTCGTCGGCGCCGATCTCCAGCCCGAGGACCTTGTCGACCTCGTCGTCGCGAGCGGTGAGCATGATGATCGGCACCTGGCTCCGCGAGCGCAGCCGCCGGCAGACCTCGATCCCGTCCAGGCGGGGCATCATCACGTCAAGGATGACGAGGTCGAAGTTGCCCTCGGCAAAGCGGTCGAGACCCTCCCTTCCGTCCCGTGCGACCGTGACCTCGTATCCGTCCTTTCGCAGCGGATACGCGAGCAGGCTCTGGATCGCCTCCTCGTCGTCCACCAGCAGGATGCGTGCCGCCGTGTCAGCCATAACGTCGCTCGCCCATGCGAAGAGGTTAGTTTCACCGCCTCCGAGATGTTCGACCTGAGGATCTATCGCACGGCGCTGATTCCCGCGGTCGCGGCTCTCGCGCTGATGATGTTCTCGTTCGAGCCGGCCTCCAAGCCGCTCCAGCCGCCGGTGACCTCACCGGTGTTCGAGGGCACCGACGCGGCGCGGGCGGCGCGCGGGCTGCTCTCCGCAGCGCCCGACCTGACGCCGGGATCGCCGGGAGATCGCGCCGCGGGCGACCTCGTTCGCGAGAGCTTCGCCGCAGTCGAGGGCGGGATCGTCACCGAGCAGGACGTCGAGGTCCCCTTCGGCGGCGAGGACGTGGCCGACACGAACATCGTCCTCACCCTTCCCGGCTCCACCGACCGCACCGTCGTCGTGCTCGCCCCACGCAACGCCCCGAGCGACGCCTACTCGGGGAGCGCCGCGGCGGCGACCGCGACCCTGACCGAGCTGGCGGGCTACCTCGGCGACTCGCGACACGCGATGTCGATCGTGCTCGCGTCCGTCGCCGGCGGCGATGGCGCCGCCGGGACGCGAGCGCTCCTGGAGTCGCTGGAGGGAACCCCGATCGAGTCGGCGCTCGTGATCAACCAACCCTCGCTGCCGCAACCCGAGCCCCCGTTCGTGACCGTCCCGGCGGGCGGCGAGGGGGTCTCCCCGCAGCTCGTCGAGACCGCTCGCGAGATCGCCTCGGCCCGCTTCCAGGAGCCCGACACCGCTCCCGGCCCCTGGCGGGGACTCGCCGAGCTGGCGTTCCCCGAGAGCCTCGGGGAGGCGGCGGCGCTGCAGGAGGAGGGAGTCCAGGCGCTGGCGATCGGCGCCGGTGGGGAGCGGCTGGTCCCATCAGGACTCGAGCAGATCTCGGCCACGAGCCTGACCGCGAGCGGGGGCTCGGTGCTCGAGCTGGTGCTCACCCTCGACGAGGGGCAGGCTCCCGAGGCGGGGCCGAGCACCCACCTCCGCCTCGGCGACAACCTCGTTCCAGGTTGGACGATCGCCCTCTTCGCCCTCAGCCTGCTGATCGCGCCGCTGATCTCCTCGGTGGACACCTGGGCGCGCTCGCTGCGAGCCGACTGGCGGACGAGGCGAACGGCGTTCTGGGCCGCCGAGCGGGTGCTGGTGCCGCTCGGAGCCCTGCTCCTCGTCGGTCTGCTCGGCCTGGTCGGGCTGATCCCCGACCCGGCTTACCCGTTCGAGCCGAGCTTGTTCCAGCCCGGCTCCTCGGCGTTGGTGGTCCTCTGCCTGCTCGCCGCCGCCGCGATCCTGGTCGCCCTGCTGATCAGGCCGATGAGGACTCCGCTCGACTCCGAGCCGCACACGCTCGCCGCCGCCGCCGGCTTCCTGACCACGCTCGGCGTACTCGGCGTCTGGGCCTTCAATCCCTTCCTGGCGCTGCTGCTGGCACTCACCGCCCACGTCTGGGTGCTTCCCGCCCGGGCCTCGGGACCGCCGCGACCCTGGGTGGTGACGCTCGTCTGCCTGCTCTCGCTCGTCCCCGCGCTGATCGCCTTCCTGACCAGCACGGCGCGGCTCGACCTGGATCCGCTCGAGGCGAGCTGGGCCTATCTGCTGATGATCGCCGACGGCGGCGTCGCCCTCCTGCCGGCCCTGTGCTGGTGCCTGGTCCTCGGCGGGCTGCTCGCCTGCGTCTCCTCCGCGGGCAGCTCCGGCGGTGCTGACGACGGGCTGTCGCGCCGGCGACGCCCGGGCGGGGCCGGCGCGATGCCGCTGGCGCCGATCCGCGGCTCGGTCGGCTCCCAGCGCGTCCAGCCGATGGCGCGGACGGTTTCTCGCAGTTCGGGCGATCCGATCTGGACGCCCGTCCGAAACGACTAAAGGGCGCCCGCGAAGGGTCGATGGAGATCGCGGAGAGGATCTCCGTGATTTCGATGGAACGAGCCCCAGCACACGAGCGCAGCAAACGCCTGGAACGAGTCCAAGGACAGGTCTCGCGAGGCGAGTACGTGGTCGACTCCCACAGCGTCGCGGCGGCGATCCTCGAGCGGATCGGCGCCACCTTCAGCGAGGACGGCGTGATCAGGGAGAGCCGAGGTGGTCATGCCCTGATGGGGGCATTGACCTTCCGCCCGGGAGCCTGAGCCGGGTCACCCGGCCGGCGGCGAAGCGCCCGACCTCGGTCAGCTCGGCGCCGAGCGCGGCCGCCGCCGCACGACAGCCTTCCAGCCGGGATCTGGGAATCGCGCACAGCAGCTCGTAGTCCTCCCCCCCGCCCGCCGCCAGCTCGAGATGATCGCGTCCCGCGGCCGCGGCGACCTGCTCGACCCCGTCGGCGATGGGGAGCGAGGAGAGGTCGACCTCGAGGCCGAGGGCGGATGCCGCGGCGAGCTGCTCCGCGTCGGCCCCGAGCCCGTCGGAGACGTCGATCATCGCGGCGACCCCGGCGCCGGCGAGCTCCCTTCCGAGCGTCAACCGGGGCCGTGGGTCGAGCTGGGCGGCGCGGAGCGCAGAGCGCAGATCCTCGCCGAGTCCCTCGCCAAGCTCGGGGTGCTCGAGCACCATCAGTCCCGCGGCCGCCGCACCGACCCTCCCGCTCACGCAGAGCGCGTCGCCCTCGCTCGCCCCACCCCGACCGACGACCGCGTCCGCCCCGGCGGCGTGGCCGACCACGGTGACGCTGACGGCGAGCGTGGCCGCCGCGGTCAGGTCGCCGCCGAGGACGGCCACCCGCTCGCGCTCGGCGACGACCGCCAGGCCGTCGCAGATCGCAAGCGCGTCGTCAGGGTCGAGGTCGGGCGGCACGCCGAGCCAGACGTAGGCCTCCGAGGCGACGCCGCCCATCGCGGCGATGTCGCTGAGCGCCGCGGCGATCGCCTTCGCCCCGATCGCCGCGGGCGGTGCCCAGGAGCGCCGGAACCCGGTTCCGTCGACGATCGCGTCGACGCTGACGAGCCGGACGCCCGCCGCTGCCGGCTCAACCACGACCGCCGCGTCGTCGCCGATCCCGATCCGCACGTCGGCGAACGCCGACGTCGCGGCGAGCCGGTCGCGGATCCGGCCGATCAGGCGGAACTCCGCCGAGTCGCGCATCTCTCCCTCGCGCATCCCTCCATCCTCACCGCGCCCGCTCAAGTCGGCAACCCATTCGGGATCTGCAGCACCGTCAGGGCGACCGCGAGCAGCAGCAGCGCCCGATCGCGGGAGATCGCCACCAGCGGCAGCGCCCAGATCAGATACCAGGGGACCATGTAGGCGGAGGCGACGAGCAGCAGGGCCGAGGCCCATCCTGCCGCCCGCACCCAGTCCATGCGGGGGCGTCCCCCGACCCCTGCGGTGGCGGCCAGCATCCAGAGAACCGCAAGCGCGAACCCGGCGAGCAGGACGACCCGCAGGACCTCGACGTCGATGCCCGTGGCGCGGGCCAGGGTGGCGGGGACGCTCCAACGGCTGATCCGCTCCTGGTTGCCGCCGAGGACCCCAAAGGCCTCCACCACGCTCGGTCCGAAGGCGAGCAGGGAGACCGCGGCGGCGAGGAGCAGGGTCCCGGCGCCGCCGGCGAGCAGGCGGGATCGGCGTCGACTTCCGACGAAGGCGAAGGGCACGTAGAGGAGCGCCGAGGCCTTGACCGCGACGGCTGCCAGCAGGCCGGCGCCGGCGAGCGCGTCGCGGCCGGCGAGCACGGCCGCGACGGCGAGCATCCCGAGCAGCGCCATCAGCCCGTCGTTGTGCGCACCGCCGACCACATGCACGAGAACGAGCGGGTTCAACGCCACGAACGCCACCGCGAACGACGGCGAGACCCCGCGAGGGGCCGCCAAGCGGGCCACGAGGGCGGCGAGGGCGGCGACCGAAAGCGCCGCGAGCAGCTTCAGCGACCAGAGGGCGAAGGGAACGCCCAGCGCCCCGAGCGGCAGGCTGATCAAGGTGAACAGCGGTCCGTAGACGGAGACCGCGTCACGGTAGTCCTCGACCCGCGAAGCGGCTTCGTCCAGTGGGATCGCCGCCGGGGGCGCCTCGTAGGGGTTGAGGCCGTGGTCGACCGCGAGGCGTGCGTAGGAGATGTAGCTGAAGACGTCCAGCGAGTGCAGCGGTGGCGCGAGCAGGAAGATCGCCAGGCCGGCCGCCGCGAGCGCCGACACCGCCGTGAGGCCGAGGCGCGGCGCCAGCGGCAGGAAGACGGCCCAGGCGAGGACCGCGGCCGCGAGCAGCACCGTGTAGAGCGTGACGCTGAGATCGAGGCCGCCGTCGAAGAGCGCCGCGAGCCCGAGCATCCAATCGGGGGCGGCGCCGGCAGCGCCCGGGACGAACTCGACCCCCGCGAACGCCAGCGGGATCGCGAGCGCGAGCAGGAGCAGCGCTGAAACCGCCAGGAGCATGACGCCATTCAACGGCTTCGTGCCGACGCTCGTCGGGGCACGGCCCACGGCGGCGTCAGAATCAGCGCGATGGACACGCGCCCCGCACTCCGCGCCTGCACGCTCGACGCGATGGGGACGCTGCTGCGCCTGATCCCACCCTGGGAGGAGATCGACCCGGAGCTCATCGTCGGCCTGCGGCCCGCGCAGGTCGAAGCGGCGTTCAAGGAGGAGATGTCCTACTACGCCGCCCACGCGACGAGCGCCCGCGATCGGGCGTCGCTGGCCGCGCTGCGCGCCCGCTGCGCCGAGATCCTCTCCACCGCCCTCCGCCGGACGATCGACGTGGAGGCGATGATGGCGGCGATCCGCTTCGAGGCGTTCCCGGAGACGGAGCCCACTCTGGCGGAGCTGCGCCGCCGCGGCCTGCGCTTGGCGTGCGTCTCGAACTGGGACTTCGAGTTGCCCGCCGTCCTCGAGCGCCTCGGCCTCGCCACGCACTTCGACGCGATCGTCACCTCAGCTGAGATGGGCGCCGCCAAGCCCGATCCGAGGATCTTCGCGGCGGCGTTGCGGCAGCTCGGATGCGCGCCCGCGGAAGCGCTGCATGTGGGCGACTCCCCCGCCGACGTGGAGGGCGCTCGGGCGGGCGGCCTCGCGGTGCTGCTGATCGACCGCGATGGCGGCGACGGCGGCGGGGAGGCGACGACGATCACCTCGCTCTCGCAGATCAGCGAGCATCTGCGCCGATGAACGAGCCCGATCAGCTCCCGCCGACCGCGTCGGTGCCGCCCCCGGCGGGGCAGTCGGAGGCGGGGCCGCCGGGCGACAAGCGCCCCAAGCGCCGCTTCCTGACCCGGTACGCGGGGCTCCCGGAGACGGGACTTCGCCCGCTCACCGCGGCGTTCGGCGTGCTCGTCGCGGCGTTCGTGATGATCACCGGGACGATCGTCGTTGCCGCGTTCGACCCCGAGCTCGAGTCGACCGCCGCGCGGGAAGCGGCGCAGGCGATGGTGGCGATCGGACTGCTCGGAACGGCGATCGCCTTCGCGCTGCACGATCAGGGGGGGCGCTTGCGCTCCGCCCTGGCAAGCCTCGGGATGCGCAGCGGGCCGCTCGGGGCGGCGATCGGCCTCGCCATCCTCGCCTGGGGGATCTACCTGCTCTCGGCGGCGGTGCTCGCCCCGCTTCTGCAGCCAGAGCAGGAGGACATCGCGATCGAGCTCGGCAACGACCTCGACTCGTTCTGGAGCATCTTCATCGCCGGGCTGCTGATCGTGGTCGCCGCGCCGCTGGCGGAGGAGACGTTCTTCCGCGGCTTCATGTTCGGCGCGCTCCGCAACTCGCTCTCGATCTGGCCGGCGGCGCTGATCTCCGCGGGGATCTGGGGGCTCCTGCACCTGAGCGGAGGCAACGCCGGGGTCGCGATCCAGCTGGCGCTCTTCGGGATCGTCCTCGCCTGGCTCTACGAGCGCAGCGGCAACCTCTGGTCGCCGATCCTGGCCCACACGATCAACAACACGATCGCCTTCACGCTGCTGGTCACCGGCTCGCTTTGAGCCATCGCGACCGCTCCGCGGCGGCGTACAATCGGCGGACGATGAGCTCTCGCAACCGTCCGCCGCTCCCGGTCCTGCTGCTTCTCACCCTCTTCGCGCTGCTCGCGCCGGCCGGGCCGGCGGCTGCGGCCGATGCGACCACCGAAGCGCCCCCGGCCGCCCCGGCGGACGCATCGCCCTCGCGTGCCGCGCCCACGGCGGAGGCGGAGCAGCCGAAGCTCCCGCTGAAGCCGCAGCTGCAGAAGACGCGGACGTCGATCAGGATCAAGGGGCTGAAGGGCGGCAAGCTCGTCGCCGGCAAGCGGGTCGGGATCGCCGGAACCGTCCACCCCTATGCCAAGGGCGACAAGATCACGGTCCTGCTCAAGCGGGGCAAGAAGACCTACAAGCGCGTCACGGTCGCGGTCCGCCGCAAGGCGAAGCGGTCGCAGCTGGGGCAGTTCAAGTACTCGAAGCGGCTGATCAAGCCGGGCGCCTACTCGGCCCGCGCCTTCCTCCGCAAGAGCAAGACCCGCACCGGGTCCAGCGACGCCAGCCGGCGGTTCAAGATCAAGTACCCGTCGTTGCGCAAGGGGGCCTCCGGGGATGCGGTCCGCACCTTCAACTCCCTGCTCGCCAAGCAGGGCTACGTCAACGACGAGGGCAGGCGGTACGACTCGGCCACCGGACGCGCGGTGCTCGCCTTTCGCAAGGTCAACAAGATGGCCCGCACCGAGAAGGCGACGAGCAAGATCTTCAAGAAGCTCGCGAACGGCAAGGGCGGCTTCAAGCTCCGCCATCCCGGCGCCGGCAAGCACGTCGAGTCGGACCTCTCCCGGCAGGTGATGGTCCTGGCCAGCGGCGGCAAGGCCAAGGAGATCTACTCGATCTCCTCCGGCGCCCCCGCGACCCCGACGATCCAGGGCAAGTTCCGCTTCTACCGCAAGGATCCCGGCTACAACAGCCTCGGGATGTACTACTCGGTCTACTTCATCCGCGGCTACGCGATCCACGGCTACCAGTCGGTGCCGACCTACCCCGCCAGCCACGGCTGCCTGCGCAACCCGATCCCCGACTCCAAGCACATCTACGACTGGGTCGACATCGGGGATCCGATCTACGTCTACCCGTAGCGGGCTCGGCAGACCTATGGACGCGCGCGAGACGCTGATCGCCGAGCTGCGGGAGCACGCGCTGATACTCGGCGAGGTGACGCTGAGCAGCGGCGAGAAGGCCGACTACTACGTCGACGCCAAGCGAGCCACCCTGCGTCAGCCCGGGTTCGCGGCGATGGGCGAGCTGGTCGCCAACGAGGCAGTCGAGCGTGGAGCGGTCGCAGTCGGCGGTCTGACGATGGGGGCCGACCCGATCGCGAGCGCCGCGATCGCCGATCCGGCGGGACGTCATCTGCTCGCGTTCTTCGTCCGCAAGGAGCGCAAGGAGCATGGACTGCAACGCTGGGTCGAGGGCCCACTGCTCGACTCCGGGAGCCCGGTGCTGATAGTCGAGGACGTGGTGACCACCGGCGGCTCGACGATCAAGGCGATCGAGCGCTGCCGCGACGAGGGTCTCGAGGTCGTCGGCGTCGTCACCGTGCTCGACCGGCTCGCCGGTGGTGCCGAGAGGATCTCCGAGGCAAGCGGCGGGGCGCCCTACGCAGCCCTGACGACGATCGACGACCTGAGATAAGCGCGCGACAACCCGTGCGGTCAGAGGTGGGCCGTGTGTGAGATCGAGATGCTCTCGCCGTTCGCCGGGGCGAAGCGGCGGGCGGGGCCGCGCCGCTCGTCCAGGATGGCGGCGAGCTGACGCTCGCAGATCGCGGCGGCGAGGTGCTGGTCGGCGGCGCGGAGGCGGCCGGCCTCCCACTCGGTGTCGATCCAGTGCAGCGCCCGGCCGATCACCTCGGCCTGGATGTGAATCGGATCGACGCCGGCGCTGAGTGAAGAGGAGACGATCCGTTCGGCCGATTTCGCGTCGCCCGCGAGCAGGGCTCGCCGGAAGACGTCACGCGCCTCGGCCAGGGACTCGGTCTCCGGCCTTCGGGTCGCAGCGACCGGCCCGAGCGAGATCAACCCGGCGGCGTCGGCGGCGCTCATCGGCCGGGCGAGCAGGTACCCCTGGCCGAGCCGGTATCCGAGCGCGAACAGGTGGGCGAGCTGGCGCTCGGTCTCGATCCCCTCGGCGACGACCTCGATCCCCAGCGCCCGCGCCATCGGCAGGATCCCGGCCGCCAGGGCGGAGTCGGCGGAGGCCTCGCCCAGCCCGGCGACGAAGGAGCGGTCGAGCTTGATCTGGTCGATCGGCAGCGCCCGAAGCTGGGCGATCGAGGTGGAGGCGGTCCCGAAGTCGTCGAGCGAGATCCTCACGCCGAGGATACGGAGGGCGTCGATGCTGCGGAGGTAGACCTCCGCAGCTCCGGCGAGGGCGGTCTCGGAGATCTCGATCACGACCCGCCGCGGGTCGATGGCCGTGCGATCGAGCAACCGCGCGATCGCGATGGGGAGCGACTCGGAGATGAGCTGCCCGGCGCTCACGTTGACGGCGACGGACACCGATCCGCTCGGATCGGCTGCGTCGAGCGCCGGGAGCTCCCGGGTCACGTGCTCGATCGCCCGGTCGAGCAGCTGAGCGGCGCTGCCGCTCTCCTCCGCGATCGGGACGAAGACGCCGGGGGATACGTCGCCGCGGCTGCTGTGGCGCCAGCGGGCGAGGATCTCCACCGACGCGATCCGCCCCGAGGCGAGGTCGACGATCGGCTGGTAGTGGAAGTGGAGCTGGTTGTCGTCGAGGGCGCCGGCGAGGTCGCGACCGATCGAGATCCGCTCCCTGATCCGCTGCCCGAGCTCGGGGTCGAAGATCTCGATTCGGCGCTCTCCGGCGGGTGCGCGCTCGAGCGCCGCCTCGGAATCGGCGAGCATCGACTCGATCGGGTGCGGTTGCTCGGCGCTGGTCGCGACGCCGATCGAGACGCTCGCCTGGAGCTGGGCGGAGCCGAGATCGAACGGATCGTCGAAGGCCGCCGCGAGGCGAGACGCGAGCTCGGCCACGCCGCGCGGGGCTCCCGGCCCGGCGTCGAGGACCGCGAACTCGTCGCCGCCGACCCGGGCGACCAGCGATCCGGGAGGCGCCGCGGAGAGCAGGCGCCGCCCCGCCGCGAAGAGGAGCATGTCGGCCGCCCCGTGGCCCTGGTCGCGGTTGACCCGGCGAAAGCCGTCGATGTCCACGAGGTAGACGGCGGCGGAGGAGGCGCCGTTCACTGCCGCAGCGGCCCGGGCGAGCAAGCCGTGCCGGCTCGGCAGCCCGGTCAGCGCGTCGACCTCGTTGCCGCCGCTCCCGCTCTGGTCGGCATCACTCGCCACGGATCCGGCCCGGCCCGCAGCTACTTCGGCTCGCGGGAGATCCCGAGGCCGCCGAGGATCATCAGGATGCCGCCGATCGCGGTGACGAAGACGCCGGTCGAGGGCGAGCCGTCGTCGGGCGGCACGGTCATCGCGATCGAGTCGGCTGGGATCGGGTCGAGACCGATGGTCCCCATGTAGGCGGCGACCGCGAGGACGATCGCGCCGAAGATGATCGGCAGCCAGCTGCGCCCACCCTTGACGTAGTAGTAGACCGCCGCGGCGGCGCCGAGCACGGCGGCGGCGATGGCGACGAAGCCGTAGCCGGCGGCGATCAGGGTGTTGTCGGCGATGTCGATGATCACGTCGCTGCTGGCGACGGGCAGAAAGCAACCGACGATGGCGACGACGGCACCGAGCACGCAGAGGATCGCGGGGAGGGCCGAGGAGTCTTCGCCGGCTTCAGCAACCGCGGGAGTTGCGGCGGGCGCGGCCTGCTGGGCCACCTGCTGCTGGGGCTCGGCGGGGGCCTGCTGCCGGGCCTGTGCCTCGGCGGCTGCCGGCTGGCCGGAGATCTGGTCCGCCTCCGTCGCGGGAGCTTGCGGCGCCGCGGGTGGAGCTGCCGCCGGGCGGGTCTCTGTCCCCCATGCCTGACCGTCCCAGTAGGCCTCCCAGCCGGGGGCGGAGGGGTGCGGGTACCAGCCCGGCGGTGTCACCGGCTGCTGGGGCACTTCTCCACCTGCAGATGTCGGCGGTCCTTGGCTCACGCTGCCCGTTTCGCTGTAGGGGGACGCGTTCCTTCCCGTTACTGCAGGCTCTCTTCGGGTGAGTGGGAGCCTGCATCGGGCCGCAGCTCGGGCTCAGCCTCCGGCTGGGCGGATTCGAGGCGCTCGAGGCGAGCGCGCAACGCGGCCATCTCCCGCTCCAACGCGGCGATCCGTTCCTCCCCGCCGGTAGGTGTCGAAGCGGAGGCGACGGGCTCCGCCGGCGGCGGGGGCGCGGCGGCGGACTCGAACGAGGGCTCCTCCGCCTGCTCCGTACCGAGCAGGTGGCGGTACCGCTCTTCCTTCTGACCGGGGCGGCGGGGCAGTCGCTCGGCTAGGTCGGCCCCGATCAGGGAGTCGAGCGTCGCGTTGACTCCGCCGAGGCCGCCGAACGCGAACATCCGCTCGGAACGCTGCTTGAGCTCTCCCGGCGTCTGGGTGCCGCGCAGCATGAGCACGCAGAGCAGCGCGTACTCGGCGTCGGTGAGCGGCAGGTGGTCGGCCAGCAGGTGCCGGTACTTGAGGGCGCGTCCGCCGTGCCCGGCCGAGGAGCGGATCAACTTCTGGCGGCCGAGCTCCCCGAGCGCGACCCGGATCGTCTCCTCGTCGTAGTCGACGACGGGATCCCGGTTCGTCGACTGGTTGCAGGCCAGACGCAGGGAGTTCAGCGAGAGCGGGTAGGCGTCCGGCGTCGTGCGCTGCTTCTCCAGCAGGCAGCCGATGATCCTGATCTGCACCCCATCCAGCTCCATCGCCGGGGCAGACTAACGCGAACCATCGTTGGGCGAACGGTCCAACTGGTCCAACCTGCTGACCGTGATCTCGCGAAAACGGCTACGGTGCCCGGTCATGGCATCGATCCTTGACTTCGCCGATCGCAACTGGCCACTTCTCAACAAGGCGACCAAGGTCCACACGGGGGTCTACCGAGCCACCGGGGGACGCGTGGGCGCGAAGGTTCCGGGGCTCGGGGCGCGCATGCTGCTCCTCGATCACAAGGGAGCGAAGAGCGGGATCGTCCGTACGTCACCGCTTCTGTACGTGACCGACGGCGACGACCTCGTCCTGATCGCGTCCAAGGGCGGGTTCCCGCAGAACCCGGCCTGGTTCTACAACTTGCAGGCGAATCCCGAGACCACGGTTCAGGTCGGATCCGAGAGGCGTGAGGTCCGCGCCCGGATCGCCGACGACGAGGAGCGCGAGCGGCTCTGGCCGAAGGCCGTTGCCGCCTACTCCGACTACGAGACCTATCAGCGGCGATCGAAGGGGCGGAAGATCCCGATGGTGATCCTGGAGCCCGCCGGAGCGGGAGCGCAGTAGGCGGCGACCTCCGCGGCTCCGGCCGCTACGACAAGGGGTCGGGGCGACTTCCTCGCGCCTTCTGCGTCGTCCCTTCGGCCCTGACGCTCGCGTCAGGATGCGGCGGCTGCCTCTTCGGCGGTGACCGACTGGGCGACCTCGAAGGACAGCAGCGAAGCACCGTGGGCGACGGTCCCGCGGTCCTTGGCCGCCTGGGCATGGCCTCGGGCGAAGCCCTCGCTCTTCACCCAACCCTGGAAGTGCTCCTCGCTCTCCCAGCGGGTGTAGACGAAGTAGCGGTTCTCGCCTGAGACGGGACGCAGGAGCTCGAAGCTGACGAAGCCCGGCATCTTCTCCACCTCGCCGACCCGTTCGGCGAACCTCGCCTCCAGCTCCTCCCCCTTGCCCTCTGCGACCTCGATTGCGTTGATCTTCACGACTTGGCTCATAAGGCAACCCTAATCGCTGGCGGGCCGGGGAGCATCCTGATCGTGCGACGCCGCAGGCACCGCCGCCGCAGGCGGGCCGCAGATCGACGAGGAGCGCAAGCGGCGCTCCCGGGCCGGGCCGTCAGGGAGTGGCGCCGTTGCTGTGAGCGGGGTCGATCTCCTCGTCCTCGTCGTCGGCATAGAGGCTCTCGGCCGCGATCTCGTTGAGCCGGCGATCCCAGAGCTTGACCGTGAGGAGGAGGTCGTCGGAGAACCCGCGGATAGCGTCGACCGCGATCAGCGTGAAGCGGCCGTCGTTGACGGCGACCTGATCGAGGACCTCGTCGTCGAGCTCAGCGGTCGCGGCGAGGGCGCCGCGCAGCAGCGGTGTGCCCCAGATCAAGGTGACGTCGCCTCCACGGTCGCCGTCGGCCCGCCACTGGCCGACCACGTCGTCATTGAGGTCGACCTGCCAGTCGGGGTTCTGGTCGGCCGTGACGTCGGTGAAATCAGCGGTCACGACCAACTCGACGTCGTCGGCGCCCGCGTCCCCATCGTCGTAGTCGTCGCCGTCGTCGACGCGGAACGAGATGTGCCCGAAGAACTCCGGAAGCACCCCCTCGACCTCCTCGAGCCCGCGCCCGACGACCGGCACGTAGCTGGTCCCACCCCAGGTCCGGTCGGGGAAGAAGCGCAGCGCCTCGGGGTCGACCGTGGTGCCCGCCTCCTCGGCCAACTCCGAGCAGGCCTCGACGAAGGCCTCGCTCAGCCGCTCCTCCCAGCGCCCATAAGGCCGGGATTCACGGGGAGTGTCGGCAAGGAAGCGAGGAAAGGGTCGTGCGAGTGGCGGCATGGCCGAAGAGGCTAGCTGGCCAAGCCGAGCGGGAAGCAGTTCGGAGTTGGGAGTGCCCCATCCATCTCACCACTACACGTTAGATACCGATGCTTCGTTGCGCCAAGCGATTGGCCAAGTTGGCCAAGTTCGGTATGACGGCTGGGCTGAGGAGCTGCTTGCCGAGGGGTTCACACTACTGCCGATCAAGCCCAGCCAGGCCACCGCATACCGACGGCTGCCCATCGTCGAGATCGATTCGAAGCCCCACCGCGACCCCTTCGACCGCATGCTCTCCGCGCAAGCGCTGGCCGAGGGCGTGGCGGTCGTAACTCGCGATCCAGCCATCGCCGCCCACGGCGTTCCGATCGTCTGGTGAGGTGGCGGCGCCTCTGGCGCTAGGAGAGCAGTCGCTCCAGGGTGACCTGGGCGATCTCCGCGGCCCCCTGCGGGCTCGTCGTCAGTCGCGGCGGCGTCACCGCGAAGAGCAGGAGCTCCCCCGATCGAGCAGCGATGGCCCGTTGCAGATTCACGCGCGGAACCGTAGCCGAGGGCCGGACGAGTGCCGAGGCGAACTTCAAAGGCCCAGCCGGTTGCCGTCGGTTCGTGACTCCTTTGCCCGCGGTTCGACCGCCGCAAGGATCAATGCCCCGACCTGGATTCGAACCAGGGGCCTACTCCTTAGGAGGGAGTCGCTCTATCCAGCTGAGCTATCGGGGCTCTCCCGAAAGATTATGGCCGTCTGAAGCGACATCGGGCGCCCAAGGGGCACGACTCTTCATAGGGCCGATCTCCCCAGCTCGCTCGGTCGGAGCCACGACGGGCATTCCCTTGTCGCTGCAGACAGTAGGCCGACCGACAAAACATTTCAGTTCTCCCACAGACGGCCGATAGAGGGCGCATGACGAACGCGCCACCCGCAAGTCAGTCGCCACCTGACACCCGCAGGCCTGAGGCTTCCCAGAATCCCCCGGCAGGCTGGTATGACGATCCGCACGGATTGGGTACTCGATGGTGGAACGGCCAGGAGTGGACCGAGCACGTGCAACGACAGAGCCAGGCACCTCCGCCTCCGCCTCCGCCTTCGGTACCTCCCCCACCCCATCAGATCGCCACAGGGGCCAGGAGGCCATTCGGCAGTGACCGCCGAGTCCCGATCGTGTTCGCGGCAGTCGTTGTCGTGCTGATCGGAGCCGGGGCGTGGTTTCTGATCGGACGGGACAACTCATCGGAACAACAGCTCCGCGCAGACGAACTTGCTCAGCTCGAGGCCGAGTCCGCCCAGGTGGCCATCGAGGTATATGCAATTGACAACGGCGGGTACTACGAGGGTGCGACCGGTTCGGAGCTGCGGCAGATAGAGCCATCTCTGCCCGAGAACTTGGAGGTCTCCGCCACATCCACCTCCTACGTAGTGACCGCCCACTCCGAGCAGGGAGAGAACGAGTTCAGCATCGCGCGGGACGAGGAAGAAATCGAGCGCAGATGTAGCGAGCCAGGGGTCGGTGGCTGCCCGTCAAGTGGAGACTGGTCAGATGACTAGGCCGGCCGATGCTCAGACCATCGCTGCCGTACCGTCCCCTGCAGGCTGGTACCCGGACACTACCGGTCGTCCTCAGCAACGTTACTGGGACGGGAGCCAGTGGACTACGCACTTCGCACCGCCCACTCCGGCTCCTGACCCCGGACGGTCGAGCGGCCTCTACGCGCTCGGTCTCATCACTGCCATATTCATACCGGTGATCGGGTTCATCCTTGGAATCGTGCTGGTCGCCCGACGACAAGACACCGCCGGTCTCATCGTTGTCGTGGTTTCGATCGTTATGGGCGTTCTGGCATTACTCGTGCTGGGAAGCAGACCGGGCTAGGGGCCAGGGCGATCTCAACGCTCACCATCCCACCAGGTCACACCGGTTCCTCAACCGCGGACGCCCTCGATCAGCTCACACGGCTCCACGTTCAGCGCACCGGCGAGCTTCACGATCGTGGAGAGGCGCGGTTCGCGACCCGCGCGCTCGAGCAAGCTGATCTCGGTTCGATGCAGGCCGCACTCGAAGGCGAGGGCTTCCTGCGACAGGCCGGCCTCGATGCGGAGAGTGCGGAGGTTCCTGCCAAACAGCTCGTGTGGCTCCATCGCCCGCATGCTCCGGCATCGCTGACAGAACATCTACAGACAAAACAGCGCGACTCTCTCCAGATCGCGGCGGACTACCGCTGTGCTCGCGTCGCGCAGGCGATGCACTGCACGCTTGCCGGCGCGGCCCCTAGGCGGCCTTCGGGGATCGTGGCACCGCAGCTGTCGCAGGTTCCGTAGGTGCCCTCAGCGAGCTTCTCGAGCGCGCGCTCCATCCGGCCCTTGATCGCCTGCAGGTCGTTGGCGACACCGACCGCGGTGAAGCGATCGATCGCCTCGCTCGTGCCTTCGCCGATGCGCTTCCCGAAGCCGATGGTCGAACCGGCCTCCGGCGGCTTCGTCAGCTTGGCGATCTCGGCGTCGATCGACTCGATCTCGGCGCGCAGCTTCCGTTCCGTCTCCTCCAGATCCACGTCCAGACAGCCTACGGGCGTAGCAGCGCGAGGCAGCGCCGAGGCGATGTCGTAGAGGGGCGCCAGGCGGATCTGCCCGCCGGCTGCGAGCAGCAGGGAGCAGTTCTTGGCGTGAGCGTCGGTGCCGGCGATGATCCGGTTCCACGCGAGCGCGCCACATCCCGGATCGAACTGACTGTCATCCGAAGGCTCCTTCGCTACCGCTCGGTAGCGAGAATACGATGCTCCCACCCGGTGTCAAACTGCGTGGGCCACTGTTCGGTGGCATCGACCCTTCACGACGGCTCCGACACCCTGATCAGACGCTTCTCCTAGAAAAGCGCGCCGTCCGTCGACGCGAAGCTGGAGCCTCAGCGCTTCTCGAACGTCAGGCGGTGGTGCTCGAGCAGCTCGCGCTCGAAGCAGACGCTGTTGGCGCTGACGCCGGAGGTGAAGGCGAGGCGGAAGTCGGGGCTGGTCAGCCACTTCGGGACCAGGCGCATCTTGAGCAGGGTCTTCTTGAAGCTGGGCTCGGCGAAGCGGGCCCGCCACTGGCGGATCGTCTCGATGTAGTCGAGGCGACCGCTCTGGCTCTCGACGAGCTGGAAGTCCGGCTCCGCCCCCTTGATCACCTGCTCCTGGCCAAAGGGCAGCCAGGACCCGGGGAACTGGTAGGTCATCAGCGCCAGGTACCACTCGTCGGAGTCGCGCGGGGCGTCGATCGTGACCCGCTCCGGATCGATCATGTTCGGGCCGAAGACCATCGTCTGCAGGTAGAGCCGTCCACCGCTCGGCAGCAGCCCGGCGAGGTTGGAGAAGAGGTCCCGGTAGACCTGATCCTGCCGCCCGGCCTCGTAGTCCTCGGGCGAGCAGAAGTGCTCGAACGCGCCCAGGCTGGCGATCGCGTCGAAGGCGCCGAAGCCGTCACGGTCGACCGCCCGGGCGTCCTGCAGGCGCACGTCCAACCCGTGCTTGCGGCAAGCGGCGGCCTGCGCGGAGGAGAGCGTCACCCCGACTCCCTCCCCGCCACGCTCACGGACGAAGTTCAGCATCGGGCCCCAGCCGCAGCCCAGGTCCAAGACGCGCCGGCCGGCGTCGATCCCGATCTGCTCGGCGACGTACTCGTGCTTTCGGCGCTGCGCCTCCTCGAGGGTCATCGAGAAGTCGCCGTCGTACTTGGCCCCCGAGAAGTCGGCGAGCTCGCCGAGGCTGAGCCGGAAGATCCGATCGATCAGCGAGTACGTGAACTCGAGGTCAGCTTGATTGGCCATCTGGTGGGTCTCCTCCCCAATGCGTCGGCTGATGCTAAGGCGTGGTGCCGTCGTCGTCGCCGAACGAGCAGCGCGCTGCCTGGGTCCGCTCACCCTCTTGGCGATCGACCGGCGCAGGGCCCGGCCGGCCGGTGGCGATTCCGAGATGGAATCGATGGCCCGCGAGATGCGACTGGCCGGCCAACCGGGAAAGAGGGACGCTGCTTGGGTGCGTCCTACTTTCGTCCCTTCCTGCAGACGCCTCGATCCCACGATCGACGTCGCCTGGGGAGCCGGACGTCGCGACGAGGCGAGGTGCACCCACTGAGGCGGGACGTCATCGCCGGGCTCACCGTGGCTGCCGTTCTGGTTCCACAGTCGTTGGCCTATGCGGACGTCGCCGGGATGCCGGCGGCCTCCGGCCTGTACGCGTCGGCGCTGCCGCCGCTCGCCGCCGCGCTGTTCGCGTCTTCTCCCTACCTGCAGACCGGTCCGGTGGCGATCACCAGCCTGCTCACGTTCGGCGCCCTGTCGGCGATGGCGCCGCCCGGCAGCGACGAGTACGTCGGACTCGGGATCATCCTCGCCCTGCTGGTCGGGCTGGTCCGGGTCATCATCGGCTTCTCGCGGCTGGGCGTGATCGCCCACCTCATGTCGGAGCCGATGCTCAGAGGCTTCCTGCCGGCGGCAGCGATCCTGATCGCCGCGACGCAGATCCCCGCGCTGGTCGGGCTCAGCAACGAGGGAGGGGTGCTGGAATCGGCGCTCACGGCGCTGGTCAGCCCGAACGAATGGAGCATCGCGGCACTCGGGTTCTCCGCGGGCACCGCGGCGGTGATCCTCGCCACCCGCCGGATCAGCCTGCTCTTCCCCGGCGTCTTGCTCGCCCTCGTGGTGGCGATCGGCTGCAGCTCGGCGCTCGCCTACGGGGGGTCCATCGTCGGTGAGATACCCGTCGGCCTTCCCGACCTGCCGACCTTGCGACTCAGTTCCACGATCGAGCTGCTGCTGCCGGCGACGGTGATCGCGGTCGTCGGCTTCGCCGAAGCCGCGACGGTGGCGAAGGCGTTCGCCGCGCAGGATCGCCGCGCCTGGGAGCCTGACCGGGAGTTCATCGGCCAGGGAGCGGCCAACCTGGCTTCGGCGATCTCAGGGGGATTCCCGGTCGGAGGCTCGCTCTCACGCTCGGCGCTCAACCGGATGGCGGGCGCGAGGACGCGCGCCAGCGGGGCCTTCACGGGCCTGACGGTCCTGCTCGTCCTTCCCTTCGTGGCCATCCTCGCGCCCCTCCCCACGGCGGTGCTCGCGGCGATCGTGATCCTCGCCGTGACCGAGCTGATCGGACGGCTACGACTTCTCCGTCGGCTCTGGAACGTCTCCAGGCCGCAATCGATGATCGCGCTCACCACCTTCGTCCTGACCCTCGCCATGGCACCTCGCGTCGACCTCGCCGTCCTGACCGGGATCGCGATGTCGATCGCCTGGCATCTGATCCGCGAGCTGCGGGTGGACCTCCACGAGTCGCTCGAGGGGACCACCCTGGTCGTGCGCCCCACCGGAGTGCTCTGGTTCGCGACGGCGGAGAGCATGCAGCAGCGGGTGATCGACCTGCTCGAGCAGCACCCTTCGATCGAGGTCCTGCGGCTCCACCTCGACGGCCTGGGCCGCATCGACGTGACCGGTGCGTTGGTGCTGCGCGACCTTCGCGAGAACACCTGCGCCGCGGGCATCGACGTCGAGGTCCGCGGGGTTCCCGCCCAGGCGTCGCGCCTCTTCAGACGAGTCGACATGGACATCGACGAGGTTTCCTACGACTCCAGCTCCGAGGCGTCCGGGTGATCGGCAGGGTAGCTTCGACTTGTGCACTTCCCTTCACAGAGCCCGCGGCGCCCGACGAGCGGCCGCACGACGAAGGTCGATAGACCGGTCGGCGCTCGATGACCTACGCCTTCGCCGCCGATCCCCCGTCGAGCCATGAGCTGGCCGCGTTCGTCGCGGCAGTCGACGCCGGCACGATCCACGATGCCGCATCAGCGCTGAATCTCACCCAGTCCGCCGTCTCCAAACGCATCTCATCGCTCGAGCGCCGGCTGGGCACCGAGTTGCTCAACCGGAGCCGCAAGGGCGTGAGCCCAACCGTGCAGGGGCAGCTCGTCTACCCGGAGGCGAGACACGCGCTCGCCGCCCTGGCGAACCTGGAGCGGGTGGTCGCCTCCGGGGGGCACGAGGCGGAAACGCTGAAGCTCGCCGCGAGCCAGACCGTCGGGGAGTTCCTCGTGCCGACGTGGCTGGCGGCGTTTCGCGCAACCGAGGCGGGAAGAGGGCTCAGGGTCCAGCTGGGAATCCTCAACTCACCCGGAGTGCTGTCAGCCGTCGCCGAGGAGGGGGTCGAGATCGGCTTCGTAGAAGGGACGGACTCCCTTGCCGGCTTTACCGCAGCGACCCTCGTGGAAGATGAGATCGTGGTCGTCGTCCGGCCCGACCATCCCTGGGCCGACCAGCAGACGGTTGCGCCCGAGGAGCTTCCGTCGGAGCCTTATCTGACGCGGGAGACCGCATCCGGAACCCGTGCGGTCGCGGAGGGGGCGCTGAGGCTGCACGGCGTCACGCTGACCCCGAGCCTCGAGGTCGCCAGCACACAGAGCCTCAAGCACGCGGTTGCATCGACCGGGTTCACCCTGCTCTCGCAGATCGCGATCGAGGTCGAGCACGAGACCGGGCATCTGGTCGGGTTGCCGGTGGCCGGTGTCGACCTTCATCGTGCGCTCCGCGCCGTCCGGCTTCAAGATCAGGACCTGTCCGAAGGCGGCGAGCGCTTCTGGCAGCACCTGACTGAGCAATCCCCCTGGTCGCCGGCGAAGCTCGAACGAAACCGCGCTCCGGCACCGCCTCAGCGCTGACGGTAGGTCCGCCGGCGGGGCGGGCGCTCAACGCTGGAGCGGGCCCCAGACTTCGGCCGGAGACCAGTCCACGAGACCGGCGAAATCGTCAGCACCCGGGAGCCCGTCGACCGGATCCTTACGCAGCTCCTCCGGCAGCCGGTAGGTATCGAGGGTCGGCTTCACCGGGCGGAAGAGCCAGATCGGCCGCCTCAGATCGCCGGACGCGGGCCGGGAGAGACCGATCCACTTCCGGTAGACGTCTCGCGACCGTCCGAAGTCGACGAAGATGTCGCCGTACCGATCGTCGGTCTCGGCCGGCCGTACGCGCACCTTCTGGTGCCAGCAGTGCATTCCGCTGATCGGATCCGGATGGACCGGGAACGTGATGTTCTGGTGGACCCCGGCGTCCGACCACCAGACCCGGCTCGAGCTGGCGTCGGCGGATTCCCACGGCTGGACTCCGTGAACCCGCCTGAACCTGACGCCCTCGCCGCTCTCCTGCATGTCGACGAGCGCGGAGGACCAGCGCTCGTTGCCGCTGTCCTCCTTGAGGCGCCAGCGGCCCATGTGATGCGACGCGGCGACGATCCCGGGGCGGATCCCCTCCGTCACCATCGCCTTGATCACGAAGTAACCGATCTCGGTCTCGACGCGAACGATGTCGCCCGTCTCGACGCCGATCCGCTCCGCGTCCTCGGGATAGACGAGCAGCGGGTGCGTGTGGGCGAGCTCGTTCAGGTACTTCGCGTTGCCGGAGCGGCTGTGGATCATCGTCGGCAGACGGTAGGTCGGCAGGAGCGCGTACTCCCCGAGGCCTTGGTCGATCAACGACCTGTGGACGTGACTACGCAGGTAGGCGGGCGCGGCCTGCTCGGGCCAGCCCCATTCCGAGAGGGTGGGGGAGAACAGCTCGAGCTTGCGTGAGGGCGTGTTGAAGCCGCGCATCGGCTCGCCGTCCACCATCGCCCCGACCGCGCGCGGGTCACCGGTCAGCGGAAGGTGGCTGGGGTCGAACGACCGCTTGACGATCGTGTCCTCGACTCCGCCGTCCTCGACGACGTCCTCGGGTACGTCGACCGGCTCCTCATGCACACCGTACGTCGTGCCCGCGATCTCGACCACTCCGTACTTGCGCATGTACCCGAGCGGGTCGAGATCTTCCGCAGCAGCCTTCTCCGGCAGTCCCGGAACGGAGTTCTCGAACATCCACCGGTAGTACTCGTCGATGGTGATCTTCTCGCCCGGTCGGTACGGCGACTCGTAGTAGTGGCGAATCCCGAGGCTTCCGTCCGGATCCGCCCTCCAGGAGACCTCGATCCAGAACTCGCCTTCCTCCCACACCTCGCCCGGGTTCGCTTGCCACGTGTAGTCCACGGGCCTTCCCATCCTCTCCAGCGCAACCCGCCGCACCGGCTGACGGAAGCCAAGCCAGCGCCCGGCGTGCGTCTCGTAGGAGTGGGTGTCGTGGCGCTCCGGTCCATGGCCCATCGGGAGGACGTAGTCGGCCCACCAAGCGGTCTCCGACCAGGTCGGCGTCATCGCGCCGTGCAGTCCGATCAGGTTCTCGTCCCTCAACGCCCGCAGCCACGAGTACCCGTCGGGGAACGTCCACACCGGGTTCAGCACCCGCGTGAAGAGGACCGGCTGGGTGCCCCGCCCATCCATGAGCAGGTGCGGGTAGAGGAAGGACATCTCGTTGTGTGCAAGTGGGTACTCGCTGGGCCAGTTGAGATCGTTCCAGGCGTTGTTGGCCGTTGGCTTTCTCCACGGCTGAGGGATGAACTTGTTCCAGGCGTTCGGAGAGACACCGCCTTCGGTCCCAACCGACCCCGTCAGCACGTTGAGCAGCCAGACCGCACGCGTGACCTGCCATCCATGCAGGTTGCCGGCGGCCGCCGCTCGCCAGATGTGGCTGCAGAAGGCCGGCGCCGCCTCGGCGATCTCCCTTGCGACCTGATGGATCATCGCCGCCGGGACCCCGCTCTCACTCTCGGCGAACTCCGGGGTGAACCGCGCGTAGTGACGTTTGAGCTCGTTCAGGAACGAGTCCAGGGTGGGCGTCGCCTGCGGGGAGAGGTGCTCGAGCCACGTGCGCCAGTTGACCCAACGACGGATGAACTCGCGATCGACCCAGTCCTCGACCAGCAGGACGCGGGCGATCGCCAACAGCACCGCCGCCTCCGTCCCGGGCCAGGTCGGCAGCCAGTAGTCGGCCCGGGAGGCCGTGTTCGACAGTCGCGGGTCGAACACCGCGATCTTGCCGCCCTCCCGCTGGGCGGAGACGATCCGCTGCGCGTGAGGGTTGAAGTAGTGACCCGACTCGAGATGCGCGGAGACCAGAAGCGTGAACTTGGCGTTCGCGTAGTCGGGTGAGGGACGGTCGGTTCCCGACCAGAAGCCGTAGCCGGCGCGGCCGCCGGAGGAGCAGATGTTGGTGTGCGAGTTGTGACCGTCGCATCCCCAGGTCTCCAGGAACCGGTCGGCGAACCCGTCCTCACCCGGGCGTCCGACGAAGTACATGACGTCGTTCGCCCTCCCGGAGGAGAAAGCCTCATGCATCCGCTCGGCGAAGGTGTCGAGCACGTGGTCCCAGCTCACGCGCTCCCACTCCCCGCCACCTCGCGGGCCCTTTCTCCGCAAGGGGTAGAGGATCCGCTCCGGATCCTTGATCTGGTTGATCGTCGCCGGGCCCTTGGCGCAGTTCCGTCCCCGGCTCCCGGGATGGTGGGGATTGCCCTCGAGCTTGCGGATCTCGAGCGTCTCCTTGTCGACGTACGCCGTCAACCCGCAGGCGGACTCGCAGTTGAAGCAGACGGTCGGGACGATCAGGTAGTTCTTCTTCTCCTTCCGCGGCCAGGCGTCCGGGTCGTACTCGCTCCAGTCGTCCCAACGCTCGATCGGGGGGAAGTTGTCGGCCTCGGTGCGGCTCATCAACTCAGCGGCACGCTCTGGCCGGCGCGGACCCACGCGTCCTCGTAACACCACATCCCGATCAGCGCCGCGGCGCCGGCGAGGGCGAGGAGCACTCCGGCGCCGGAGAGGAGGAACGCGGTGGCGAACGCGGCCGGGACGGCGACTCCGAGCAGGATCCCGCCAAGCCAGAACCGCCGTGCGTAGAGATCCCGGCGGAGGTTGAGGGCGGCGCGCTCGGCCTGCTCGGTCGGATGGCCCCCGAAGACGTCGAGGGCGATCAGGGCGGCTCCCGCGAGAACCCCGGCGAGGATCGTCACCGCCAGCAGCGACTCGACCTCGCCGGGAGCGGCGAGCGCGATGGACGCGAGCGCGAGCCCGGCGGCGCCGGCCACGAGAGCGTTGACGATCGTGTGCGGAAGCAGCAGGGGACTCTCCCAGAGGTCCCTCCCCTTGCACTGGTTGAAGAGGAACGCCGTGTAGCAAGCGAGCATCACGCCGGCGGGGACGAGCATCCAGGCGAGCACGTCGCGCAGCGAGTCCCAGCCGAAGAGGGAAGCCGCGCCGAACGCGGCGGCGAGCAACGACGCCACGCCGATCACCTGGGCGCCGATCGCGAGCCAAGAGCCCCATTGCGGTCGGATGAGCAGGTAGTAGAACCGCTCCGGTCGCTTCAGATCCGCCACGAGCAGCAGGCCGGTGAGGGCGATCCCCAGCAGGGCGAGTCCGCTCGGCGCCAGGTTCACGAGATCCGAGCCGTCGCCGGCGAGCAGAAGCAGGAAAGGCGCGAGCATCATCACGCCGGCGGCGATTCCCTTGGTGACGAAGTAGCTGGAGACCTGCCGGCCCCACGGCGGCGGGTGGGAGACGTCCGCCATCACGGTCGCCGGAGCCTCCGAGAGCGGCGCGAGCTTCTCCTTCTGGGAGGGGTGCACCTCCGTCGTCAGGTAGGCGTCACCGCCGCCGACCTGGGTCGGCGTCAGGGCAGCCTCGTTCGCGCCCAGGTAGAAGACGTTCGGCCCGGTTCCCTGCTCAGGGGCACGGACCTGGACGTCCTCGCCGGCGATCAGCTTGCTGATCTCGGACAACGGGTCGTCGAGATCGCCGGAGACGATCGCCTCGGTCGGGCAGACGATCTCGCAGGAAGGCTTCAGCCCTCCTTCCACGCGGTGCGCGCAGAAGTTGCACTTGGCAGCCGTGTGGGAGTGGGGATCTATGTAGAGGGCGTCATACGGGCAGGCGTTCATGCACGCCTTGCAGCCGATGCACCGATCGGAATCGAAGTCGACGATCCCGTCCTCGCGCTTGTAGAGGGCGGTGACCGGGCAGACCTTCACGCAGGGAGCGTCGTCGCAGTGGTTGCAGCGGAGGACCGAGAAGTAGCGCTTGGCGTCGGGGAACGTGCCCTGCTCGATGTACTTGACCCAGGTCCGGAAGACGCCGAGCTCGACCCCGTGCTCCTGCTTGCAGGCGACCGTGCACGCGTGACAGCCGATGCAACTCCGATGGTCGATCGCGAAACCGAGTCGCTTGCTCTTCGATTCGGTAGTCGCGGGCACGGGCACAGACTCGTACGCGCCGCCGCCAAGAACCAGTCGAATGGCGCGGGGGGCCGATTCCATTCGGGAATCCATCCCGCGCCGCCGGCTCGAGCCAGTCACCGGCAGGTGCGCCTGCAAGAGGCGGGCCCTAGGACGCCGCGCGCAGCTCCGCCGCCGCCTGCTCGGGGGCGACCGAGTTCAGGTCCACTCCGGTGCCGAGCTCGATCGAGGCCTTGGTCGCGACCCTCGGGACGATGTCCAGGTACCAGTGGAACTCCTCGCTGCCGCGGGGCGCGGTGCGGACCCAGAGGTTGATCGGGACGTTCTCCCCGTGGACGGCCGCGAGCGCATCCAACGCCTTCGCCAGCAGCGCGGCGCCGCGGGGATCGCGGTCGAAGCGCGGCTCGGGCGTGCGCGGGATCAGGCGCAGCTCGTAGGGATTGCGAGAGGCCCAGGGGCAGATCAGGATCGCCTCGTCGTCGAAGGCCACCAGCCGATCGCGGCGGCGGATCTCCTCGACCATCACGTCTGCCAGCAGATGCCCGCCCATGGTGCGCTCGTGGTAGGCGGTGAACCGCTCGCGCACCCGCGCGACCTCCGTCGGCACGAACGGCAGCGCCAGAAGCTGAGCGTGGGTGTGCTCGAGCGTCGCGCCCGCATCCGGCCCCTCGTTCACACCGAGGTGGACGTAGGAGGCGGAGTCCGCGTGCGCGGCAACTCGCTCGCGCCAGGCCCCCATCGCCTCCGCCAAGCGGTCGACGCCCAGCTCCCGCAGCGACCTCGCGTGCTCGGGCGCGTTGACGACGACCTCGTGCGCGCCCTCCGAAGATCCCGTCTTGAAGAGGTCGTTCTCAGCCCAGCGCGACGCCGCGAGCGGATCGGCGTCGCTGCTCATCCCCGCTTCCGGCCGCGCTCCCCGACCGCCGCCGGGCTGCACCAGCGCCGGGTACAGGTTCGGGACCGAGCGCTGCCGCCACCCTGGCCCGTTCGCCTCGCCCCCCTCAGGTCGGCTCGCCCAGACCTCGGGCGGCGTCCGCTCCTCGCGCCCTTCGCAGAAGGGGCACGTCTCGGCGGCATCGGCCTTCGCGCTCGGCCCCCCCGTGGCGAACCCACGGGGCCGTGCCTCCCTGCCGGGCGCGATCAGCGTCCGCAGGCCGGTGAGCTGATCTATGCGTGCTTGCGGCTCCGGCTGCTCATCCACCGGTCGGGCCGCCGCCGGGCAGGCTCGGTGAGTCACCGCTTCCAGCGCCCGTCGTGACCGCGTTCATCGCCCCCTTGAAGGCGTCGAACAGGTCGATCGGCAGCGGGAAGATGATCGTCTGCGCCGCGCCCAGCTCGCTCAGCGTCTGCAGGTAGCGGAGCTGCAGGGTGGCCGGGTTGCGGCTGATGATGTCGGCCGCGTCGCTGAGCTTCTGCGCCGCCTGGAACTCGGCCTCGGCCGAGATGATCTTCGCCCGTCGCTCACGCTCGGCCTCGGCCTGGCGCGCGATCGCCCGCTGCATCTCGACCGGGATCTCGACGTCCTTGACCTCGACCGTGGAGACCTTCACGCCCCAGGGCTCGGTCTGCTCGTCGATGATCACCTGCAGCTCGGAGTTGAGCCGGTCACGCTCGGCCAGCAGGGAGTCGAGCTCGGCCTTGCCGAGCACCGACCGCAGCGTCGTCTGCGAGATCTGCGAGGTGGCGACGAGGTAGTTCTCGACCTCGGTGATCGCCTTGTCGGGGTCGACCACGCGGAAGTAGGCGACCGCGTTGACCCGGACCGTCACGTTGTCCTTGGTGATCACCTCCTGCGGGGGGACGTTGAGCGTCACCGTCCGCAGGTCGACGCGAACCATCTGGTCGACGATCGGGATCAGGAAGCGAAGGCCCGGCCCCTTGAGCGCGATCAGCCGCCCGAGCCGGAAGATCACCCCACGCTCGTACTCGCGGAGGATCCGGACCGCTGCCGCTGCCAACAGCAGCGCGATCACCACCACTGCTGCGACTACTGCGACTGCCACCACTTCTCACTTCCTTCCACGGATCTCTCGAACCTCTCGGGGGACTCACGTCCCGCACCGCTGCTCTCCCCAGTGGGCTCGACGGTCAACGTCAAGCCTTCGACTTCGACGATCCTGACCTTATACCCGGGCTCCACGGGCGCATTCGCGGGGTCCACTCGCGCCCTCCAGAGGGCACCGGCGACGTAGACCTGACCGTAATGGTCGAGCCGCGAGCGCACGTCCGCGGTCTGTCCGACCAGCTCCTCCTCGCCGGCGAGGTAGGGACGGTTCCGCACCTCCATCGCCTTCCGCCCGACGAACAGCAGCGCACCGGCGAGCACCAGCGAGGAGACGATCACCAGCACCGGGCTGACGCCGACGCCGTCCCCGTCCCCGTCGAAGATCAGCAAGCCGCCGCCGATCAGGGCGGCGATCCCGACCACCGCGAGGATCCCCGCGGTCGGCAGATGCGCCTCGCCGATCAGGGCGAGCACGCCGACGACGAGCAGGACGACGCCGATCGCCTCGACCGGGAGCTCGGTCGCGCCGATGATCCCGAGGATCAGCGAGATCGACCCGATCACGCCGGGGACGACGGTCCCGGGCGAGAAGATCTCCAGCCCGATCCCCAGCAAGCCGATCAGCAGCAGGACGTAGGCGACGTTCGGGTCGCCCAGGATTGAGGCTGTCTCGATCACGGCCATGCTGCCACCTGCACGCTACCCGGTTCGCAGCGCGTACTTGTCGATGTCGGCCGCGAGCTCGGCCTCGTCGCGGTAGGGACCCTGCTTGGCGTAGACGAGCTCGCCGTCGGCGTCGTAGAAGACGGTGTTCGGGTAACCGACCAGCTCGCGCCCGATCCAGTCCTGGAAGTCGCGCTTGTTCGGCGCTTCGACGCTCGGGTAGGGAAGCGGGTTGTCACGCAGGAATGTCTCGGCCGCGTCGGTGGAGTCCTCGGAGTCGACCCCGAGGAAAGCGACCTCGTCGAGGTGCTCGGCGGCCTGCGATTGGAAGTGGGGGAACTCGTCCCGGCAGGGCATGCACCAGGAGGCCCAGTTGTTGACCACGACCGGGTAGCCCTCGGCCTCGCTCAGCAGGCGTTCGTAGGTCGCCTCGCCGCCGGCGAGGACGGCGTCGCCATCCGCGTAGAACGCCGCGAGACGGGGCGGCGCCGACTCGAGCGCCGACTCGTAATCGGGGGCATCGCCTCCCGTTTCGTCGCCGGAGCCGCACCCGGGCACCACGGCCGCCAACAGCGCAGCGCCCAATGCCACGAGCGTCGCCCGCCATGCTCGCCCTGTCCGCCTGCGTTCCTGGAAGCTCATCCGGCCTCATCCCCTGCTTTAATGGTCAACACGGTCCGAGGGGAATCGTTGGACCGCGGGGCCTCCGCCGCCTGGCGGGCCCACGAGTCGGGTGCGAAGGGCGCCCGATCGGCATCCAGCTTACTGCTCAGCCCGTTCTGGTTGGACGGGCGAGGCGGACACCAGCCTTTCTTGATGGCAGATATCACCGCACTTGCCGCAACCGCGGCCGAAGCGCCAACCGGCGCAGATCTCGAACGCGTACAAGCGTTCACGCGCGAACCGATCCTGCTCGACGGGGAGTCGCTCGAGGATCTCGCCCCCGCGACCGCGCGGCGGCTCGCCTTCGACGCGGCCCTGATCGAGATCGAGGAGGGGTTCGAGGAGCCGTCCCCGGCCTGGCGTCGCGATTACTCGCTGATGCTCGGACTCGAACGGGTGCTGGACGAGGATCCGCCGCTGCTGCGCGACGGCGCCCATCTCAACGAGCATCAGGTGGACGCGCTGTCCGGGACCCTGGCGGCGATCGTCACCGAGCTCGAGGGGACCGGCGGCGCGGAGGGGGCCGGCAACGCCAACGGCGCGGCGGCCCTCGAAGGCGAGGACGAGGACGTCCTCGCCGAGGACGAGGAGCCGCAGGACTGGGACGAGGAGCCGATCAGCGTCGACGAGGACGACGAGGTCGTCGCCGAGGCTCCCGACGACCCCGGAGCCTCGCGCCGGTTCTGGTTCGAGCACGCGACCGGCGCCGGCAAGACGGTCGCCGCAGTCGGCTTCGTCGAAGCCTCGCGGACCGGCGGCATCCTGATCCTCACCCACCGCCGCAACCTCGTCGACCAGTTCATCGGCGAGATCTCCACCCGCGGCTACAAGGAGCGCCTCTCGCCGCCGCTGCTGAAGGGCCAGGACAACGCCTACGGCCCGGTCACGGTCGAGACCTACCAGTGGTTCGTCCGCAACGCCGGTCAGATCTCCGACGCCTACTCGATCGTGATCTGCGACGAGGCCCACACCGCCCTCGGCGAGAAGACCAGCGCCTGCATCCGCAAGTGGCAGGGGCCCGTCTT